>JAZKDL010000368.1:0-19449 GCA_040387575.1 Pseudomonadota bacterium
GGCTGCGATTGCACATCTCTCCGGCCACAAGCTCGCTCAGTACGAACGCGTCTTGGGCTGGTACCTCCGCCAGAACGAAATTGACCAGGCGAGCCGCTTCGTGAAGTCGCTTCATGATGAGTTCGGGGGTGAAAGTCGGTGGGAGATCTTCGCCCGTCGACTCGATGATGTTGCGCGTCGGGTGCGAGGCGATGTGTCGTGGCGGGACTGGATCGGCTGAGGCGCGAGGGCATCGGTTGCCGAACACCCCTTGCTTGCTTAGCCTTCACTTCCTAGGCGGAGCTTGTGTCAGCGCCGACGCTGCTGCAGATTTCGCCGCAGCCGAGCTTTCCGGGCCACGGAGCGCCTTGCTGGCTGCCGTGGCGGCGCGCACGGACGCCATATCTTGACATCTAACCATCGGCCCTGATGTGATGAGCCCCGTGCTCCCGACATCCTTCCACCCCGCCGTCACCACCTGGTTCTCCCGAACCTTCCCCTCCGCCACACCCGCCCAACTCGCCGCGTGGCCGTCCATCCGCGCCCGCCGCGACACCCTCGTCGCAGCCCCGACCGGCTCCGGCAAGACCCTCACCGCCTTCCTCGCCGCACTCGACGATCTGGTCGTGCGCGGCCTCGAACCCGCGGGCCTGCCCGACCAAACCGCCGTCCTCTACATCTCGCCACTCAAGGCGCTGTCCAACGACATCCGCCTGAACCTCGACGCGCCGCTCGCCGGCATCCGCGCCGAGCTGCAAGCGCTCGGCCTGCTCGACGTCGACATCCGCACCGCCGTCCGCACCGGCGACACGCCGCAGCGCGAGCGGCAGCAGAGCCTGCGCCGCCCACCGCACATCCTGGTGACGACGCCCGAATCGCTCTACGTGCTGCTCGGCTCGGCGTCGGGCCGCAAGATGCTCGCGACCGTGCGCAGCGTGATCGTCGACGAAATCCATGCGGTGGCGACCAGCAAGCGCGGCAGCCACCTGGCGCTGTCGCTGGAGCGGCTGCAGGCGCTGTGCCTGGCCGAGGAGGGCGGCGTGCGGCCGGTGCGCATCGGCCTGTCGGCCACGCAGAAGCCGATCGACGAAGTCGCGCGCTTCCTGGTCGGCGCGGGCGCGACGCACGATGGCGTGGCGGACTGCGCGATCGTCGACATCGGCTACACCAAGCAGCGCGACCTGGCGCTGGAGCTGCCGCCGACGCCGCTCGACGTGGTGATGTCGAACGACCAGTGGACGCAGGTCTACGCACGCGTGGCCGAGCTGGTGTGGCTGCACACCACGACGCTGGTCTTCGTCAACACGCGCCGCATGGCCGAGCGCACCGCGCGGCACCTGGGCGACATCCTCGGCAAGGACGCGGTGGCCGCGCACCACGGCAGCCTGTCGAAAGAGACGCGGCTCGACGCCGAGCAGCGCCTGAAGCGCGGCGATCTCAAGGTGCTGGTCGCGACCGCATCGCTCGAATTGGGGCTGGACATCGGCGACGTCGACCTGGTCTGCCAACTCGGCTCGCCGCGCTCGATCGCGAGCTTTCTGCAGCGCGCCGGCCGTGCCGGCCACGCGGTCGGCGGCGTGCCGAAGGCGCGGCTCTTCCCGCAGTCGCGCGACGAGCTGGTCGAGTGCGCGGCGCTGCTCGACTGCGTGCGCCGCGGCGAACTCGACGCGCTGCACATCCTGCCCGCGCCGCTCGACGTGCTGGCGCAGCAGATCGTCGCCGAGACCGCCTGCCAGGAATGGAACGAGGACGCGCTCTTCGCACTGGTGCGCCGCGCCTGGCCCTATGCGCAGCTCACGCGCGAGCGCTTCATGGAGGTCGTGCGCATGGTGTCCGACGGCTTCAGCACGCGGCAGGGCCAGCGCGCCGGCTACGTGCACCGCGACGCCGTCAACCACCTGCTGCGCGAGCGCAAGGGCGCGCGCATGACGGCGCTGACTTCGGGCGGCACGATCCCCGAGACCGGCGATTACGCGGTCGTGCTGGAGCCGCAGGCCGACAAGATCGGCACGGTGCACGAGGACTTCGCGGTCGAGAGCCTGGCGGGCGACGTGTTCCAGCTCGGCAACACCAGCTACCGCATCCTGCGCATCGAGTCCGGCAAGGTACGGGTCGAAGACGCGCAGGGCGCGCCGCCCAACATTCCGTTCTGGCTCGGCGAGGCGCCGGGCCGCAGCGACGAGTTGTCATTCGGCGTGTCGCGCCTGCGCGAGGCTGTTCAACAAGCACTGAAAGATGGCGGCACCGAAGCGGCCATCGGCTGGCTCACCGGCACGGTCGGCATCGACGCCGAATCCGCGCGGCAGATCGTCGAGCACCTGGCGCGCAGCGTGGCGGTGCTCGGCGCGCTGCCGACGCAGCGGCGCATCGTGCTGGAGCGCTTCTTCGATGCGTCGGGCGGCATGCAACTGGTGGTTCATTCGCCGTTCGGCAGCCGGCTCAATCGCGCCTGGGGGCTGGCGCTGCGCAAGCGCTTTTGCCGCACCTTCAACTTCGAGCTGCAGGCCGCGGCGACGGAGGACGCGATCGTGCTGTCGCTGTCGACCAGCCACAGCTTCGAGCTGGCCGAGGTTGCGCGCTACCTGCATTCGAACTCCGCGCTGCATGTGCTGGTGCAGGCGCTGCTCGACGCGCCGCTGTTCGGCGTGCGCTGGCGCTGGAACGCGACCACCGCGCTCGCGCTGCCGCGCTTCACCGGCGGGCGCAAGGTGCCGCCGCAACTGCAGCGCATGAAGTCCGAAGACCTGCTGGCCGCAGTGTTCCCCGATCAGGTCGCGTGCGCCGAGAACCTGGCCGGCGAGCGCGAGGTGCCCGACCATCCGCTGGTCGCGCAGACGCTGGACGACTGCCTGCACGAGGCGATGGACGCCGACGGCTGGCTGCAGCTGTTGCGCCGCATGGAGGCCGGCGAGGTCGAGGTGGTCGCGTGCGATCTGCCTGGCCCGTCGCCGCTTGCGATGGAGGTGCTGAACGCGCGGCCTTACGCGTTTCTCGATGACGCGCCGCTGGAAGAGCGCCGCACGCTGGCCGTGCAGAACCGGCGCTACACCGACCCGGAAAGCGCAGACGACGTCGGCCAGCTCGATGCCGATGCGATCGATGGCGTGCGCGAAGAAGCCTGGCCGCAGCCGCGCAACACCGACGAGATGCACGAGGCATTGACGCTGCTCGGCGCGATCGGCGATGACGAGGCGGCGCACGGTGTCGATTGGAAGAAGTGGTTGACGGCGCTGGCGAAGGCGGGTCGCGCGACGCGGCTGCGCATCGCGGACGGAGGCCGCGCCGGGCAGGGCCTGTGGGTCGCGGCCGAGCGCTTGGCCGTACTGCAGGCGGTGCATCCCGATGCGCCGATGCAGCCCGCGATCGACGCGCCGTCGGATGCCGAGCGTCCCGCGGACCGCGAATCCGCGCTGCGTGAACTGCTGCGCTCGCGGCTCGGCGGGCTCGGGCCGGTCACGGTCGACGCGCTCGCGAAGCCGCTGCATCTAGACGCTGCCGACGTCGATGCCGCGTTGCTCGCGCTGCAGGCCGAAGGCACCGTGCTGCAAGGCCGGTTCACGCCCGGCACCACGGCCGTCGAGTGGTGCGAGCGGCATCTGCTGGCGCGCATCCACCGCTACACGCTCAAGCGGCTGCGCCGCGAGATCGAGCCGGTCGAGCCGCGCGACTTCGTGCGCTTCCTGTTCGGCTGGCAGCGTGTCGGTGCGGCGTCGCGCGTGCGTGGGCCCGAGGCACTGTCGGGCGTGCTGTCGCAGCTCGAAGGCTACGAGGCGCCGGCGCCGCTGTGGGAAGCCGAGTTGCTGCCGGCACGCGTGGCCGACTACGCGGGCGCCTGGCTCGACGACCTGTGCACCGCCGGCCGCGTGCTCTGGACGCGCCTGCGACCTGCGCCGGGGGACGGCCGTGGTCACGCAGCGAGCCAGTCGCTGCGCGCCACGCCGGTCGTGCTGTTGCCGCGCCGCAGCGCCGCCCTCTGGACCGGCCTGGTCCCGCCGCCGACGGAAGACGATGCGCTCGGCTCGCGCGCAACACGAGTCGCGGCGCATCTTGCCCAGCACGGCGCCTGTTTCTTCGACGAGATCGCGGCCGGCACGCGGCTGCTGCCAGTCGAAATCGAAGAGGCGCTGACCGAACTGGTGGCGCGTGGCCGCGTGCGCTGCGACAGCTTCGCCGGCCTGCGCGCGCTGCTGGTGCCGGCGTCGAAGCGCGCATCG
Organism: Pseudomonadota bacterium; assembly: GCA_040387575.1. Classification (GTDB taxonomy): domain Bacteria; phylum Pseudomonadota; class Gammaproteobacteria; order Burkholderiales; family Burkholderiaceae_C; genus Variovorax. The sequence goes on from JAZKDL010000368.1 coordinate 4,194, forward strand.
GCCGACACGCGGCGGCGCCGGCGCGTGCCGCTGTTCGGCATCGAGGATGCGGGCCGCTGGACGTTGGTGCGGGCGGCCGCGCTGGCTTCGGCGTCAGCCGATGCGCCATCCGCAGCGCCATCGGAAACGCTGGAGCAAGTCGTGCAGGTGTTGTTGCGCCGCTACGGCGTGATCTGCTGGCGCCTGCTCGAGCGCGAGGCCGCATGGCTGCCGCCGTGGCGTGACCTGGTGCGCGTCTGCCGCCGGCTGGAGGCACGTGGCGAGATCCGCGGCGGCCGCTTCATCGCCGGCGTGTCGGGCGAACAGTTCGCGCTGCCCGAAGCCGTGGCCGCGATGCGGCAAGTCCGCCGCGAGCCGCCCGATGGCGCCTTCATCGCGCTGTCCGCCAGCGACCCTGCCAACTTGCTCGGCACGCTGATCCAGGGCGCGAAGGTGCCGCGGGTAGGCGGCGCGCGCGTGCTGTACCGCGATGGCGTGCCGATCGCGACCAGCGTGGCCGGCGACATCACGCTGCTGGTGAAGCTGGACGATGCCGATGCGCAGGCCGCGCGGCGGGCGTTGTCGCTCGAGCCGTCGATGCGCTTCCTGGAGATGGGCGTCGCCAGCGGCGACTGACTGAAATTGACGGCAAGCGCCGAGCGGTCGGCGGCGCGCGCTTCAGCTCTATTGCGGCACCACGCCAGCCGCCTTCACCAGCTCGGCATGCAGCTTGATCTCTTCCGAGATGACCTGCCCGAGCGGCTTGGCATCGTCGAGCGCCGGCTCCATGCCGATCTCCAGCAGCTTGGCCTTGGCGTCGCCCTGCAGCAGGGTCTTCACCGACTTGTTGAGCCGGTCCAGGATCGGCTGCGGCGTCTTGGCCGGTGCGAGCAGGCCGATCCAGGCCGACAGCACCACGTTGTCGACGCCGCCTTCGCGCAGCGTCGGAATGTTGGGCGCCGACACGGCGCGCTTGTCGCTCAGCACGCCGATCGGATACAGCTTGCCGGCCTTGATGTGCGGCAGCGCTTCGGGCAGCGGTGAAAAAGCCATGTCGACCACGCCGCCCATCAGGTCGGTGATGGCCGGCGCGCCGCCCTTGTACGGGATGTGCAGCAGCTGGACGCCGGTGCGGCTTTCGAACAGCAGGCCCGCCAGGTGCTGCGGGCTGCCGTCGCCCGACGACGCGAAGGTCAGCTTGCCGGGATTGGCCTTCGCCGCCGCCAGCACGTCGGCGACGGTCGCGAAGCGCGTCTTGTCGCGCACCACCAGCACCATCGCCTGGTTGACCAGCTTGGTGATCGGCGCGAAGTCGGTTTCGGGGTTGTAGGGCAGCGTCTTGAAGATGCTCTTGTTGGTGGTCAGGAAAGAGGCGGGCGACACCATGATGGTGTAGCCGTCGGGCGCAGCCTTCGCGACCGCGGGCACGCCGATCTGGCCAGACGCGCCGGCCCGGTTGTCGACCACGAAAGGCTGACCGAGGTCGGTCGCGAGTTGCTGGCTGATCATGCGGGCCACCATGTCCACGCTGCCGCCGGCCGGCAGCGCGACGATGACTTTGACCGGCCGGTTCGGGTAGCCGTCCTGCGCCGACGCCGGCGCGGACAGAACCAGGCTGGAGACTGCGCCGAGCGCGACGAGGAGGGATCGCTTGAAGGTCATGAGGGCTTGTCGCTTTCGTATCGTGCGTGTTGGAGGAGAAGCGGCGGGTCTTGCAGGTTCTGTGCCGACCGAGGCCCGAGAATCCCGTCATGCCCCACGCCGTTTCCCTCCTGCGCGCCGCTCGCCTGGCACGCAGTTCCAAGCCTTTCCTCGCCCGTGGCGGCTTCAAGCGCGAGCGTTGCGAAGGCTGCCGGCTGGTTGCCAGTCACTGCATGTGCGCCTTGCGCCCGTCGATCGCCACGCGCGCCGGCGTGTGTCTGCTGATGGCCGACATCGAGACGCTCAAGCCCACCAACACCGGCTGGCTGATCGCCGACGTGGTGCCCGACACCTTCGCTTTCGGCTGGGCGCGCACCGAGACCGACCCCGCGTTGCTGGCGCTGCTGGGCGATCCGCAGTGGCAACCGTACGTGGTGTTTCCGGGGCAGTACGCAGCGCCCGAGCGGGTGGTGGAAAGCGTAGAGCCGTGCGATTCAATGAATGGCGAGCCGACGAAACGCCCGCTCTTCATCCTGCTCGACGGCACCTGGTCCGAAGCCCGCAAGATGTTCGGCAGAAGCCCTTACCTGGACGCGCTGCCGGTGCTGAGCCTGCAGCCGGACCGGATGTCGCAGTACAAGCTGCGCCGCTCCGGCCGCGGCGATCACTTCTGCACCAGCGAGGTCGCCGCGCTGTGCATGAGCCTGGCCGGCGAGCACGCGGCCGAGCAGACGCTCGATGCCTACCTGGCGGTCTTCACCCACCACTATCTGCAGGCGAAGAACCAGCAGCCGATCGCGTGGGATGGCGATGCGCACCAGCGGTTGCGCGAGATCGTCGGCGCGCAGCCTACGACTTGATGCGCGGCGCGTGCCAGTCGAATTTCATGCGAACCGTCCACCCAAGCGCCGACGCCATGCCGCTTCGCCGGCCAGCAGAAGCCCCGCAGCCGCTGCGCCGTAGACATGCGCCGACGCCACGATGCGTCCGCCGATCTGTTGTTCCTCCGCGGCCGAGGGGCCGGCGATCGATTGCCATGCCATCCAGCCCAGCACGATGAACAGGGCGGCGCCGGCGATGCGCTCGCCGCGCAGCGCCGACGGCACCAGCCCGCAGACGAACAGCCCGTACAACACGCCCGACAGGCCCATGTAGTACGTCACCTCAGGCGACAAGGCGAGCAGCAGCGACGAGATGACCACGGCCAGCCACAGCACGTCGAGCGCCAGCCGGCGCGGCGTGAAGCGCGCCGGCGCCAGGGCGCAGCACAGCAGCAGTCCGCACGCATTCAGCAGCGCATGAACCCAGCCGAGATGCACCAGATGGCCGGTGACGATGCGCCACAACTGTTCGCCGTGCATCAGCGGCGAGCGCTCGAAACGCAGCGCCAGCTGCCATGCATCGCCGCCGGCCTGCAACGCGAGGACCAGCAGCACGACCGCCACGGCGCAGCGCCATGGCGCCGCATGGCCGAGCGCGCGCCGGTGTTGCGTGGCGGCGCGCTCAGGCATCGGACGTTGCGGGCGCAGCTGGTTCAGCAGGCTCCGGCCGGCGCCAGAGCCAGGCGAGCACGGTCGCCATGCTGCCGATGCCCAGTGCGGCGAGCCACGCACGGTGCGCGGTCAGCGCGATGACGACGGCGCAGAAGGCCATCGCGATGGTGGCACTCCACTTGGCCCGTCGGCTCACGGTGCGGCCGTTCTGCCAGTTGCGCAGCATCGGGCCGAACAGCTTGTGATTCATCAACCAGCCATGCAGGCGCGGCGAACTGCGCGCCGCAGCCCAGGCGGCCAGCAGGATGAAGACCGTGGTCGGCATGCCCGGCACGATCACGCCGATCACGCCCATCACCAGGCACAGCACCGCGAAGGCCAGCAGCAGCCAGCGCGCCAGCCAGGGCAGCGGAGCGGGCGGCGTGGCTACTGGTGCAGATGCGGATTCGGATGCGGATGCCGTGGGGATCGGCGCAGCGGCTGGGTTCGGATCGTCGGATGGAAGAGACATCAGGCCGTGATTGTGGTGCGTCTGCGTGCGTCCGCGCGCTTTCAACGCAACACCCGCAGCGTGATCGGACCGTTGCGGTTACCGATCAGCCGCAGCACGTGGGCCAGGGCGGCTTCGTGCCCGGGGTCGGCCCGCGCATCGGCGCTGAAGCGCAGTTGACCAGCCATCCAGACGCCCTGTCCGGTCAGGCGCAGCGGCCCCTCGAGCGTCGCCAGCGAGAAGCGCATCGGCGCATCGTTGGCGATGTCCTGTGCGGCGCCTCGTCCGGCGCGCTGGCCGTCGATGTCGAAGTGATAGCTGCCCAGCGAATCGATCGGTGCGATGCGCGACGACACCGATTCGGCGGCCAGCGACAGGCGGCCATCCATCCGCAGTCGACCGCCTGTGCGATGCAGTGCGAGGCCCGGGGTCGACGTCCGCAACCGCCCTTCGAAGCCGAGCGTGTTCCATGGCGCGCCGAGGCCCTGGACGAGCGCGATCGGCCCTTGCCAGTCGAGCGCACCGAAGCGCACGCCGAGACCGCTTGAACCGATACCCAACTGAACCGCCAGCGGCTCGCGCAGGCAGCAGGTCTGGTCGAGCTGCAGTTTCATGCCCGGCAGTTTGGCGCCAGCGTCCGATGTCGTTGCAACGATGCCGGGCCGCAGATGCCAGCGCGTGCGCCCGGGCAGCGTGCGCATGTCGCGGCTGCCGGCGCCTGCAGCCAGGCTCAGCACGGCCGAGCCGTCCCACGGCGTGCCTCGGACGTCGCTCAGACGAATGCGATCGCCGCTGGCGCGTTCCAGCGCGGGCGCGATCCAGTGCGCCGGCCAGTGCAGGACCAGGGTCGCCAACAGGCCGGACAGCGCGCCCGCCGTGGCCCAGGGCCACATGCGCCGAGTTCTTGCCTGCGCATGCGCAAGCGGGCGCGCCGGCGGCGGTGCAACCCACTGCGGCAAGCCAGCCGTCAAGCTCATGCAGCGGCGCTCGCGCCCGCATCCGTGCGCAGGGCGAATTGCTGTTCCAGCAACTGGCCGAAGCGCGCGTAGGCGGCCAGCGCGCCAGCGATCACCTGGTCTTGCGCGGGCACCAGCGCCGGTGCGTCCAGCGCTTCCACGAAGCGCTTCCACACCCGGGCCCGGCCTTCCGGATAGGCCGCCAGATTGCGTGCGCCGAAGGTCGCACTGAGCCCGAGCTTCTCGCCGACTTCCTTGAACAGGAACGCGGCGCCCAGCGTCGAGCCTTCGGACACGTACAGCCAGCCCAGCGCTTCGGGCATCTTCACCGCGCGGGTGGCGACGTCCTGCGCAGGCACGACCTTGTCCATCGCGTCGAGATCGGCCAGGTCGGTGAGCGTGGCCGCGGCGCGTCCCCGCACGGCGAGGTCGGGCACGGCGCCTTGCACCTGTGGGTCGGCGAAGAAGTGCTCGACGTCGCGCTGGAACACGTATTGCGCGGCGACGAATTGGGCATAGCGCTCGCGGCTGGCGAACGGATCGGCCTGGGCCATGAGCGCGTGCATGCGCTCGTGCTGCGCGGCTGTCTCGTTGCGCAGGCGTTGTGACAGGGAAGGGGTGGTCATCGGCGAAGTCCTCGTGAGGGTGAGTCGGGTCAGCCGCGCCGCGCGGCACGGCGCGCCAGGCCGAGGGCTGCCAGCGGTGTCAGCAGCCACAGGCTCAGCGGGCCGCCGCCGCCGCCGCCGCCGCCGGTGGTGGGTGTGGTGGGTGTGGTCGGGGTCGTTGGTGTGGTCGGTGTCGTGGGCGTTGTTGCGACGTCCTCCACCGTGACCGAGACGGTCTCGGTCACGGCCGGCCCGCCGTTGACGCTCTCGCAACGCAGCGTGAAGGTGTTGACGCCCAGCTTGCCCAGCGCGCCCGACAGCGGCACCTGGCTGCCGGTGGTCTGCTGCGCGCCGCTCCAGGTGCCGCCGTTGTCGCCGCCTGCGGTGCAGCTCGCGGCGTTCTGGGTGGCCCAGCTCAGCGTCAGTGCGTCGCCTGCGCGCGCGACGCTCGCGGACGCGGTCAGCGCGGTCGTGAAGCTCACGGTGGGCAGTGGGACGTCGACGGAGAACAGGGCGCCGTAGCCGGTCGTGCTCGACGCGCTCGTTCCGAGCACCGCGTCCGATGTACCGCCGGAGCGCGTCGCGCCGTACAGCTTCTGCACCCCGCCGGCCGAGGCGCCGAGCGAGAGGCCGACCGGGCGTCCGCCTTCGGTCGTGGCGGCGAAACGGTGCAGCACTTCGAAGCGGTCGTCCGATCGGTCGGCAGCCTGGCCGACCACGACGCGGAACAAGGCGCCCGCGCCCGTCGCGGTGACGCTGCTCATCGTGCTCGCATCGCGCGAGGCGGTGCCGTAGATGTTGCCGTCGGCCGCACGTACCAGCGGGCCCATCGGGTTCGACGCATCGGCTTCCACCGTGCCGTCCTTGCTCGTGTCGCCGTGGAAGTAGTGCACCACCTCGAACGAGCCGGCACGCGTCTTGTGCACGCGCCAGACCGTGCCGCCCGCCGCGGTGCTGCTGCTGCCGTTGTAGTAGGTCGTGCCGTACAGCCATTCGCCGTCCTCGACCAGGCCGTTGGCGCGACTGTCGCCAGCGACGGCGGTGTTCTGCACGACAGGCACCCCGTCGCGCGATTGCGCAAAGGTGTGGAGCACCTCGATCGCCGAGCCGTTGGTGGCGTTCAAGCCGGCGTCGAGCGCCGCCTTGCCGATCCTGAACAGCGTGCCGACGGCCCTGCCACTGTTGTCCGAGGCTGGCAGCGACGGGTCGACGGCGATCGATGCGACCTGCGTGAGGCCATACAGCGCCTGGTCGGCCTCGCTCCACGCCAGCGCCACCGGCGCGCCGCCCTTGGCATGCAGGTACAGCGGGTTGTTGCGCGTGTCCACGCCCGATTGCACGAGGAAGTCGCAGAAGTTGACCACCCGGCTCACCGCGCCGGCGGCGTCACGGCGCCACAGCGTGTTGACCGAGGCCGGATTGCCGGCCGGGCAGGTGGCGCTGAGCGCACCGCTGCCGAAGTAGACGTTGTCCTGCCCGTCGATGGCGATCTGGCCCTTGGGCGTGAAGTTGGCCGCGCTGACGAGCGTGCTGTCCGGCAGGGCGTCGAGGATGGTGCTGCCGTCCGTGGCGATGCCGAAGGTCAGGCCGGTGGCGGGGCTGGCATTGCCGGCCTGCCCGGCGCCGGCGCGCAGGATGCCGTTGCTGTCCTGCACGGAATTCGTGAACTGGTGGCCGTATTCGACACCGAGCACCGATGACCGATAGCTGCCGCCAGCGAGCGTGAACTGGTACACGGCGCTCTGCGTGTAGCTGATGAGTGCCCCGTAGGTCGGGCCGCCCGCCATCGTGGTGCCGCGCAGCGACAGGCCGTCGCGCGACAGCAGCGGCGGCGCGTAAGGGATGCCACCGATGGCCGCGCCGGTGTCGCCGGTGAAGCGCAGCAGCACGGTCGGTGCGAAGGTGCTGCCGGCGGTCTGCGCGCGCAGCACGCCGCCGGATGCGGCGGCCAGTGCGGCAACGGCCAGCACGGCGAGGGGAACGTTTCGGATCGGCATGCGGAAAGACGTCATGGTGTGTCCAGCGGTTGGAGAAAAAGGGGAGAAGAAAAAGGGAGATGAAGCGGCAAGACCGTGTGGTCCCTGGCTTCAGCGGGTCGTGCGGCGGCGCAGCGCGCCACGCCGTGCGAACCCGGCGAACCGGGCAAAACCGGCCAGCGCGGCCAGCGGAAGCAGCAGTGCAGGTGCGAACGGTCCGCCGCCACCGTTGCCGTACTGCACCTGGTTGCCGTCCTGGGCGGTAGCCGCCGCGCCGACGTACAGCGTGACCAGCGTGGAGCTCACTTCGCCGCCCTTGACGGTGTCGGTGCAGATCACGCTGTAGCGGTAGGTGCCGCCGGCCTTGGTCAGCTGCACGCTGCCTTCGGTGGCGACCGGCCCCGTCCAGTCCTGCGCCGACGATTCGGAGCGGCAGTTCGCCGTCTGGAACGAGGTCCAGGTGAGCGTGGCCGTTTCGCCGACCTTGATCTCCGCGGGTGCGACGTTGAGCGTGACGCCGGCCGACGGTGTGTCGCCGGCCAAGTCGACCTGGAACACGGCGCCCTGGTCGTCCTGCGACACCGCGACGCCGTTCGCATTCTTGTAGGCCGTGCCACCGTTGGCCGACACGCCGTAGAGGCGGCCGTCGGCGCCGATCGCCACGCCCAGCGGATGCATGCCGTCCACGTCGAACTTGAAGGAGTGCAGCAACTCGAAGCCGCCGTTGCCGTCCGCGGCGATGCGCGACGGCACGATGCGGTAGAGCACGCCATCGGTGACCGACTGGCCGTAGTTCAGCAGCGTGTCGTAGTTCTCTGCACCGGCCGCGTTGCAGGCGGTGACCCACGATGCGAAGGCCATGTCGGTGCAGAGCGTCGGGCTGTCCTTGTAGGTGGACGAGGTCAGCGGCCAGTGCCGGTTGGCGCCGCCGGTGAGCGTGGTGCCGTAGATGCTGCCGTCCGGACCCACGGCCAGCGGGCCACGCGGCGTGCTGCCGTCGGTTTCGCTGAATGTGTGCAGCAACTGGAAGCTGCCGCTGCCATTCATTGGGATGCGGTAGACGGCGCCGTAGGGCTTGGGACCGTCGTAGTACGGATAGGCCTTTCCGCCGTAGGTGCGTGCCCGCATGTGCGTACCGCACTGGGGCGACGCCGCGGTGTAGGTGCCCGCGGTGGTCCAGGTGGCGTTGGCGTCGTAGACGCCCTGGCAGGTGGCCGAAGTCGTTCCGTAGAGCCACCCGTCCCTGCCTTCCTGCACCCAGCTCAGGCCGCGCGATCCGCTGGCGTGCGCATGCGTCACGTTGTCCAGCACGTTGATCTCGCCCTCCGCCAGCGTGAAGGTGTGCAGCACCGCGAAGCTCGATGGCGAAGCGGGATTCACGCGGTAGAGCGTTCCGACCGGCGTCTCCGGGGCGGACGGCGTGCCGGGCTTGAACGGTACGCCGCGGTCGTAGCCGGTGACGCCGTACAGCCAGCCGTCGCTGCCCAGGATCAGCCCGTTCGCGATCTGCCGCATGTTGCTGGGGCCGGCAGTGAATTCGTGCACCGTGCTGACCGTGCCGCGCGTGCCACTCAGCGTGACCTTGTAGATCCGGCCCTGGCCGAGCGGCCCCTTGTCGACGCCGTAGAAATTGCCTGCGCTGTCTTTCACGAGTGCGCCGTTCGGGCTGTAGAGCTCGCCGGGCGTGGTCACTGCGCTCATGTGCGTGCCGTCGGAATCGGTGCGGAAGATCACGCCGCGGCCGACCGTGGAGGTGTACACGAGACGCGCACTCGCCGTGATCCTGCCGTCGGTGCCGTTGTTGTCGGTGGCCTCGCTGCGCACGCTGGCCATGACGCCGTACAGGCCACCGTCGGCGCCCTGCAACGGCGTGCCGTTGATGCGCCCATAGAGCTCGTCGTCGGTGGCGACGGTGAGCCCGGACAGGCCCAGCCGCTCGTACACGCCGGGCGTCGTCGGCAGCCAGTAGAGCCCCGCGCCGCTGCGCAGGTTCAGTACGCCACGCGCGATGTTGCTGTTCTGCCCGGCGAAGCCGCCGAACAGATAGCCACGCTGCAGCGTCGGATGCGTGACGTACAGCGGCGGCGAGGTGGGTCGTTGCGCGCCCGGCCAACCCTCGGGGCTGGTCGATGTAGAGACCGACTCGGAGTACTGGTGAAAAGACGTCAGGTGGTTCACCTTGGCGCTTGGCGACGTGGTCTGCGCCGCAGCGTCGAGTGGTGCGAATGCGGTCATCAGCGCGAGAGCGGACAGGGACGCGAGCAGCGCGTTGCGGGGCAATGAATGTGGGGTCATGGAGCGGATCTGGAAATGGAGAGGCCGGCGCTGGAGAGGCCGACGGGTCAGAACTTCACCGACAGGGTGGCGAGCGCGGTGCGGCCGGGCGCGACCCAGTAGGTGTTGCCGTTCATCTCGCTGTAGTTGACGTCGCGCAGGTTGTTGATGGCCAGGCGCAGCGTGACGTTCGGGTTGACCTCGTAGCTGGCCCAGAAGTCGTGCACGCGCCAGCTCTTGCCGTTGTACATGTCGCTGAGCCAGACGCTGGTGTTGCTGGCCGGCGACTGCATGCGCATGCGCAGGCCCAGCGTGAGCTTGCGGTCGAGCAGGCGCACGCCGCCGCTCAGGCTCAGGTTCCTGCGCGGTGGCAGCACGTACCAGATGTTGGCGTTGCCTTGCTGGCCGAGCGTGGTGGCGGGGAAGCCGGTCAGGCTGCCGAGCGGAAACGGGTCGTAGCCGCCGGTGCCCGTGTCGATGATCATCCGCGTGAAGTTGAGCGCGCCGAACACCACGCCGGCGTCGTAGTCGGCCTGCAGCTCGAAACCCTTGGACTTGAACGGATCGTTCATGTTCATGTACGCATACGGGCCGAGCAGGCCGCTGCCGGTGGTGCTGATCGGGGACATCACGCGGGCCAGCGTGATGTAGTTCTCGACCTTGTTCTGGAATAGCGCGGCCTTCATGCGCAGCTTGTCCGCCGTGGCCAGCACGTTGTCGAAGTTGAGGTTGGCGCCGAGCTCGAGGTTGCGCGAGCGCTCGGCGCGCAACGCCGGATTTGGGTAGTACGGAAACAGCGAGCCGGTGTGCGAGCCCCACAGCAGCGACTCGGTCAGTGCCGGTGGGCGCAGGCCCTGGCCGTAGCTGGTGAACAGCTGCAGGTAAGAGGTCGGCTTGACCGCGGCCGACACGCGTGGTGCCCAGGCGCCGTCGTGCCGGTCGACGCTGTAGGCGGTATAGATCGCGGTGGTCGACGGGCGCACGCCGGCCGGGTTGGTGATCGAGCCCACGCGCATCAGGCCGTCGCCCTGCAGGCCGTACCAGTCGTAGCGCAGGCCGGCGGCCAGCTCCAGCCAGTCCTGGTAGAGAAAGGTGCTCTCGCCGAACAGGCTCATCACCGTGCGCTTGCCTGCGGGCGTCGAGCCGGTGTAGAGCGCCGTCGTGCCGGCATCGGCGCCGGCCGTCAGCGCCTGCGCCTCGGGGTCGGTCCGATCCTGGAAGAACTCGGTACCGGTCTTCAGGATCGTGTCGAAGGTCTGGCCCGGCAGGCGTGCGGTGTTCTGCACGCTGCCGCCGACGGTGCGGGTTTCGTAGCGCAGCCGGTATTGGTTGGTGTCGAGCGTGCCCGCCTCGCGCATCACGCTGTTGCTGGTGCGCGTGGTGTAGAGACTCGACTGCAGGTCGACCCAGCGCATGTCCGACGGCCGCCAGCGGTGGTTGGCCAGCAGCGTGTCGTTGCGAATGTGGTTGTGCGTCGTCACGTCGCCGCCCGCCACATCGGTCGAGCCGCCTTCGTCGAAGCGTGCGTCCATGCCGATGTAGCTCAGCTTCAGTTCGTGGTCGGGCAGGAAGCGCCAGTTGGCTTTGAACAGGGCCGATGACTGGTCCTGTGACGACAGGCGGCTGGTGCCGTGCGTCAGCACTTCCATGTCGTCGGCGATCGTGCCGCGCCGGCCCTTCTCGAATTCACCGACGCTCTTGCGGCCGAGCGCCATCACCAGGTCGAGGTCGTCGTTCGGGCGGAGGGCGATTGCGGCGCTGCCCGCGAAGTCGTAGGCGTTGCTGCCGCGCGTGGCGTTGATGCGTCCGCCGAAGCGCTGGTCTTCCTTCAGCAGGTCGCCCGTCTCCAGCGTCCGGAAATTGACCATGCCGGCAATCATGGCCGCGCCGCCCGAAGTCGACGTCGGCCCCTTGGAGATGTCGACGCCGCTCAGCAATTCGGGGTCGATGTAGACCGCGCCGTTGGAGCCGTGACCGCTCTGCTGGTAGTTCTGCCGTGTGCCGTCGATCATCACGTTGACCCGACCGAAGTCCTGCAGGCCGCGCATGTTGACCGACACGCCCGGGTTCTGGCGGCTCTGCGAGGTGTAGAGCCCCGGCACGTCGGCGAGCACGTCGCTGGTGTTGCGCGGCGGCAGCCGGTCGATGTCTTCGCGGGTGATCACCGACACCGATCCTGGCGTGTCGTAGACCTCCTGGCGACGGTCGTGCACGGCGGTGACGGTGGTGACCGGCAACGTCGCTTCGGCCTGGGCACCGGCGGCGCCCGGTGTCGACGTCGGTGCGAACACGTCGCGCGTCGCGGGCTCGGGCGCCTGCAGCACATAGTGGCCGGGTGCCTGCGCGCGCGCCACACGGCCGGTGCCGTTCAGCAGCGCCGCGAGGCCGGCCTCGACCGAGAAGTTGCCGTCGAGCCCGCGGCTGCGCAGGCCGGCCACCTGCTGCGGCGTGAACGACAGCGTGATGCCAGCCTGCCGCGCGAAGCGGTTGAGCGTGTCGTCCAGCGGGCCGGCGCCGATGCGGTAGGCGCGAACCTCCGGCGTGGCGGCCTGGGCGCGGATCTGTGCCTGAGTCTGCGCAAGGGCCGGTGGCGCCAGCAGAGTGAGCGCAGCGCTGGCGGCGTGCAGGCAGAGCGCGCCGTGCAGGCAGGCCGCCAGCGTGGAGGGCCGGAAGCGGGCGGGCAGATGGTGCAGTGGCATGAGGAGAGGAAAAAAGCGATGTGTCCCGTCCATGCCGGACGAGATGGAAAAACCCGACAGAAAAAAGCGAAGAAAAACGAGAAAAGTTTTTCAGCGCATCGCGACCTGCACCCAGAAGCGGGTGCGGTAGTCGATGCGCACGGGCAGCACGCTGGGCAGAACCGCCAGCACGCGCTCCGTGTCGTCCAGGCGGTAGACGCCCGACAGCCGCAGGTCGGCCGCGCGCGGATCGCAGCCCACGTGGCCGGTGCGGTACCGGCCGAGTTCGGCCAGGAAGTCGCCGAGTCGCATGTCGCGCGTGACCAGCGCCCCGTCGGTCCAGCCGGTCGGGTCGAGTCCGCGGTTGTCGGCCGGCGTCGCGTCCTGCGGGTCGAGCCGGTAGCTGCTGCCTGCGCGCGCAATGGTCCGCTGCGCGCCAGGCTCCGCTTGCGCGGGCTGCATCGCCACGGCGCCTTCTTCCACCGACAGCAGGCTCGCGGACGGCAGCAGCCGCACGATGAAGCGGGTGCCGATTGCTTCGAACAGACCGTCGCGGGTCTGCACGCGCAGTGGCCTTTTCCGTGCCTGCGTCTGTGTCTGTGTCCGCGGGTACGCGTCGTCCGCGCCGGACACGATCGAGATCTCGCCGCGCGTGAGCACCAGCAGCCGTTGCACATCATCGAAGCGCAGCTGGACCGCACTGTCGGTGTTGAGCGCCAGTGCGGTGCCGTCGTCCAGCACGAGGCTGCGGCGCTCGCCCTTGGCCGTGCTCAGGTCGGCCAGCACGCGCTGCCACGGCGCGAGTTCGCCGACCAGCCAGGCGACGGGCGCGACGGTCGCCGCACCGATCGCCAGCTTGGCCATCGCGCGCCGGCGGCCGAGCCGCTGCGCGCCGGCCTGCAGCGCATCGAAGGCCGGGCCGGCGCCAATTCCGGTGGGGGCGGCCGGCAGCATCTGGAAGTCCGCGCGCATCGCCTGGCCGACCTGCTGGGCACGCAGCCAGGCGCGCTCGTGCGCCGGATGTGCGCGCCGCCATTGGTCGAAAGCGCGCAGCGTGCGCGCGTCAGGCTCGCCCGACTGCAGCCGCGTCATCCAGCCGAAGGCCTGGCGGACGGCCGCATCGTCGCCGGCGAAGGAGGATGCGGCCATCTCAGGACTCGGCCAGCGCAAGGTGGCAGTGGTAGAGCGCCTCGGCCACGTAGCGTTCGACCGAGCGCGTCGTCACGCCCATGCGCTCGGCGATCTCGGCGTAGGGCATGTCCTCGAGCTGCGCCAGCAGGAAGGCGGTGCGCACCCGCGGCTTCAGTCCGTCGAGCAGGCGGTCGATGCGCGCCAGCGTCTCGATGATCAGCAACTGCGCCTCGGGCGACGGTGCGAGCGGTTCGGGCTGGAGCGCCAGGGCTTCCTTGTAGGCGCGCTCCAGTTCCTGGCGGCGCCACTGGTCGATCACCAGGCCCTTGGCGATGGTCGTGAGAAAGGCCCGCGGCTCGGCGATGCGCGACTGCGAGCGCGTGCGCGAGGCCAGCACCCGCACGAAGGTGTCGTGCGCGATGTCGGCCGCGTCCGCCGCGCTCGACAGCTTCTTGCGCAGCCACATCTGCAGCCAGCCATGGTGGTCGACGTAGAGCGTTTCGACGTTCGGAGCAGGCGAGGGCAGGGGCAGATGAGCGGACACGGCGATGGGCTTCCGGGCGGATCGGAGTCGGTTCGCAGCCGATGCATGACATCGGATCTGTTACGACTCAAATGAGAACTACTCGCATTGTAGTGAGCAGCCGCGCACCTGCCCGAATGTCCGGACGAACACCCGGTCGATCCGCCGACTCAGAGCGGCGCCGGCTTCGGACTGAACGCATACACCAGCGTGCCGACCAGCACCACCAGCGTCGCGCACAGGAAGATCCCCGAATAGGTCTGCGCCGTGTCCCAGCCGTTGCGCTGGCTCGCGTCCGCGATCTGGCCGAAGGCCCATGACGTCAGCGCCGAGCCGAGGAAGACGAAGGTGTTCAGCACACCCAGGCCTCGGCCACGCAGCGCCTGCGGCACCAGGCCGCGGCCATGCGCCATCACCATCGGATGGACCATGCCGATGGTTGCCAGCAGCGTGAGCAGCAGTACGCCGGGCACCAGACCGGCGGCAGGCCAGGCCGACAGCAGCACGCCGCAGACCATCGAAAACGCCGACCAGCCGAGGATCGTGGACTTGATCGAGAAGCGCCGTATCAGCAGAGGCAGCAGCAGCGCGGAGACGAAGCCGCCCAGGCTCACCAGCGCGAGCGACAGGCCGCGCGCGCCGGCGTCGAGCCTGAACACGTCGGCCAGGTACGGTCCGCCCCAGGCGTTGCGGAAGGTCGTGCCGGCGGCCAGCGCGACGCACAGCGGTATCAGCGTCCACATCGGCGGCAGCGCGAGCAGGCGGAGGCTGCCCATGAACAGCACGCCGGGGCTTTGGCCGCGCGCGTCCGCATGGCCGGTGTCGCGCACGTCGCGCCAGACGGCGACGCAGGCCAGCAGCATGCAGAGCGCCGCCACGCCGAGCGCCGGCCGCCAGCCGATGTGGTGCGCGGCCCAGCCGAGCGGCGCGGTCGCGCACAGCGCGCCCAGCATCGACACCGCGTTGGCGCGGCCGATGACGCTCGCGTAGCGCTGCGCCGGCAGTTGTTCCGACGCGAAGTGCATCAGCCCCATGAAGACCGGCGCGCAGGCCAGTCCGAGGCCGGCCTGCGCCACCATCGCCGTCGCGCCGCCGGGCGCCACGACGAAGAGCACCGAGGCCACGACGCCGACCGCGCTCAGCAGCCGGGTCGGCGCGCCGACGCCGTAGCGGTCGAAGGCGATGCCGACCGGAATCTGCGCCACCGCGAAGGCCATGAAGAAGCAGGACGACAGCGTGCCGAAGCCGGCCGGTGACAGTCCGAGATCGTGCTGGAGTTCAGGCGCAATCACCGCCAGGCAGGTGCGGAAGAACTGGCTGAGGACGAAGGCGAAGGTGAGCGCGCGGATGCCGCGGGAAGGATCGGTGGACTGCTGCATGGAAAGCGATGGCGCGGCGCCGTGTGCCGCAGAGCCACCGAGGATAAGGCGTCAGCCGAACCCGCGCTCAACTCGACTCGGCTCAGCGCTCGCCCTTGCGGTACGGCTTCATCAGCGCCTGCGGATAGCTC
>JAZKDL010000369.1:0-5643 GCA_040387575.1 Pseudomonadota bacterium
ATGCTGGCCTGGGCGGAAAAGGTGCGCAGCGACCACACGATCACCGACGTGGTCAACATCGGCATCGGTGGGTCCGATCTCGGTCCGCAGATGGCAGTGCTGGCGCTGGGCGAGTTCGTGGCACCGGGCAAGCGCTTTCACTTCGTCTCCAATGTCGACGGGCATGAACTCGATGGCGTGCTCAAGGGATTGGCGCCGGAACATACGTTGTTCCTGGTCGCGTCCAAGACCTTCACGACGGCCGAGACGATGACCAATGCGCAGTCGGCCAAGCGCTGGTTTACGCAGTCCGGTGGCAACGACATCGCGCGCCACTTCGCCGCGCTGACGACCAACGTCGACGCCGCGCGCAGCTTCGGCATCGAGACCACCTTCGGTTTCTGGGACTGGGTCGGCGGCCGCTATTCGCTGTGGTCGGCCATCGGCCTGCCGATCGCACTGGCCATCGGCGCCGACGGTTTCCGCGCGCTGCTGGCCGGCGCACATGCGATGGACGAGCATTTCCGGACCGCGCCGTTGGCGCAGAACCTGCCGGTTCGGCTGGGACTGCTCGACGTCTGGTACCGCAACTTCCACCGCTTTACCACCCGCAGCATTGCGCCGTATCACAGCGCGTTGAAGCGCGTGCCGGCCTATCTGCAGCAGCTGGAAATGGAGAGCAACGGCAAGCAGGTCGACACGACCGGCGCGGCGCTGGACTTCGGTACGTCGCCGGTGCTGTGGGGCGAGCCCGGTACCAACGGGCAGCATGCGTATTTCCAGATGCTGCACCAGGGCACCGACGTCACGCCGCTCGAATTCGTTGCTGTGCGCGATGCGTCGCACCACCTCGAAGGGCATCACACCAAGCTGCTGGCCAATGCGCTGGCGCAGGCGCAGGCGCTGATGGTGGGCAAGGCTGATGCGGGCGGACACAAGAACTTCCCCGGCAACCGGCCGAGCACCTTCTTCGTGTTCGAGAAGCTCACGCCCGAAGCGCTCGGTGCATTCCTCGCGATGTACGAACACCGTGTGTTCACGAGTGGTGCGCTGTGGGGCATCAACAGCTTCGACCAGTGGGGCGTCGAGCTGGGCAAGGTGCTGGCCAAAGACATCGAGCCGCGGCTCGGCTCGGGCGATGCATCGGGCCTCGATGCGTCCACCGCCGGCCTGCTGGCGCGGCTTCGTCAGGCTTGATATGGCGATGGGGCCGCGTGCCGAGCAGGCGCGGCCCTGTTCGATCAGAGGTAGCGGCTCCAGAGGGCGATCACGCCGTTGCTCGACCCTGAACTGCCGCCGGCGCCACCGCTTGCGCCCGGCTCGTAGCCAGCAGGCAGGTTGGTCAGCTTGATGGTCGTCGATGCGCCCATCGCGTTGCTTGTCGACGTGCCTTGCGCCAAGGCGGTGATGTAGCCGTATACCGTGGTGCTGCCGCCGCTGCCGAATTCGTTGCCGGCCTTGATGCTGCCGTAGATGGCGTTCGACGCGCCCAACGTGATGCTGCCGCCGGTGTAGCTCGCGCCATCGGTGCTGCCGGCCATCAAGGCGTAGTTGCCGAGGCCGTTGCTGGCGCTGTAGTCGTAGGTTTTTGCCGTCGTGTTGCAGACCTGCGTCGGATGGAGCTTCGGGAAGTAGCTGTTCGCGCAGATGCCGGTCGGCGCGTAAGTGACGCCGTTCACCGCGCCGCTGTAGCCAGCGTAGTTGGGCGCATAGATCACCGTGCTGCCGCTGGTGGCGATGTTGCCGGTCGCGATGAAGGTGTTGAAGTACGTGCCATTGCCGACCGTCAGGTTGCCCTTGAACCACGCGATTCCCTGGGCGACGCTCGTCCCGTTGAGGGTCCAGGTGCCGTTGCCGTAGCCGAAGCAGTTGTTGTTGTCCGAGTAGCCCTTGCAGATCGTCACCGCAGCCGAGATCGCAGGCAGCAAGCACTTCGGGCTGCCGCTGGTCGAGCCCGGCGCCAGCGAGGTACACAGATAGTCCTTGAAGCCGCCGTCGTAGTCGCCCAGGAAATAGTCGCCGCTGGCGATGCCCGACACATTGCGCACCGTGACCACCTTGTAGCCGTTGCCGTCGATCTTGAAGACGTAGTTGGCCGTTGATTCAAGTTCGTTGGCGTTGAAACTGGCGGTCGAGATGGCGATCTCGGACACGCTCGCCACTGGCAATTGCAAGCCGGGCGTGACGGTGACCCAGGTACCGGTCGCAGGATCGGCGCCCGTGACGGTACCGCCAACCGTGCCACGTTCGGTACCGCCCCAGTTGGTGTCGACCAGGTCCTTTTCGGCCAACAGCGCGCCGGAGATCGAACCTGAATTGATTCGCACACTTCCCTTGGTCGTCACGTTCACTGCGCCGGAATTACCCTGCAGGTCCACGCCCCAATCGAGCTGTCGTGAACCGCACAGCACCGTTCCCGTGCTGTCGCTGATGCCGATCGTCGAGACGTCGCCGAAGGCGGCGCTGCCGTTGCCCACCACCGACCCGTTGGCGCGCACGGTGCCTCGTGCCGCCGCTGCGCCCGACAGGCAGATGTTGCCGCGCGCCTGCAGGTTCTGCTGCCCCGAGACGCTGCCCGTGAGCCGGATGTCGCCGTTGGCCTGCAGCGTGTCGAAAGACGAACCGCTGCCGATGTCGATCGAGCCCGTCGATCGGATGACGCTGACACCCGTGATGCTGTTGCCGCCGGTGCTCACGTCGCCCAGCACGTTGATCTGGTAGCTCTTGCCGGCGTCGCCCTGCACCTGGATGCTTCCGCCGAGCTGCAGGTTCTTGTTGAAGGAGATGACGTTGGTGTTCGTACGGGTGGCCGTCGAACCGACGTTGAAGACCACCTGCAAGGTGGAGCTGGCCTCTGCGCGTGTGCCCGCCGCGGTGACGCCTGTGATTTCAACCGTGTAGCGCGTTGGATCGCCGCCAGCGGGCGCGGGCGTGGGCATCGGCGTCGGCGTCACGCGGGCCGTGATGCCGTCGATGCCGTGCAGCGTCAGCGCGACGCCGGCTGTGCCCTTGGCGGCTGCGGCATCCATTGCCGTTGTCAGATCCGCCAGATGGCCGTTCTCCTGCAGTTGCGCGAGATAGCGCTTGACGATCGCCACACCGGTCCATGCCTTGATCTGTGCCTGCGTCTGCGCGTGCAGTGACAGGCTCTGGTCCTGCGTGCCGCGGATGTGATGCATCAATCCCAGCACCGTGGCCGAGAGCGACAACCCGACCAGCAGCATCACCAGCACGGTGGCCATGCCGCGCTGGCGGCGACCGGATCTGCGGTGCGAGCGGCCGATCGGCATGAAGTACCGCTCCGAGCCGGGCGTCATGCCGTCGGTGCCGCGAAATTGGCAAGGCACACCGTGACCTCGACAGGAAGGCCAGGCGGTATCGAGGGTGCTGGCGTAATGGCCGTCAACACCGTGCTGCGTGTGCTTTTCAGCGTCACCAGCATGCCACCGGTGACTGCCATACCGAAAGGCTGACAACCCGCGGCATCGGTCGGCATCGCTGCGACCGACACGGCACGTGTGTCGGTCACAAGCGCGCTGGTCGACCAGATCGCAGCGGCCCATTGCGTGCTGCCGGTGCAGGGCGTGGGCAACAGCCGTTGCAGGCCGCCGCCGGCCGGCGCATAGAGTCCGCTGCACTGGATGCCGGCGCCAGCGAGTGTGCCGACGCTCCATACGATCGCATTGCCTTCGACGCCTGCCGAAGCGACCGTGCCGCTCATGCGTTGCATGCTGCTGTCGAGCGATGCGTTCGACAGCACGATCAGGTCGGTGCCGAGGGCTGGCGCCGTCAGCCCGAAGCCCGCCGCTTGCAGAAGGATCTGCGCGGCGAGCAGGCCGGACGCGCGCTGGCCGTCCGAGGCGGCGTCCTGGCCGGCGCTTACCCCGGTGTGGATGGTGTCGCGGTAGAGCGTCATCATCGCCAGCATGATCAGCATCGAGATCACGATGCCGACCAGCAGGCTGATGAGCCCGGCGCCACGCTGATGCAGCATGCCGGCGTTTTGGCGATAGGGCCGGTTCATGGCTGTAGCACGATCTTTCCGTCACCGCCGAACAGCGCCCGGCTCGCCGTGGTGCTCGGGGTGGACAGACTCATCGTCATGACGGGCGTGGCGGCACCGTTCAGCGCAACGGGTTCGCTGCCGTCGGCCAGCGTGGCCGCGACGTTGACACTGACGCTCTGGCAGTTCCGGTCGAGTACGAAAGTCTGGCTGGCGATGATTGCCGATGGGCCGGATGCGGCGGCGCACAACGCGGTCACGCCGGTCTGCTGCAACGTCTGCCGCATCTGCATTACCGCCAGGTTCTGCGTGTTGAGGTAGCGCTGGGCATTGAGGGCGCGTGCGGCGGCGTAACTCAAACCCAGGCCGATGACGCCCAGCAGCACCATCGCGATCAGCGCCTCGAGCATCGCGTCGCCACGCTGGACGTTGCGGTTACTGCAGCGTGCCGCTGGCATTCTCATTGCCCTTGCTGATCAGGAAGCTGGCGGTGCCGAGTGGCAGGCTGGTGTTGTCGATGGCAAGCGTGCGCGTCGCTGCGTTGCCGCCGAGGACGATGGTGATCCCTGCGGGAAGCACGGTCTGCCACCGCACGGCTGCCTTGCCGGGAGCGCAACTGCTGGCAGCCGGGTCGCCAGCGCAGGCGAGCAGTGTGCCGTCGCTGGTGAGCTTCAAGCCAGCCGCCGCATCCGGCACCTGCGCCTGCGTCGGATTGCGCAATGCGATCGCCTTGCCGATGCTGTAGCCCTGCAGCAAGCGGCTTTGGGCGTCCTGCACCCGCGTGCCGTTGAGCCAGGTGGTGGTCAGCGGAACGGCGGCGGCAAGCAGCAATGCCATGATCGTCAGCGTCACCATCAGCTCGACCAGGGTGAAGCCTCGTGAACGTGCGCGCGGCGCTCGCAATCCGGCCGTGGCATGGCGAGTCACCATGCTGCGAATCCGCAGGCATTGCCGGTGGCGGTGCGCGTGTTGTCGCTCTGGAGCACCAGCGTGCAGGCCATGTCGTCGAGGCCGGTGGCCGTGAGCGTGTACGCCGAGGGCGAAGCCGTCGATGTGAGGGTGTAGACGAAATACGCGCTCTGCGTCGGCGTCCAGCCGGGCATCGCCGTCTGCGTGTCCGCTGTGGTGGCCGTCGTCGCGACCGGGTAGTTCAACGTCTTCTGGAAGCCGTTCTCCAGATTCAGGCTCAGCGAGATCAGGTCGGTTGCCGCGGAGCGTGCACGGCTTTTCTTGATGTACGTCGCATAGGTGGGCAGGGCCACCATGGCCAGGATGGCGACGATCGCCACGACCACCATGACCTCGATCAGCGTGAAGCCCGACGGTCGGCGGCCCTGAATACGCTTTGGCAAAGCGTTAGCCATCTGCTCGGCTTTTCCTCTGAAGTAATCGGCCCTGTCGGGGTAACCATGTGTATGGTACCCGCCGATTTGTCAATTTCCCTTACAGGGTGAATGAACGAAAAAAGGGCCGCTTGCGCGGCCCTTTGTTTGCGAGCGAAAGGCTCACACAGGCATTACATGCCCATGCCGCCCATGCCGCCCATGCCACCCATGTCGGGCATGCCGCCGCCAGCGCCGGCTTCGTCCTTCGGTGCTTCTGCGACCATGGCTTCGGTCGTCAGCAGCAGCGAGGACACCGAAGCGGCGTTCTGCAGTGCG
>JAZKDL010000370.1:0-2663 GCA_040387575.1 Pseudomonadota bacterium
GCTGTAGTGGCCGTCGGCAACATCGACGCCTTTCAGGTCCAGCAGATGGTGCGAATCGGTATAGCGGTAGCGGCCTTCGAGCTGCGTCGCTTCGAGCGGCGGCGGGCCGGCCCAGCGGATGCGGTCGATGCGGAAGGGCAGGTCGACCTCGACCGGCAGCACGATCGGTTCCAGCGGCTGCACCGGCTTGTCTTCAGTCGGGCCGCGGCGCTCGATCAGCACCTCGGCCGCATGGATCTCGCCGAGTTCGACCTTGCGCTTGAGCAGCGGCTCGAGTTGCCAGCCGATGTCGGCGCCCTTCACCTCGACCGACAGCGCCGGGCTCTGGTAGCGCAGCCAGCCGATGCGGCCACCGCGGCGCAACGAGCCGTGCACGTCGCGGCTCTCCAGCGTCTGGCCCGCAGGCAGATAGCGCGCCGCGCGGCTCAGCGAAAACGCCAGCGACTGGTCGGAGCCAAGCCACCACCAGGCGCCGCCGGCGATGACGCCGGCCAGCAGCACCAGCGCCAGCAGCGTCCAGCCGAGCGCGCGCAGCAGCCGGCGCAGGCGTGACCGGCGTACGGGCGCTGGTGTCTGCGTCGGCGGGGTGTTTGCGGGGGGCGTCGTCGTCTCGGTCGTCATGCGGTGCGCGGGTCAGAAGGTGAAGCCCAGGCGCAGGTGCAGCCGGACTTTCTTGGTGTCGACGCCATAGGCCACGTCGGCCTGCACCGGTCCGACGGGGCTGCGCCAACGCGCGCCCACGCCGACACCCACCTTGGTCTTGAACTCGTTCGGCTTGTCGGCCACCGCGCCGGCGTCGACGAACACCGCACTCTCCCATTCGGTGAGCTTGCCGTTCCAGACGAAG
Source organism: Pseudomonadota bacterium (assembly GCA_040387575.1). Taxonomy (GTDB): domain Bacteria; phylum Pseudomonadota; class Gammaproteobacteria; order Burkholderiales; family Burkholderiaceae_C; genus Variovorax. The sequence goes on from JAZKDL010000370.1 coordinate 848, forward strand.
GGGCGCTGCCATTCGGCGCTGGCGACGCCGAGGTAGCGGCCGGCCACGATCGAGCCATCCGCGCGTTCGGTGCCGATCTGGCGGTAGCTGTAGCCGCGCACCGTGGTGTCGCCGCCGGTCAGGAACATCAGCGTCGACGGGATCTGTGCAGCGTCCTTGGCCGTCACTGCGCCGGCCTCGGCGCGCAATTGCAGTCGGCTGCGGCGCGCCTGGCTGCCGTCGGTGGTCTCGACGGTCCACAGCGGCACGATGCCGAGCCAGCGCGCGTACGTGCGTGTGAAGGGCAGGCGCTCGCCGATCAGCGTGTAGCCGGTGCCGAGTTCGACCGCCAGCCCGTAGCCACGCGTGGGCGCAGCCGCATCGTCGAAGTAGCGCGCGGTCCAGCCCCAGTTGATGCTCAACGCGGCGGCCGATGGCGGGGCGCCTTCACCGACGTTCTTGGCGTAGTCGTACTGCAGGTAGTAGCCGCGGTCGATGTGGTCGTCGGCCTTGCTGCGGCCGCCCCGCAACCGGCCGCTGTCGACGTCGTAGCTGCCCGCGGTCTCGCGCTTCACCAGGCCGGAGCTGACCCAGCGCCAGCTGTTGTCGTCGGGCACCGAATTCCACTCGGTGCCGAGCGATTGCGTCTCGCGGTCGACCGACAGTTTCGACACGGCGCGCCAGCCCAGCAGCGGTATCTCGTTGTGGATGTGGTCCAGCGACAGCCGCGGTCCGCTGTCGGTCGTGAAGCCGACGCCCAGCACCACCTTCTGCAGCGGCGCCTCGCGCACCTGCGCGATCACGGGAGCGGCCTGCGGCTCGTCGGCCGCGGTGTCGAGCGTGAGGAAGACCGAGTCGTAATAGCCGCTGCTCGCCAGCCGCGCCTGGGCATCGAGCAGCTTCTGCTGGTCATAGTCCTCGCCGGTCGGCACGCGTGCGATGCGGCGTGCGGCGTCGGCGGAATAGCGCTGGCTGCCGTTGACCTTCAGCGCGCCGAAGCGGTAGGCCGGACCCGACTGGTAGCTGATGCTGAGCTGTGCGGTGTTCTTGTCGGCATCGACCTCGGCGCGGCTGGTCACGATGCTGGCGGTCGCGAAGCGCTGCGACGTCAGGTTGCGCAGGCCGACCGCCTTGGCGTTGTCCCAGGCATTCTGGGTGAAGGGCTGGCCAGGTTGCAGCGACCACGCATTGCGCACCGCGTCGCGCCGCGAGTTGGCGGCCGGCTCGTTCTCGATCGGTCCGCTGAAGTTGATCTCCGCCTTCGCCACCCGCGTGAGCTCTCCGGGCACGACCGTGACGATGATCTCGCGCGGCGCCTTGTCGCTGTCGGGCGTTTCCTTCAGGTCGAGCGTGAGCGTCGGGGTGAAGTAGCCGAGCGTGCCCATCAGCTCGCGCGCATTCGTCTCGGCAGCGACCATCAGCCGCGACAGCTCGGTCGCGCCCAGGTCGGGAATCTGCCGGTAGCGCTGGAGTTCGAGGTGCAGCGTCAGGTATTCGCGCACGGTGTCGGGGCCGTGGACCTCGATCGTGAAGGCGTCGCGCTTCTTGCCGTCCGCCGTGTCGTTGGTCGACGAGGCCGTGGCGCCGGCAACCGGTCGCGCACTGGTGCTGTCGTCTTCGGTATTGCGATGCGACAGCAGGCTGCATCCCTGCAGAAGGAGGACGCATGCAAAAAACAACGCCGGCTTCCAAGCCGGCGAAAAAATGGGAGCCACCCTGAGCATCGGGGCATTCTGACAGCAAGGCGTGGGCCATCAGCGGAGCCCCACGGATGCGTGGGGGAAAGTCGGGAAGCTGTCCTACCCGCGTCCTACTTGGACAGCATGCGCATCGCGTC
>JAZKDL010000371.1:0-1818 GCA_040387575.1 Pseudomonadota bacterium
TCGATGTTCGACGTGGCCGGCGCCCGCGACATCACGATCGCGGTCGGCAAGACCACCGGCAGCCGCGACCACATGCTGCGCGCGCTGTGGTGGCCGTCGGTCGACTACTTGCTGATCGCGCTGGTGCTCGCCGTGGGGCTGACCACCGTCGCGCTGACGCTCGAGCTTCGGCCGGTGCTGCGGCTGAGCCAGCAACTGGCCGAGCGCGATCCGATGCACCTCGACCTGGTGGTCGACACGCGGGCGCTGCACACCGAGTTGCGGCCGGTCGCCGACACCATCAACCGCTTCGTGCGCCAGTTGCGCGCGCATTCCGAGGCACAACGCCGCTTCATCGCCGATGCCGCGCACCAGCTGCGCACGCCGCTCGCGATGCAGGCCTCGCAGATCGAGTACGCGCGCTTCACGCGCCAGCAGCGCCAGGACTGGGACACGCGGCGCGCCGACATGGACGCGATGTGGGTCGAGATGCAGACCAGCAACCGACGCCTGGTCGCGGTCACGAACAAGCTGCTGCTGCTGGCGCAGGCCGAGCACGGCGATGCGCACACAGGCCTGGAGCCGGTGGACCTCGCCGGCGTCGCGCTGCGTTGCGTCGAGCAACTGGCCGCGCTGGCCGATCGCCGCAACATCGACCTCGGCCTGGATGCGACCGATGCGCCGGGCGCGGCGCGGGTCATGGCGCAGCCTGCGCTGCTCGATGCGCTGGTGGCGAATCTGCTGGACAACGCGCTGCGCTACACGCAGGAAGGCGGGCGGGTCACGGTGGGCGTGCGTTCGGGCACGACCGGTGTCGAGCTCACGGTCGAAGACAACGGACCCGGCATACCGGCCGAAGTCCGCGAGCGCGTGTTCGAGCGCTTCTATCGGGTGTCGCAGGACACCGAGGGAACGGGCCTGGGTCTGGCGATCGTCCGCGAGATCGCGCGGGCTTTCGAGGCGGAGGTGGCGCTGTCGGCGAATCCGAAAGAGGCGCGAGGGCTGCTGGTGACGGTGCGGTTTCCTGGCGTTGCCTGAGACGGGTCTTGCGCCGCATCCGGCTGTGGCGGGCGCAGGCCGGCGGGGTGCACTGCTTCGTTCGTGTCCTCCGGCCTGCGGCCTCCCCCTTGACCTCACTGCGCAGTGCACCCCACCGGCCTGCGCCTGATCACGGCGGTGGTCGATCGCGCTGAACGACACAGCGCGTCCCAGGCCGAGGGCGGTGGGTGACTCCTGCAGCGAAGTCAAGGAGGAGGCCGCAGGCCGGGGGACATGAGCGGAAGGAGTCACCCATCGCCCTCGAGCCCGCCCGCAAGCCTGAACCCCGCAAACGCAAACGCAAAAAAGCCCGCAACCACCGAAGCGGCCACGGGCTTTTCAAGGAGAACTGCTCAGCAGTGCCTGATCAGAGACCCGCCGACGCGCGCAGCGCAGCAGCCTGCGTCGTCGCTTCCCAGGTGAACTCCGGCTCTTCGCGGCCGAAGTGGCCGTAGGCGGCGGTCTTCTGGTAGATCGGGCGCAGCAGGTCGAGCATCTGGATGATGCCCTTCGGGCGCAGGTCGAAATGCTCGCGCACGAGTTCAGCGATCTTGTCGTCGGGGATCAGGCCGGTGCCTTCGGTGTAGACCGTGATGTTCATCGGCTCGGCCACGCCGATCGCGTAGGCGACCTGGATCTGGCACTGGCGCGCGATGCCGGCGGCCACGATGTTCTTGGCCACGTAGCGCGCGGCGTAGGCGGCCGAGCGGTCGACCTTCGACGGGTCCTTGCCCGAGAACGCGCCACCGCCGTGCGGGCAGGCGCCGCCGTAGGTGTCGACGATGATCTTGCGGCCGGTCA
>JAZKDL010000372.1:0-10217 GCA_040387575.1 Pseudomonadota bacterium
ATCACCGGCATCGCCGGCTATTAGGACATAACTCGCTTGAAAAGCGGCTTATTGATACGTTCTGGCGGGAACCGCCAGCCGTGGGCGCGGATTCTAACCGTGAACTTCAGGTACGCAGCCAGCCCTCGAGATCGGCTGGCTCGAGCTTGCCCATTTTACGCGCCGCCACCGTACCATCGGCCGCGATCACCAGTGTGAAGGGCAGCCCTCCGGTGGTATTGCCCAATTGCCGCACCAACTCCGTCCCCTGCAATCCAGCAAGTCCGACTGGAAAGGTCACTGGCGTTCGAACCAGGAATTTACGGACCGCACTGGGCTGATCGATTGCCAAGCCGACAACTTGCCATCCATTAGGCGCCTGATCACGGAAGAAGCGATCGACCATGGGCAATTCTTCGACGCACGGAGGACACCATGTCGCCCAGAAGTTGATGAGCAGTGGTTTGCCCTTGAGCGCTGCAAACTCGAGCTCACCGCCCTCCGGACGATCGAACTTCGACGCCCAGACGGCAGCATCCAGTCGCTCGCTACCCGATGCGGCCGCTCCGCCGTGACGCCACCAAGCGCCCCCGAGACCAGCGGCCGCTGCAGCGACCGCAACGCCGCCGAACAGCAGCCCGCGCCGCGTCGATGACGGTGAATTCATGTACTGTCCTTTTCGATGAGCCGTTGCAAGGCGGCCAGATCGCCTCGCGGCGCACGACCTTGCGCGTCCGGCTTGAGCGCCCCGCGCAGATCGTCGAAGTCATACACCAGGAGGTGGACACCGACCTCTTCGCCGAGCAGGCGGCTCATCGCATGCACGCTGAGCGCCTCGACCTGCTCGCCATGGAAACCCGTCACCATGCGCGGCTCGTAATCCACATGATGATCGATCAACGCGATTTCGGCGGATTTCGAGTCGTCGCAGAACAACTGAACATAGACATCGGACAGTCGCGTCGCCGTACCGTGCCAGACTGCACCGCCGACGTGCGGCCGAAAGACCTCCATGCGCGACATCCACTCCAGCGCGAGCACGCGCAGCGCATGCAACTCCCGTGGTTGGGTATCGGCGCAGAACAGCGTGATGTAGTCGCGCACTTCGGCCTCGACCTCATCGTTGTTCGGCAGCGCGGTGCGCGTTGGCAGACCCATTTCGCGCACGGCCCGACGTTTGGCCGGGCCGTACTCGAGCCCCTCCTCCACGACGAGACGGGCTGCGACTGCGGCGATTTCGCGCTTGGACATGTCCATCGGTCCATTTTGCCCGCAGGGCGCCATTCACAGAAGACCCTGACGGAGCGTCCCTAGAATTGCGCGGATGCATATTCACATTCTCGGCATCTGCGGTACCTTCATGGGTGGCGTTGCCGCACTGGCGCGCGAAGCCGGCCACCGGGTGACCGGCTGCGACGCCGGCGTCTATCCACCGATGAGCGATCAGTTGCGAGCCCTCGGCATTGATCTGATCGAAGGCTTCGGCGTTGACCAGATGGCGCTGCGACCCGATGTGTTCGTGGTGGGCAACGTTGTCTCGCGAGCGAGACTTCCGGACGGGACGCCAAAATTCCCGTTGATGGAGGCCATCCTGGACGCGGGTGCGGCCTATACCAGCGGACCACAATGGCTCGCCGAGCACGTGCTTCAGGGTCGTCACGTGCTGGCCGTTGCCGGCACCCACGGAAAGACGACGACCACCTCGATGCTCGCGTGGGTCCTGGAGCGCGCCGGCCAAGCGCCCGGCTTCCTCGTTGGTGGCGTGCCGCTGGATTTCGGCGTGTCGGCCCGGCTCGGCTCGCAGCGCGCCTTCGTGATCGAGGCCGACGAATACGACACGGCTTTTTTCGACAAGCGCAGCAAGTTCGTGCATTACCGGCCACGCACCGCCATCCTGAACAACCTCGAGTTCGACCACGCCGACATCTTTGAGAATCTGAGCGCCATCGAACGGCAGTTCCATCACCTCGTGCGAACCGTGCCCGGCAACGGCCGCGTCGTCGTGAACGCCACCGAGGAAAGTCTGCAGCGAGTTCTGGCGCAAGGCTGCTGGAGCGAACTGGCGACCTTCGGTACCGGCGGCCATTGGCAAGCGCGCGGCGCACACGATTCATTCGATGTGCTGCACCGTGGCGAGCATGTGGGGCGCGTCGAATGGGCACTTTCGGGTCAGCACAACCAGATGAATGCGCTGGCGGCTATTGCGGCCGCAGAACATGTAGGCGTTTCGACTGCCGTGGCCACCGAAGCACTCGGGAGCTTCCAAAACGTGCGCCGTCGGATGGAGTTGCGCGGCAGCGTCCAACGCAACGGCGGTGCGATCACGGTATATGACGATTTCGCGCACCACCCGACCGCCATCCGTACCACGCTAGACGGCTTGCGAAGCAAGCTGGACGCGGCCGGACGAAAGACCGACCGCATCCTCGCCGTCTTCGAGCCACGCAGCAACACGATGAAGCTGGGGACCATGGCGGCGCAATTGCCCTGGAGTCTCGAAGCTGCCGACCTGTCGTTCTGCCACACCGGCGGACTCGGTTGGGACGCCGCCGCTGCACTCGTGCCCATGGGTGACAAAGCGCAGGTGGCCGACGCGATCGAGCCGCTGGTCGCGGAGATCGTCGCCGCGGCACAAGTCGGCGATCACATTGTCTGCATGAGCAACGGCGGATTCGGCGGCGTGCACGACAAGCTCCTCGACGCGCTTCGTCGCAGGACTCTATGACATGGCGGCACGCGCACAACAACTGATCGAACTGCTTCAACTGCAGCCGCACCCGGAGGGCGGCTGGTACCGCGAAGTCTTTCGCTCCACCGCGCAGGTGACGGCAGCAGCAGACTCGCGCCCTCCGCGCGCAGCGCTCACGACGATCTATTTCCTGCTGGAGGCGCAACAGCATTCACGCTGGCACCGTGTTCTATCGGATGAGGTGTGGGTGCATCTGGAAGGTGCACCAATCGCACTCTGGACCTGCGACGCCCAGTTGCGCACCGCGCCAGCCCATGCGCGACTCGGTCCGGTCGATGCGCACGGCACCCGGCCCCAGCATGTCGTGTCCGCAGGTCAGTGGCAGGCCGCGAGACCGGCCGCGACGCATGGCCATGGCGATTTCTCGCTGGCCGCCTGCATGGTCGCGCCAGGTTTCGACTTCGCCGATTTCTCGATGCTGCCGACCGATGGCGATGAGGCAGCACTGATGCGCCACCACTGGCCCGACCTGGCGAAAATGATCTAGGCGCGGCTCGCCAGCGGCCGTCCGCTCAGCCGCGTCGTTGCTTGACCGCCTGCGACAAGGTGTCGAGCACCTGTACCGAATCGTTCCAGCCAAGGCAGGCGTCGGTGATGCTCTTGCCGTATTCGAGACCGGCCAAGGTGTCCTTGCCCGGCGTGAACTTCTGGGCACCCGGCTGTAAATGGCTTTCGATCATCAACCCGAACACGCTGCGGCTGCCGCCAGCGAGTTGTGCCGCGATATCACTCGCCACATCGATCTGCTTCTGATGCTGTTTGCTGCTGTTCGCATGGCTGCAATCGACCATCAACGTCGGCGGCAACTGGGCAGCCTCGAGATCTCGGCAAGCCGCCGCGACGCTGGCCGCGTCGTAGTTGGGCGCCTTGCCGCCGCGCAGGATCACGTGGCAATCCTTGTTGCCGTTGGTCTGCACGATTGCGACCTGGCCATTCTTGTGGACCGACAGGAAATGGTGTCCGCGCGCCGCAGCCTGGATCGCATCGGTGGCGATCCGGATATTGCCGTCGGTACCGTTCTTGAACCCGATCGGTGCCGAAATGCCCGATGCCAACTCGCGGTGAACCTGACTCTCGGTGGTGCGCGCACCGATCGCACCCCAGCTGATCAGGTCGCCGATGTACTGCGGCGAGATCACATCGAGGAATTCACTGCCCGCCGGCAAGCCCAGTCGATTGATGTCGATCAGCAGCTGCCGCGCCATGCGCAGGCCCTCGTCGATGCGGAAGGTTTCATCGAGGTACGGATCGTTGATCAGTCCCTTCCAGCCGACCGTCGTGCGCGGCTTCTCGAAGTAGACGCGCATCACGATCTCGAGCGTATCCGCGTACTTCTCGCGCTCGACTTTCAGGCGCCGCGCGTAGTCAAGTGCCGCAGCCGGATCGTGGATCGAGCACGGGCCCATGACCACCAGTAGCCGGTCGTCCTTGCCGGCCATGATGTTGTGGATGTTGCGCCGGGTTTCGGTGATCAGCGTCTCGACGGAAGTGCCGCGGATCGGGAAGAAGCGGATCAGATGTTCGGGGGGGGGAAGCACGTTGATGTCCTTGATGCGTTCGTCGTCGGTCTCGCTGGTTTTCTCGACGCGCGCATACCAGCGGTCGCTGGTCGGGGCAAAGGGGTGGGTCATCGTTCGGCTCCTTGGTCTGTGGTCTTGACTATCGAAAAGGCATAAAAAAACCGCCGGGGCGTGAGCGCCGGCGGTCTTTGGAGGGGTGTACGTTTGTTTTACGCGCTCGCCTCTAGGCCGCCGGAGATCCGGAACCAAAAGTACGAAAAATAAAAAGCGGCGCGCAAAGACATGGCAGGCACTCTAGCACAGGACATTGACGACCACGTCAGGCCAAACCCCAGCCGATCCGCATCCGCCAATTGCAGAAATACCGCGGAACCGGCATTGCCGCGGGCCGCAGGAGTTGATCCCGGAAGGGGGTTGGCGAAAGGCGACACGCAGTGCGCCGAAGCCTGAGCAAGAACCAGTTTCATGCCGTGCCGCCAACGGTGAGGCCGTCGATGCGCAACGTTGGCTGACCAACGCCAACCGGAACGCTCTGGCCTTCCTTGCCACAGACGCCAACGCCCGAATCGAGTGCCATGTCGTCGCCGATCATCTTCACCCGCGTGAGCGCATCCGGACCGTTGCCGACGAGCGTTGCGCCCTTGACCGGATAGAGGATCTTCCCGTTCTCGACCCAATACGCTTCGCTGGCAGAGAACACGAACTTGCCGCTCGTGATGTCGACCTGTCCGCCGCCGAAGTTGGTCGCGTACAGGCCCTTCTTGATGCTGGCGACAATCTCCTCGGGCTTCTTGTCGCCGCCGAGCATGTAGGTATTAGTCATGCGCGGCATTGGCACGTGCGCGTAACTCTCGCGGCGGCCGTTACCGGTGGGTTTGACCTTCGAGAGCCGCGCATTCAGTGAATCCTGGATGTAGCCCTTCAGGATGCCATCCTCGATCAGCACGTTGCGCTGGCTCGCATTGCCTTCGTCGTCGACGTTCAACGATCCGCGGCGATCGGCGATCGTGCCGTCGTCGAGCACCGTCACGCCCTTGGCGGCAACGCGCTGGCCGATACGGCCGGCAAATGCGCTCGACCCCTTGCGGTTGAAGTCACCTTCCAGGCCATGGCCGATGGCCTCGTGCAGCAGGATGCCGGGCCAGCCCGGGCCGAGCACAACCGTCATCTCGCCGGCAGGCGCGGGACGCGATTCGAGATTGGTGAGCGCCGCCTTCACGGCGTGGTCGACGTACTCGGTGATCTGCTCGTCGCCGAAATAAGCAAGTCCGAAACGGCCACCACCGCCGCCCGAACCGATCTCGCGACGGCCATTCTGCTCAGCGATCACGGTGACGGACAGCCGAACCAGCGGGCGCACGTCTGCTGCGAGCGTGCCATCCGCACGTGCGATCAGCACCACGTCGTACTCACTGGCCAGACCAGCCATCACCTGCGCCACGCGCGGGTCGCGCGAACGCGCGAGCTTCTCGACTTTCTCGAGCAGCTTCACCTTCGCGGCGCTGTCGAGCGACGCGATCGGGTCGACACCGCCGTACAGAGAACGACTGGAAGCGATCTTGCGTGTCGGCGTCTTCACGCGGCCGGTGCGCCCGGCCGACGAAATCGATCGCACGGTGCGCGCTGCATCCAGAAGCGATGCCTCTGAGATGTCGTCGGAATAGGCGAAAGCGGTCTTCTCGCCGCTGACCGCGCGCACGCCGACGCCCTGGTCGATGCTGAAACTGCCGGTCTTGACGATGCCTTCTTCCAAACTCCATCCCTCGCTGCGGGTGTACTGGAAGTAGAGATCGGCGTCGTCCACCTTGTGTGCGGTGATCTCTGCGAGCGCGCGCGTCAGGTGCGATTCGTCGAGACCGAAAGGCGTGAGCAGGAGTTGCTGCGCCGTGGCGAGGCGCTCGATGGTGGGTTCGCGAGAGATCATGAAAGGCATTCTAGGCCGGCCCTCGCGGCACGTGGCGCAGCTGGGAGAAGCCCCACGCCCCTGTGGAAACACCGCGGATCGCTCGTGGAGAGAAGACGTCTCAGACCTGCGTCATGCGCTTTGCGCGCGAAATCGACATCAGGATGCCGAGCGCCAGTCCCAGCGTCACCATCGCGGTGCCACCGTAGCTGATGAAGGGCAGCGGCACGCCCACCACCGGAAGAATGCCGCTCACCATGCCCATGTTCACGAAGGCATAGGTGAAGAAGATCATCGTGACCGCGCCGGCCAGCAACCTGGAAAACAGGGTCGGCGCGCCGACCGCGATCACGAGGCCGCGGAAGATCAGGAAGATGAAGGAGCCGATCAGGGCCAGGTTGCCGATCAGCCCGAACTCCTCCGAGTAGGCCGCGAAGATGAAGTCGGTGGTGCGCTCGGGGATGAATTCGAGGTGCGTCTGCGTACCCTGCATGAAACCCTTGCCGCCAGTTCCGCCTGCGCCGATCGCGATCATCCCCTGAATGATGTGAAAACCTTTGCCCAGCGGATCCTTCGATGGGTCGAGCAAGGTGCACACTCGCTGCTTCTGGTAGTCGTGCAGCACGCGCCAGTCGAAGCCGTCGGCGCACAGCTTGGACTCGTAGCCGACGATCAGCGTCACCGCTATCACACCGATCAGCACCGGCGGGACGATCAACTTCCACGACAAGCCAGCGAAGAAGATCACCGACAGACCGGCGGCGAGCACGAGCAACGACGTGCCGAGGTCGGGTTGCTTCATGATCAAGCCGACCGGCATCGCCAACAGCAGCGTCGCAACGCCGAAGTCGAGCGGTCGCAATTGCCCTTCGCGACGCTGGAACCACCAAGCCAGCATCAACGGCATCGCGATCTTCAGGATCTCGCTCGGCTGGATCACGATGCCCACGTTGATCCAGCGCGTTGCACCCTTCTTGGTGATGCCGAACAGCGCCACGGCAATCAACAGCGTGACGCCCACCGCGTACAACGGCACGGCAAAGGTCATCAGCCGCTGAGGCGGTATCTGCGCGACCACGAACATGATGAGTGCGGCCAGCAGCATGTTGCGGCCATGGTCGATGAAACGCGAGCCGTGGTCGTAACCCGACGAATACATGGTGAGGAGTCCCGCCCCTGCCAGCAGCAATACCGCAAACGCCAGAAACCCGTCGAAACCCTGGAACACGGGAGCTATCCGTCGTGCGAGCGACGGCTGGTTGAAAACGGCGGACATGGGCGCGGATTATCGGCGCACCGCCGCAGCCCGTACGAATGTCTTCTGCCTGAGCGAACTTTCTTTATCGCTCATTCAAGCGATGTGGCGATCACACGCGCCACAGACACTTCTCCCGCACGCAACGTTGCGACACGCCGTCAGGCATCCAAAAGGGGAATTCCGATGAAATTGAACCACTGCAAATTCAGGACCGGCTGGTCGTTCGGCCTTCTGCTGTTGCTGGCCGCGTGCGGCGGCGGGGGCGGAGGAAGCGACGCAGGCACCGGCGCGCCGATCGCCACTGCACCGGCGCCCGACTCCGGCACCGGACCCGTATCCGACCCGGCGCCCACCACACCGCTGCTCTCCACGCTCAGCGGCGTTGCCGCAACCGGCGCGGCGTTCGCAGGCGCCGCAGTGACCGTGACCGACCGCACCGGCGCTACCGTCTGCACGACCCAGACCGATGCAGCAGGCGCCTACGCATGCCTGCTGCCCGCAAACAGCCAGGCGCCGCTGGTCATCAAGGCGGTGCGCGACGAACAAATCTTCTACAGCATCACGGCCAGCAGTGCGAGCGGGACTGCCAATGTGACGCCGTTGACCACCATCATCGTTTCTCAGCTCTCACCCGACGGCAATCCTGCGAGCCTGGCTGGCGCCATCGTGACCCAGCCGGACATCGTCACGGCGGACACCATCAAGGCGCAGGTAGCCGAACTGGTGGCTGCGCTACAGCCGCTGCTCAGCGCACTGGGTCAGACGATCGACCCGATCGCCGGTGTCTTCATCGCGGACGGTACCGGGCAGGATCGGGTGCTCGACGCCATTTCCGTGAGCGTGCGGCCCGACGGAAGCGCCGCCAACATCGAGATCACGGTGAAAGCGGTGCCCGCATCCGGTAACAGCGAACCGTTGTCGATCACCTTCCGCACGACGGACACCACGCCGATCCCGACGCTGCCAGTCATCGACGCGGTCCAACTGGCGACCATCCCGACGCCGGCCATGATCAGCAGCTTCCTCGACCGCATCAACGCCTGCTACAAGCTGCCGCTGACCCAGCGCGTCGACAGCGCCGCCAACGACAGCACCAATGCCACCGGCGGACCTGCCAACATCGTCGCGCCGGCATGCCGCACCTTGTTCGTCGACAACGATCCCGCCACCTACATCGCGAACGGCACCTCGGTCGGTCGCGATGCGGAAGGCCGCGGCGCCTTCGAGAGCCTGTTCCGCTTCGGCCCGACAGGCCTGGTTCATGACCGCGGGACCTTCGAGTTCTTCCGCACGAACGGCGACCTGCTGATCACGTATCGCTGGACCGACATCTACGGGAATACCGACAACGATACGTTCGCGCTGAAGAACCAGGCGGGCGTACTGAAGCTCACGGGCAACGGCAATACCTACCGCGTGACGGTGCGGCCGGTGTCCGAAAACCGCGAGTACCTCAATGCGCCGCAATACAGCGCCTACACCACGGGTTACAACGTCAGCATCGACAACCGATTGAGCAACGGCAGCCCGATCTTCGATCACGTGACCGTCACGACACCGTGGAACTCGACGCTCACCTTCGTTCCGCAACCGGGACTCTCCTATCTGGCCGTGATGAACGCAGCCACGCCGCCGGTGCCGACCGCCGGCAGCGTGATCAGGCTGGCCGCGGGCTACCAGAACACCTCGACCGCGGGCAATCTCAGCGACAAGGAACCGAACATCTTCTTCCAGACGCCGCAGTACACCGAAGCGCAACTGCGCGCGCTCAATGACCAGAGCATCTGGAAGTTCGAATTCGTGCACACGAACCTCGCCACGCCCAACGTGATCCAGTACCAGCGCACCTTCTCGCGCGCAGCGACCATCGATGAGATCCGTCAGATGCCCTTCGTCGCACTCACCGACACCATGCGATCGGAAATGACCGCGCAAACCTCGACGCTGGGCTACTTCAGCTTTGGCGCGCCCAGTCAGAACGAACCCAACAACATCGAGTTCAGTGCCGACGGCGATCTCGACGCATGGGTGGTTCCGAATGGTGCACTTGCGCCCACGTCGTTCACCGCCTACGGAAGAGCGCCCTACGACACCACGGCCAACACGCAGGGCGATCGCTTCAATGACAACACCACGCTGCGCAACACGGCCCGCAAAGCGATCCTCTACTGCTCGCCACAGACGAGCGCCGACAGGCACTGCTACTCGGTCACTCCCGGCAGCGGGCCCTATCAATATGCGAAGAACACCACGGTGAACTCCTTTGATCTCTGGGCTCGCAGCATCCGGCAGATGGAGATGAAGAAGACCATGAACGTCTACAAGCTCCAGTAGTGCCAGGGCGCCATCGGCGCCGGACCTGCCCACTCAGCCCCGCTTGCGGGGCTTTTTTCGTGACAATGGCCGCCCCTGCGCACCGCCGCGCATCAGCGCTCTTCCGCATGCCTGCCAATCCCACCACGCACCTTCTCTATCTGCACGGTTTCCGTTCGTCTCCGCAATCGACCAAGGCCCGGACCGTCGCCGACCGCGTGGCGGCCCGATATCCGGCATTGCACTGGTGGTGTCCGCAGTTGCCGCCTTCGCCGCGCGAGGCGATGGCGATGCTCAACGAAGGCATCGCCAATTGGCCGCGGGATTCGATGGCGGTGATCGGTTCGTCGCTGGGCGGCTTCTATGCCACGCACCTGGCCGCCGTCACCGGCTGCCGAACCGTGCTGTTGAACCCCGCCGTCGATCCGGCACGCGAACTCACGCGCTACATCGGCGAACAGACGGCCTGGCACGACCCGACGCAGCACTTCTTCT
>JAZKDL010000373.1:0-6559 GCA_040387575.1 Pseudomonadota bacterium
CCGATCGCGGCGGCCGGCGGCTACGTGCCCGACAACCTGGTCTGCGCGGGCGACCTGGTCGCAGGCCGGCCGTCGCCGCTGATGATGTACCGCACCTTCGCCGACATCGGCGTCTGGCCGCCGTCGACCGTGGTGAAGGTCGACGACACCGGTGTCGGCATCGAGGAAGGGCTGAACGCGGGCACCTGGACGGTCGGCCTGGCGGTCAGCGGCAATGCGGTCGGGTTGCCGCTCGCCGAATGGCAGGCGCTCGATGCTGCTGCGCAGGACGCGCTGCGTGTCGCTGCCACGGCCAAGCTCAAGGCAGCAGGTGCGCATTACGTGATCGACAGCGTGGCCGACCTGCTGCCGGTGCTCGACGACATCGAGGCCAAGATGGCGCAGGGCCTGAAGCCTTGAGCGTGTGAGCGGTCCGTTCGCGGCGCTGGAATACAGCGTTGCGTTCGGCGCACGAATCTGTCGCTCCGAGGATGCCGTATTGATTACAGCTGCCGCTTTTCGCGGCGGTCCATCAAGCAATCACTCGGAGTTTCTCAATGATCATCAGATTCCATCGCCTCGCCGCCGCCACCCTCGCTGTCGCACTCAGCGCCGGCGCCTATTCCGCCATGGCCGCCACGGTGATGGTCGGTGGCGCGCCGATGTATCCGACCAAGGACATCATCGACAACGCGGTGAACTCCAAGGATCACACCACGCTGGTTGCCGCCGTGAAGGCCGCGGGCCTGGTCGACACGCTCAAGGGCCCGGGTCCGTTCACGGTGTTCGCGCCGACCAACAAGGCCTTCGACGCGCTGCCGGCCGGCACGGTCGACACGTTGCTCAAGCCTGAGAACAAAGGCACGCTGACATCGATCCTGACCTACCACGTCGTGCCCGGAAAGCTCGACACGGCCGCGCTGAAGAAGCAGATCAAGGAAGGCAAGGGCAGCGCCACGCTGACCACCGTCGCTGGCGGAACGCTGGTTGCCAGGACCAAGGGCGGCAAGGTGATGATCACCGACGAAAAGGGCGGCACCGCGACAGTGACTACGGCCAACGTCTACCAGTCGAACGGCGTGATCCACGTGGTCAACAAGGTGCTGCTGCCCAAGTGACCTGTCATGCAGGCGTGCCCTTCAGCGGGGCGCGTCTTCGCGAATGCGCAGGAAACGTGCGAAGCGCGGCAGGCCGCTCGCATTGCTGCCGTTGTAGCGGTAGGTGACCCAGCTGCCGATCGGCGGCGGTTGATCGCGCTGTGCGTCGGTCAACCCGCCGCCCAGCTTGAAGCGCTGGCCGTTGGGCATTTCAACCAGCATCGCACCGAGCCGCTCGGAATGCCGCCCTTTGCCGGGCAGGTAGGCGACGACGCGAGCCTCTGCATCGTCATATGGCTTGAACTTGAGCAGATCGCCCGTGCGCTCGCCTCGGTAAGGTGAAGCGCCGCGATGCAGCATCAGGCCTTCAGCGCCACCTTTCACCGCCTTATCGAGCAGCGCCTGCAGTGCCGCCTGCGTGGTCGCGCGCTGTTGTGGCACGGGTACCGCCCAGGACGCCGCCGGGATCGGCAGCAATTGCCTCAGCGCCGTCAAGCGCGCCGTGAAGTCGCCGGGCTGTGCAGGCAGGTCGAACACCATGAAGCGGATCTCGCGCCATGCCGCGTCGCTTGGCGATTGGCTGCGTATGGTGGACACGGCCTCGTTGAAGCGGCCCCGGCCGGCCCAGAGTTCTCCGTCCATCGGTATGCGCGGCAACGGCGCGGTGAACCAGGCTGGCGCGATCACGGGCTCGCCGCCGCGGGTCCACAGCCTGCTGCCGTCCCAGTAGCCGCGCACGCCGTCGTATTTTTCGCTGACCCAGTAGTCGTCGAGCGACATGCCCGGCCGATAGACCTCGGCCAGCATCAACTTCGGCGGTGCCTTGGTAGCGGATGGCGCGGTTTGCCCGTGGACAGCGGCAAGCGGTTGCAGCAGCACTGCGCCGAGCAAGGCCAGAAAGTGCCGGCGTACGGCAGACGAAGGGCCGTTGCCGGCCCGCGAATACGGTTTCATTTTTTCCTCCCTGAAGGCATGGACGCATGCTGGGCTGCGTCCTGCCGCCCGCTGTTGCGAGTCGGCGCCTGATGTTCTGCGCGTGAACTCAGTCGGCGGCCGGCTCCGCCAACCCGCCCACGACCTGGCTGAAGCCACCGTCGACATAGGTGATTTCTGCAGTGACGCCGCCTGCGAGATCACTCAGCAGGAAGGCTGCGACATTGCCCACGTCGTCGATGGTCACGTTGCGGCGGATCGGCGATGCTGCGGCCACGGCCGGCAGCAGCTTGCCGAAGCCCTTGATGCCGCTCGCGGCCAATGTCTTGATCGGGCCGGCGCTGATGCCGTTGACGCGCATGCCCTTGGGGCCGAGCGACTCGGCCAGGTAGCGCACCGACGCTTCGAGCGAGGCCTTGGCCAGGCCCATCGTGTTGTAGTTAGGCACCGAGCGGATGGCGCCGAGATAGGTCAGCGTGAGCAATGCCGACTTGGTGTTCAGGTAAGGCAGCGCGGCCTTGGCCATCGCGGGGAAGCTGTAGGCGCTGATGTCGTGCGCGATCTTGAAAGCCTCGCGCGACAGGCCTTCGAGGAAGTCGCCGGCGATGGCTTCGCGTGGCGCGTAGCCGATGCTGTGCACGAAGCCGTCGAAGGTCGGCCAGGTCTGCGAGAGATCGGCGAAGAGCTTCTCGATCTGGACGTCGTCGCCCACGTCGCAATCGAATATCAGCTTGGAGTCGAAGTCGGCGGCGAATTCGGTGATACGGTCCTTGAAGCGCTCGCCGACATAACTGAAGGCGAGCTCGGCGCCTTGCGCGTGGCAGGCCTTGGCGATGCCGTAGGCGATGGAGCGATTGCTCAGCACGCCGGTGATCAACAGTTTTTTGCCGGAAAGAAAGCCCATGAAGTTGCCTTGTGAAAATCTTGGGCAGAATTCTCGCATGCGAGCCTGGCTGCTTTTTCTGTTGGCGTTCTCGGCAGCCCCTTCGTGGGCCGCCCACGCCTACGCACAGTTCGGAGATGTGAAGTACCCACAGGGCTTCACCAATTTCAGCTATGTGAACCCGCAGGCGCCCAAGGGCGGTGAGATCCGCTTGGTGCCGCCGACACGGCCGACCAACTTCGACAAGTTCAACCCGTTCACACTCAAGGGCACCGCGCCGTACGGCATCGGCTCGTTGATGATCGAAAGCCTCTTGACCGGTAACTCCGAAGAGCCGACCACCGCGTATGGGCTGTTGGCTGAGGACGTTGAGGTCGCAGCGGACAAGCGGTCGGCCACTTTCCGTATCAACCCGCGCGCTCGCTTCAACGACGGAACGCCGGTGCTGGCGGCCGACGTTGTGTATTCGTTCAAGACGCTCACTGGCAAGCTCGCCGCACCGCAGTTCCGAACCATCTACGCCGAGGTGAAGGACGCGACCGCTGTCGATGAACGCACGGTCCGCTTCGATTTCGCAAGCCCGAATCCCGAATTGCCGCTGGTGGTCGGCGGAATGGCGGTGTTCAGTCAGGCTTGGGGGAAGGGCAAGCCCTTCGATCAGATCACGACCGAAGTACCGATCGGCTCCGGCCCGTACAAGATCGCCAACCCGCGGATGGGCCGCGACATCACCTACGTGCGCGACCCGGCCTACTGGGGCGCCGACCTGCCAGTGCGCAAGGGCATATTCAATTTCGATCGGGTCACTTTCAAGATCTACCTGGACGACACGTCTCGCTTCGAGGGCTTGAAGGCCGGCGAGTACGACTTCATGCGCGAATTCACGTCGCGCAACTGGGCGCGCCAATACACCGGCAAGCAGTTCGCGTCGGGCGAGTTGAAGAAGCAGGCCTTCGAAAACCGCAACCCCGGCGACTTCCAGGGCTACGTTTTCAACGTGCGCAATCCGAAGTTCAAGGACATCCGGGTGCGGCAGGCGATCGGCCTGGCGATGGACTTCGAATGGCTCAACAAGCAGCTGTTCTACGGGATCTACAAGCGCGTCGACGGTTACTTCCCCAACAGCGAATTCCACGCAGAAGGCCTGCCGAAGCCGGATGAGCTCGCGTTGCTGGAGCCATTGCGTGCCCAGTTGCGGCCCGAAATCTTCGGCCCGGCCGCGCTGTCGCCGAGCACCGCGCCGCCCGGCAGCCTGCGCGACAACCTGCGCAAGGCACGGGGCTTGCTGGAGGAAGCCGGCTGGACCTACCGCGACGGCGCGCTGCGCAACGCGAAGGGCGAAGCCTTCACCATCGAGTTCCTGAACGACCAACCTTCCTTGATCCGCGTCGCCACGCCATTCCAGACGGCGCTCCAGAAACTCGGTATCCAGATGAGTTTCCGGACGGTCGACTTCTCGTTGTCGCAGCAGCGGATGGACAACTTCGATTTCGAAATGACCACCGTTCGGTTGCCGGGCAGCACGGCGCCCGGTGGCGAACTGCTGGAGTTGTACGGATCCAAAGCTGCGACGACGAATGGCTCGTCGAACATCTGGGGCATTGCCGATCCGGCGGTCGACGCGCTGCTGCAGAAGGTGGTCGGCGCCACCACGCGGCCCGAACTCGGCGCGGCGCTGCGGGCGCTCGATCGCGTGCTGTCGCACGGCTACTACTCCGTGCCGCAGTACTACGGCGATGCCTTCCTGATCGGCTATCGGCCACGGCCCTTCGTACTGCCGCCGACGATTCCGCCGTATTACCAGCCCGACACCTGGGCGATCAGCACATGGTGGGCGTCGCCCGCCAACAAATAGATCGGTATCGATGGCGAGCTACATCCTCAAACGCCTGCTGTTGATGGTGCCGACGCTGTTCGGCGTGCTGCTGCTGACCTTCGTCGTGATCCAGTTCGTGCCGGGCGGGCCGGTCGAGCAGATGGTCGCGCAGTTGCAGGGCCGGGATTCGGGCGGCGAGCGCGCGGCGAGTTCCGGCGCCGGCTACCGCGGCCGGCAGGGTCTGGACGAGAAGCGCATCGAGGAGATCCGGCAGCTATACGGCTTCGACAAGCCGCCGATCGAGCGCTTCTGGCAGATGCTGAAGTCCTTCGCGCGCTTCGACCTCGGTCAGAGTTTCTACCAACGAAAAGCCGTGTGGGAACTGGTCAAGGAAAAGATGCCGGTCTCGATCAGCCTCGGCCTCTGGACCTTCTTCATCAGCTACCTGATCGCGGTGCCGCTGGGCGTCGCCAAGGCGGTGCGCGCCGGCTCGCGCTTCGACTTCCTGACGACACTGGTCGTGCTGGTCGGCTATGCGATTCCGGGCTTCGTACTGGGCGTCGCGTTGCTGGTGATCTTCGGTGGCCAGCTCCAGTGGTTTCCGTTGCGGGGGCTGACCTCTTCCAACTGGGAGTCGCTGAGCTGGGGCGCCAAGGTGGTCGACTACCTCTGGCATATCGCTTTGCCGGTCACGGCGATGGTGCTCGGCAGCTTCGCGGTCACGGCCATGCTGACCAAGAATTCCTTCCTCGAGGAGATCCGCAAGCAATACGTGCTGACGGCGCGTGCCAAGGGGCTGAGCGAGCGGCAGGTGCTGTGGAAGCACGTGTTCCGCAATGCGCTGATCCCGATCATCACCGGCTTCCCGGCGGCGTTCATCGGTGCCTTCTTCACGGGCTCGTTGCTGATCGAGACTCTGTTCTCGCTCGACGGGCTGGGCCTGCTCAGCTACGAGAGCGTGATTCGGCGCGACTATCCGGTCGTGCTGGGAACGCTCTATCTCTTCACGTTGATCGGCCTGGTGACCAAGCTGATCAGCGACCTCTGCTATGTCTGGGTAGACCCGCGTGTCAAATTTGACTGACCTTCCTGAAGCGGCAGTCGACCGCCCCAGTCAAAGCCGGGTTGCATCGCCGGTTGCCCTGTCGCCGGGGCGGCGCGCGTGGCTGCGCTTCAAGCGCAACCGGCTGGGCTTCTGGAGCCTGGTGATCTTCACGGTGCTGGTCGTGCTGAGCCTGTTCGCCGAAGTGCTGTCGACCGATCGGCCTCTGGTCGTGCGATACGAAGGGCAGACGTACTTTCCGGTGCTGCGCGACTACTCGGAGAAGACCTTCGGCGGCGATTTCGAGACGCCGGCCGATTACCTCGACCCATTCATCCGCCAGCGGATTACGCAGGGTGGCAACTGGGCCGTCTACGCGCCCAATCCATACGGACCCAAGACGCTCAACTACTTCGCGACCTCGCCCAATCCCGCTGCGCCGTCGGCCGAGAACTTCTTCGGCAGCGACGACCGCGGCCGCGACTTGTTGGCACAACTGATCTACGGCTTTCGCGTCAGCGTGCTGTTCGCGCTCGCGCTGACCTTCATCGGCGTGGTGCTGGGCGTGATCACCGGCGCGATCCAGGGCTTCTTCGGCGGCAAGACCGACCTGGCCTTCCAGCGTTTCATCGAGATCTGGGGCTCGATGCCGGAGCTGTATCTGCTGATCATCTTCAGCGCGATCTTCGCGCCCAGCGTGGCCTTGCTGCTGGTGCTGCTGAGCCTGTTCGGCTGGATGGGCCTGTCGGATTACGTGCGGGCCGAGTTCCTGCGCAACCGGCAGATGGACTACGTGCGCGCCGCGCGTG
>JAZKDL010000374.1:0-6366 GCA_040387575.1 Pseudomonadota bacterium
CGCCACCGCCCGGGTCGCCGAAGTGGTCGCGCAGGAATGGGGCAACGGCCTGATTCGCTCGTGGAACACAGCCAGCTGGATCGACCTGCCGAAGCGCCTGGGCGACAAGGTTGCGCGCCTGATCGGCGCCGCGCCGGGCGAGGTGGTCTGCACCGACAGCACGTCCATCAACCTGTACAAGGTGCTGTTCGCCGCGCTGAGCCAGATGAAGGACAGCGGCCGCCACATCGTGCTGAGCGAGCGCAGCAACTTCCCGACCGACCTCTACATCGCCGAGTCGCTGTGCCGCGAACATGGCTTCACGCTGAAGCTCATCGACGAGAAGGAACTGCCGTCGGCGCTGACGTCCGAGGTCGCCGTGCTGATGCTCACGCACGTCAACTACCGCTCCGGCGCCATGCACAACATGACGGCCGTCACGGCCGCAGCCCACGCGGTCGGTGCGCTCACCGTCTGGGACCTGGCGCACAGCGCCGGCGCGGTGCCGGTCACGCTGAACGCGAGCAACGCCGACTTCGCGATCGGCTGCGGCTACAAGTACTTCAACGGCGGGCCCGGCGCGCCCTCCTTTGTCTGGGTGCATCCGCGGCATGCGAGCCGGTTCGAGCAACCGCTGTCGGGCTGGTTCGGCCACGCGGCGCCGTTCGAGTTCACGCCGCACTACCGGCCGGCGCCCGGCATCACGCGCTATCTCTGCGGCACGCAGCCGATCATCAGCCTGTCGGCGCTCGAATGCGGGCTCGACACGCTGCTCGCCGCCGAAGCCATCGATGGCAGCGAGCGCGGCATGGCGGCGATCCGCGCCAAGTCGCTCGGCCTTACCGACGCCTTCATCTCGCTGATCGAGTCGCGTTGCCCAGGCGCCTTCACGCTGGTGACGCCGCGCGAACATTCGCGGCGCGGCTCGCAGGTGAGCCTGGCCATGCGCGATGGCGACGGTGCGTACGCCATCGTGCAGGCGCTGATCGCGCGCGGCGTGATCGGCGACTACCGTGCCGGCGACGCGCAGATGCCCGACATCCTGCGCTTCGGCTTCACGCCGTTGTACCTGGGCTATGAAGACGTCTGGAACGCGGTCGAGCAGATCGTGCAGGTGCTCGAGTCCGGCGAATGGCAGCGCCCCGAGTTCAATCGCAAGCATGCGGTGACGTGATGAGCGACACACCCGACACTCCCGCTGAATCCGGCGGTGGCTGCCCGATGGGCTACGGGGCCGGTGCGGCGCCTGCGGCATCCGTGGCATCCCTCGCACAGGGCGAGAAGATCGTGCAGGACGAAAAAGCCCAGCTCGATTTCAGCGCTTCGATGAGCTACGGCGACTACCTGCAGCTCGACGCGATCCTGACCGCGCAGAAGCCCCGCTCGCCCGCGCACGACGAATTGCTCTTCATCGTGCAGCACCAGACCAGCGAACTCTGGATGAAGCTGATGCTGCACGAGCTGCGCGGCGCAATCCGCAACGTGGCCAACGACGAGCTCGGCAGCGCGTTCAAGATGCTGGCGCGAGTGAGCAAGATCATGGAACAGCTGGTCCACGCCTGGGACGTGCTCGCGACGATGACGCCGCCCGAGTACAGCGCGATGCGCCCGTATCTGGGCAGCTCCAGCGGCTTTCAGAGCTATCAATACCGCTGCATCGAGTTCGCGCTGGGCAACAAGAACGCGGCCATGCTCAAGCCGCATTCGCACCGCGACGATCTGCTGGCGATGGTGCAAGCGGCGCACGCCGCGCCATCGCTCTACGACGAATCGCTGCGCCTGCTCGCACGCCGCGGCCTGGCGATCCCGGCGGACCATCTCGAACGCGACTGGACGCAGCCGTACGTCGAAAGCGCCGCCGTCGAGCAGGCCTGGCTGGTGGTCTACCGCAACCCCAAGGAACACTGGGACCTGTACCAGCTCGGCGAGGAGCTGACCGATCTCGAGGATGCGTTCCGGCTCTGGCGATTCCGCCATGTGACCACGGTGGAACGCGTGATCGGCTTCAAGCGCGGCACCGGCGGCACCGGCGGCGTGAGCTATCTGCGCAAGATGCTCGACGTGGTGCTGTTTCCTGAAATCTGGACGCTGCGCACCAACCTCTGATCGAGCGAATCAGCGTTGGTTTGCTGGAATCAGCGCGCCGCCTTGTTCGCCTCTTTGTGGGCGTACATCGCGACGTCCGCCTCGGCCAACAGCTCCGCCACGTTGCCGTGGCGTGCCGGATCGAACTGGATCTGGCCGACGCTGTATTCGATGTCGTAGCCACGTTGCTGCGACGCGTTGCGCGTTTTCAGCGCGCCCTCGAGGCGGTGCAGCACGGTGGCGGTCTCGACGCCGTCCGCCTGCGTGAGCAGCGCGACGAATTCATCACCGCCCAGGCGGCCGATCACGTCGCTGTCGCGCATCACCTCGCGCATGACTTCGGCGAACGCCGTCAGCGCCCGATCGCCCTCGGCATGGCCGAAGGTGTCGTTGATCTGCTTGAAACGGTTTAGATCGAAGAACAACAGCGACGCGGGCTTCTCGAGCCGGCGGCAAAGATTGATCGCATGCTGTGCCAGTGACTCGAAGCCGCGGCGGTTCGACAGCAGCGTGAGGTCGTCGAGCGTCGCCATCTGCACGGCGGCCAGCTCCTGCTCGGCCATGCGCGCGAGGTCGCGCAGCAGATCACGCTCTTCGTCGTCGAGTTCGCGCGCCTTGACGTCGATCAGGCACAACGTGCCCAGCTTGCTGCCGTTCGGCACGCGCAGCGGATAGCCCGCGTAGAAGCGGATGCGCGGGTCGCCAGTGACCAGCGGGTTGTCGAAGAAGCGCTCGTCGAGCAGCGCGTCCGGGATCATGAGGATGTCGTCGTCCAGGATCGCGTGGCCGCAGAACGAAATGTCGCGTGAGGTCTCGGTCGCGCTCAGACCGAAGCACGACTTGAACCACTGGCGGTCCGCATCGACCAGGCTGACCAGCGCGATCGGCACGCCGAACAGGCGCTTGGCCAAACGGGTGAGCCGGTCGAAGCGCTCTTCAGCGGAGGTATCGAGGATGTTGAGCGACCGCAGCGTGGCGACACGCGTGGCCTCGTCGGGAGGTAGGGCTGGAGCAAGCATCGGGAAGTTCGACGGAGGTCGAGAACGGCTGCAGTGAAAACGAGCCTAGCATGCACGCGACGCAGCCCGAAGGCATGTGCTGAAAAGATTTGTCACGCAAGGCAACGCGGCTTCAACCAGCGTAAAGCCATGGAACATCGAGCAGGCGCGGACCCAGCGCACGCATTGCGGCATCCCGCGCCCAACGCACCGGCCCGGTGACGTGGAAGATCTCGCCATTGCGCCGCGCGCGCGCCTGCACCCGCGCATTGCGTTGCCAGCGGATGTCGGCGTAGCGCCGGAAAGCGTCGGGCACATCCGCCGAAGCACCGTCGCCGATCGCATCGGCCAGCGCCACCGCGTCCTCGATCGCCATGCCGGCGCCCTGCGCCAGATACGGCAGCATCGGATGCGCCGCGTCGCCGACCAGCGCAATCCGCTCGCCGGCCATCTCGTGCGGCCCGGCCATCGGGGCGCGATCGTTCAGGGTCCAGGCTCGCCAGTCGGGCATCGCCTCCAGCAAGGATTGCAGCGGCGCGCAGCAGCGACCGGTGGCGCGCCACAAGGCGTCGAGGCCGGTGCGCTGGTCCCAGTCGCGCGCATCGCCGGCCGGCGCCGATTCGGCCAGCACAACGACATTCAGCGCCTCGCCCCGACGCACCGGATAAGCGACCGCGTGCAGATGCGCCCCGAGCCAGACACGCACCTGCCGGCTGCGCAGCGCCGCCGGCAGCGCTTCTTGCGCGATCAGACTGCGCCAGGCCGTGTGGCCGGTCGGCTGCGGTGCAGGCCCGTCGATCATCTTCGGCCGCACGACGCTCCACAGACCGTCGGCACCGATCAGCGCATCGCCTTCCCAGGCGCGCGCATCGTCGGTGGACACGCAGACTGCCTCGCCGCGCGCCGCCACCTGCGCGATGCGCGCACCGGTGTGCAACGTCGCTTGTGGACAGGCTCGCACCGCATCGAGCAGGAGCGCATGCAGATCGGCGCGGTGCACGCAGACATAGGGCGCGCCATAGCGGCGCGGCATGTCGTCTTTCAGCGGCAGGCGCGCGAGTTCGGCGTGGTCGCCGGCACTGCGCACGACCAGCGCCTCGGGATAGGCGGCGATGCCGTCCAGCGCGCTGCCCAGGCCGAGCGACTGGAGGCGCCGCGTGGCGTTCGGACCGAGCTGGATGCCGGCGCCGACTTCGCCGAAGGTGTCGGACTGTTCGAGCAGTTCGATGCGGTGCCCGCGACGCGCCAACGCCAGGGCCGCGGCCAGGCCACCGATGCCGCCACCGGCGACCAGGAACTCGACGGCCATGCCGTCAGCGCACTTGGGTGGGCTCGCCCGACGAGGCGGAGGTCTTCGCTGTCTTGGCCGTTCCGCAACTGCCGCAGCTGTCGCACGCGCCGCAGCCGGAGCTCTTGGCGAGCGACGCCGCCAGCGCATCGGCGCGCTGCCGATCGACCAGCCCGGCGCGGTGACTGCCAGTCGCCAGCGTGGACGCCGCCGATCGACGCCAGCCTGCGGGCATCCAGCGCCAGACGGCGTAGATGGCGGCCAGGGCGACGATCAGTCCGACGATCAGTTGCTGTGTCATTTTCAGATTCCCGAGGTGTTTCTAGCCCGCACCCATCGCCACTGCGACGTGGTACGTGATGAAGCAGGCAATGTACGCCAGCCCGAACAGGTAGCCGGCCATGATCCAGACGTAGCGCCACGAGTTGGTTTCGCGGCGCACCGCGGCCAGCGTCGACAGGCATTGCGGCGCGAACACGAACCACACCAGCAGCGACAGCGCAGTCGCGAGCGACCAGCTGCCGGCCAGCAGCGGCTCGAGCGCGGTCGCGACATCGTCGCCGGTGGCCGAGAGCGCGTACACCGTGCCGAGCGCGCCGACCGCCACTTCGCGCGCCGCCATGCCCGGCACCAGC
The DNA here is from genome assembly GCA_040387575.1 of Pseudomonadota bacterium. Lineage (GTDB taxonomy): Bacteria > Pseudomonadota > Gammaproteobacteria > Burkholderiales > Burkholderiaceae_C > Variovorax. The sequence continues at coordinate 4,986 of JAZKDL010000374.1, forward strand.
GCGATCGAGATCTGCCAGTTGAAGCCGATCGGCGCGAAGATGGTTTCCAGCCCGCGGCCGATGATGCCGGCCAGGCTGTACTGGATGGCCGGCCCGGTCGCGCCTTCCGGCGGCGACGGGAAGGTCGACAAGAACCACAGCAGGATGGTCAGCGTCAGGATGATCGTGCCCACGCGCTGCAGGAAGATCCAGGCGCGCTCGTACAGGCCGAGCACCAGGTTGCGCGGGTTCGGCCAACGGTAGGCCGGCAGCTCCATCAGCAGCGGCGAATGCGTCGGACCGGTGCGAAAGCGCTTCAGCACCCAGGCCACACCCATCGCCGACAGGATGCCGAACAGGTACAGCGCGAACAGCACGACGCCCTGCAGGTTGAACACGCCGCCCACGGTCTTCGCCGGGATGAAGGCCGCGATCAGCAGCGCATACACCGGCAGCCGTGCCGAACAGGTCATGAGCGGCGCGATCATGATGGTCGTCAGCCGGTCGCGCCAGTTGCTGATGGTGCGCGTGGCCATCACGCCCGGGATCGCGCAGGCGAAGCTCGACAACAGCGGGATGAACGAGCGGCCCGACAGCCCGACGGTGCCCATCACGCGGTCCAGCAGGAACGCGGCGCGCGGCAGGTAGCCCGAATCTTCCAGCGCGAGGATGAACAGGAAAAGGATCAGGATCTGCGGCAGGAAGACGATCACGCCGCCCACGCCGGCCACCACGCCGTCGACCAGCAGGCTCTGCAGCATGCCTTCGGGCACCACGCCCTTGACCCAGCCGCCGAGCCCTTCGGTGCCTGCCTTGATCAGGTCCATCGGCACGTTGGCCCAGCTGAACACCGCCTGGAACATCAGGAACAGCGTGACCGCCAGCACCAGCATGCCCCACAGCGGATGGAGCACGACGCGGTCGATGCGGTCGCTGGTGTCCAGGCTGCCCTGCGGCTCGCGCACCGCCAGACCGAGGATGCGGCGCACCTCGCGCTGCGTGGCCAGCACGTCGTCGAGTTCGGGCGCCTCCCACGGCAGCGGCGTGGCGGCGGGTACCGGCGCATCGAGCGCGGCGAGCAGCGCGTTGGCGCCGCCCGCATGGATGCCGACGGTTTCGATCACCGGCAGGCCAAGCTCGCGCGACAGCACCGCGGTGTCGACGGTGATGCCCTGCTTGCGCGCCATGTCGGTCATGTTGAGCGCCATCACCATCGGCAGGCCGAGCTTGCGTGCCTCCAGCACCAGACGCAGGTTGAGGCGCAGGTTGGTCGCGTCGGTCACGCAGACCAGCTGGTCGGGCAGCGCCTCGCGGCTCTGGCCGGTGACGATGTCGCGCGTCACGGCCTCGTCGGCCGACAGCGCGTTCAGGCTGTAGGCGCCCGGCAGGTCGAGCACGAAGA
>JAZKDL010000375.1:0-5959 GCA_040387575.1 Pseudomonadota bacterium
TGGGCCACTGCGCCGGCCTGCGCAACAGCCAGCAACTGGGCGACTACGTGCTGGCCCACGCCTATGTGCGCGAGGACCATGTGCTCGACGAGGAGCTGCCGCTGTGGGTGCCCATCCCGGCGCTGGCCGAGATCCAGGTGGCGCTGGAGCAGGCCGTGGCCGACGTCACGCAGATTGCCGAGGCTGACCTGAAACGCATCATGCGCACGGGCACCGTGGCCAGTACCGACAACCGCAACTGGGAGCTCTTGCCCGACAACATGCCCCAGCGCCGCTTCAGCCAGAGCCGCGCCGTGGCGCTGGACATGGAAAGCGCCACCATCGCCGCCAACGGCTTTCGCTTCCGCGTGCCCTACGGCACCCTGCTGTGCGTGAGCGACAAGCCGCTGCACGGCGAGATCAAGCTGCCCGGCATGGCCAACCACTTCTACCGCGAGCGGGTCGAACAGCACCTGCGCATCGGCATGAAGGCGATCGAGATCCTGCGCAGCGAAGGCTCGAGCCAGCTGCACAGCCGCAAGCTGCGCAGCTTCGCGGAAGTGGCGTTCCAGTAAGGCGGGGCGGACGATGGCAACGTTGGGCGACTTGAGCCGGCTGGTCTATTCCACCGAACAGGGCCGTATCTGTCCGGACTGCGGCCAGCCGATGGCCAGCTGCGTTTGCAAGCAGGCGACGCCGGCGCCGAAGACCGACGGCATCGTGCGCATCGCGTACGAAACCAAGGGGCGCAAGGGAAAGGGCGTGACGGTGATCCGCGGCGTCGCGCTCGACGCCGACGCGCTGGCGCAACTCGGCAAGCAGCTCAAGTCGGGCTGCGGCTCCGGCGGCACGACCAAGGACGGCGTGATCGAGATCCAGGGCGACCACCGCGACTTCGTGATTGCGGCACTGCAGAAGCAGGGCATGACGGTCAAACGCGCTGGCGGATAGGCGATGAAACCCGAAGACCTGGAGCGGCTGGTCACGCTCGAGATGCCTTTCGGCAAGTACAAGGGCACGGTGATCGCTGACCTGCCCGGCAACTACCTGACCTGGTTCGCACGCGAAGGCTTCCCAAAGGGCGAAATCGGCCGGCTGCTGCAGCTGATGCACGAGATCGACCACAACGGGCTGAAGGGGCTGCTCAAGCCGCTGCGCCGATAGCGACGCCCGTCGGCGTCCGCATGGGCGTCCACGACGGCGTCCACAGCGGCATTTACCCTCGGCAAGTCGACCGCCATCGCTTGGCACAATGGGCCGGTGACCGCACCGCCTTTCCCGCATCCACCTCTTTTCGAAGTCCGCAACCTGCGCAAGCGCTACGGCGACACCGTCGTGGTCGACGACCTGTCCTTCGAGATCGCGCCGGGCGAATGCCTGGGCGTGATCGGCCCGAACGGCGCCGGCAAGACCACCACGATCCGCATGTGCCTCGGGCTCACCGCGCCGGACGCTGGCGACATCACCTACGCCGGACCGCAGGGCCCGCTGCAGATGCCGCGCGACGCGCTGGCGATCAAGGCGCGGCTCGGCGTGGTGACCCAGTTCGACACGCTCGACCCCGACTTCAGCTGCGCCGAAAACCTGGTGGTCTACGGGCGCTACTTCGGCTTTGCCAAGAAAGACGTGCAACAACGCGTGCCGCAGTTGCTGGAATTCGCCGCGCTGTCGCACAAGGCTGGCGCCAAGCCGGGCGAGCTGTCGGGCGGCATGCGGCGGCGGCTGTCGCTGGCGCGCGCGCTGGTCAACGACCCGGCCTTGCTGCTACTCGACGAGCCGACCACCGGCCTCGACCCACAGGCGCGCCACCTGATGTGGGAGCGGCTGCAGGTGCTGCTCCAGCAGGGCAAGTCGATCCTGCTGACCACGCACTTCATGGACGAAGCCGAACGGCTGTGTTCGCGCCTGCTGGTGCTCGACCACGGCCGCAAGATCGCCGAAGGCCGGCCGCGCGACCTGATCGCCGAGCACCTGGAGCCCGACGTCATCGAGGTCTATGGCCAGGGCGCGCTCGCGCTGGCCGAAGCAGCCGAACTGAAGGCATTGGCGGCGCGGACGGAGGTCAGCGGCGAGACCGTGTTCTTCTACACGCAGGATGCGCGCCGGCTGCTCGATGCACTGGCGCAGCGCGGCGGCCTGCGCATATTCCACCGGCCCGCGAACCTCGAGGACCTGTTCCTCAAACTCACTGGAAGGCAGATTCGTGAAGACGGCTGAAGCAACCTCGGTCTGGCGCGCGCCGCAACTCTCGATGCGCTGGTGGCCGGTGTTCCTGCGCAACCTGCTGGTCTGGCGCAAGCTCGCGATCCCGAGCCTGATCGGCAACATCGCCGAGCCGCTGATCTGGCTGGTCGCCTTCGGCTACGGCATGGGCGCGCTGGTCGGGCAGGTCGAGGTCAATGGCGCCAAGGTGCCCTACATCCTGTTCCTGGCCAGCGGTTCGATCTGCATGAGCGCGATGAACGCGGCGTCGTTCGAGGCGCTCTATTCGGCCTTCTCGCGCATGCACGTGCAGAAGACCTGGGACGGCATCATGAACGCGCCGGTCGGGCTCGACGACATCGTGCTGGCCGAGATGCTGTGGGCCGCCTTCAAATCGATCTTCACGGTGACGGCGATCCTGCTCGTGATGCTGGGGCTCGGCATCAGCCACAGCCCGAAGCTCGCGGTCGCCTGGCTGGTGCTGGCCGGCGCCGGCATCGCGTTCTCGTCGATCGCGCTGATCTTCAACGCGCTCGCCAAGGGCTACGACTTCTTCACCTACTACTTCACGCTGTTCATGACGCCGATGATGTTCCTGTCGGGCGTGTTCTTCCCGCTGGAACAGCTGCCCGGCGCGGTGCGCGCGGTGGCTGCCTGGCTGCCGCTCACCAACGCGGTTGCGCTGGTTCGGCCGCTGTTCATGGACCAGTGGCCGGTGGACTGGCCGCGTCATGCGCTGGTACTGGCGATCTACGCGATCGCTTCGTTCTGGGTGGCGCTCGCGCTCACCCGAAAGCGCTTTCGGGCCTGAGTTCGCCAGGCGACGCCGCGCCGGCTCAGGCTGGCACAGCCGTCGATCCCGTCAGGCCTTGCGTCCGGCCGACTCGGCCGCTTCGGCTGCCGCCCGCAGCTTGTCCTTCTTGCTCGGCCGCCGGCCCTTGACGCCGCCATTGCCGGGCGCATTCGGCGACCGGCTGTCCAGTGGCGAATCGACCGCACCCGCAACCGCGGAAACTGGCGTCGGCAGTTCGACGGGCTCGAAACCAGCCACGCGCTCGCGCGGCACGTTCAAACCCTGACGTTTCTCGATGAGCCGGAAATGCGCCTCCATGTCGGCCGGGATGAAGCTCAGCGCCAGCCCGCTCTCGCCCGCGCGGCCGGTGCGGCCGATGCGGTGCAGGTAGTCGACCGCCGAGCGAGGCAGGTCGTAGTTGACGACCACCGGCAGTTGGGCCACGTCGATGCCGCGCGCGGCCAGATCGGTCGCGACCACGACGCGCACGCGCGATGCCTTCAAATCCGTCAGCACCTGATGGCGCTTGCCCTGGCTCAGCAGGCCGTGAAAAGGCTCTGCCTCGACGCCGGCCTTGCGCAGCTTGTCGGCCACGATCTCCGACGCATGCTTGGTGGCGACGAACACCAGCACGCGCGTCCAGCCGCTGTCCTTGAGCAGGCGCACCAGCAACTGGGTGCGGCGGCTGGGGTCGACCTCGATCGCGCGCTGCGCGATGGCGGGCACCGTGTCGGGCGTGGACGCGACCTCCACACGCACCGGGTCGCGCAGCACGCGTTCGGCCAGTGCCTCGGCGGCGGCAGGAAAGGTGGCCGAGAACAGCAGGTTCTGGCGCGTCGCAGGCAGCAGCGCCAGGATGCGCCCGAGTTCCTCGGCAAAGCCGAGGTCGAGCAAGCGGTCGGCCTCGTCCAGCACGAGCGTCTCGAGCGCCGACAGGCGCAGCGCGTTGTGATCGACCAGATCGAGCAGCCGCCCCGGTGTGGCGACCATCACATCCACGCCGCCACGCAATGCCATCAGTTGTGGGTTGATCGACACGCCGCCGAAGGCGACAGCGATCTTCAGGCGCACCGGCAAGTGCTGAGCGAAGCCGCGCAAGGTCTCACCGACCTGGGCCGCCAGTTCGCGCGTGGGCACCAACACCAGCGCGCGCAGGCGGCGCGGAGATGCGTTCCCTGCCAGCAGGCGCTGCAACAAGGGCAACGCGTAGGCGGCGGTCTTGCCCGAGCCCGTCTGCGCCGCGCCTCGCAGGTCCCGGCCCAGCAGGATCGGTGGAATGGATTCCGACTGGATGGCCGTGGGCGTCGCATAGCCCTGACCGACTGCGGCGCGGACCAGGGCGGGCGCGAGGCCCAATGAGGAAAAAGGCATAAAAAAGGAACGGATATAAGGTAACGACAGAGCGGTGGAGGATAGCCAGCATCGCGCCTTCGCCTGCATTTTCAGAAGGAAGACGGTTAATTTCGTGTCGAATAAAAATTATCAATAGCACAAACGAGGGTGCGTTGAATTCGACGTTTTTTTGCCACTACTTCGTATACGAAAAGCTTTTCACCAAAAACCCCAGGAGTGGACGACAATCTGCGACCGTGCAGCGTTTTACGTCATGCACGGATCCGGTGATCGGTCAGTTTCGCGCCACAGCGCTGTTTAGTTAGTTGTGATTCTGGGACTCCATCGCTTTGTGTTATTGGTTTGATTTAGGAGTCCCTCCATGGGCAAGAAACTCTACGTAGGCAATCTGGCTTACTCCGTTCGTGACAACGATCTGGAACAGGCATTCGGCGAATTCGGTGCTGTTGCCAGCGCCAAGGTCATGATGGAACGCGAAACCGGCCGTTCGAAGGGCTTCGGCTTCGTCGAAATGGGTTCGGACGCTGAAGCGCTCGCAGCCATCGAAGGCCTGAACGGCCAATCCCTCGCAGGCCGTGCCCTGACCGTCAACGAAGCTCGCCCGATGGAACCCCGTCCGGCTGGCGGCGGCTTCGGCGGCGGTGGTGGTCGCAGCGGCGGCGGTGGTGGTGGTGGCTACGGTGGTGGCGGCGGCGGCGGTGGTTACGGCGGTGGCCGTAGCGGCGGCGGCGGCGGCGGTGGTTACGGCGGCGGCGGCGGTGGCCGCGGCGGCTACTAAGCCCTCAAGCTCACGCACCAGCTGCTGATGCTTGCATCAGTCAAAAAAGGCTCCCTCGGGAGCCTTTTTTGCGTCTTGCCCGAGCCTGATGCATGCGGTATCGCCCGCCGCGCCCTACGCATTTGTCCCTAGCGGCAGGTCAGCCAGCAGTCAGGCCCGGCCGACGACGCTCACCGCTCCTAACAGAGGGGCGAGACAATGGGTATCAAGAATCAGGCTGACTTCTTTTCAGGAGTCATGTTCACTGCCGTGGGCGCCGTCTTTGCGGTCGGCGCCACCGCGTACAACATCGGCGACGGCGCCCGGATGGGGCCAGGCTACTTCCCGCTCATGCTGGGCATCCTGCTGGCCCTTCTGGGACTGGCGATCATCTTCCAGGCACTGGTCGTTGAGTCCGTCGATGGCGGCAAGATCGGCAAGTGGGCATGGAAGCCGCTGTTCTTCGTGATCGCGGCCAACCTCGCCTTCGGTGTGCTGCTCGGCGGCCTGCCGAGCATCGGACTGCCCGCCATGGGCATGATCCTGGCGATCTATGCGCTGACCCTCATCTCCAGCCTCGCGGGCGACCAGTTCAAGCTGCGCGACGTGCTGGTGCTGGCCACCATCTTGGCGGCCGGCAGCTACGTGGCTTTCATCTGGGCGCTCAAGCTGCAGATCCAGGTCTGGCCCACCTTCATCGCGGGCTGAGGAGACGATCACCATGGAACTGTTCCACAACCTGGCGATCGGCTTCGGCGTCGCTTTCACCTTCACCAACCTGCTGTATTGCCTGGTCGGCTGCATCCTGGGCACGCTGATTGGCGTGCTGCCGGGCATCGGCCCGGTCGCGACCATCGCGATGCTGCTGCCCGCGA
>JAZKDL010000376.1:0-2426 GCA_040387575.1 Pseudomonadota bacterium
GCCATGTCCAGCGGCGCGGTGTCGTCGATGTAGACATGGCAGTTGCCGTCCAGGTGCTTGATGACCGGCACGCGCGCATCGCGGCTGATGCGCTCGATCAGCCCCTTGCCGCCGCGCGGAATGATCACGTCGACGAACTCGGGCATCGCGATCAGCTGGCCGACGGCTTCGCGGTCGGTGGTCTGCACCAGTTGCACCGCATCGACCGGTAAACCGGCTTCTTCGAGCGCCGCCGACACCAGCAGTGCCAGCGCCTTGTTCGACTCGATCGCCTCGGAGCCGCCGCGCAGGATCGCCGCATTGCCGCTCTTGATCGCCAGGCTCGCGGCTTCGATCGTCACGTTCGGACGGCTCTCGTAGATCATGCCGAAGACGCCGATCGGCACGCGCATCTGGCCGACGCGGATGCCGCTGGGTTGCTGCTTCATGCCGCTGATCTCGCCGATCACGTCGGGCATTGCGGCGAGCTGCTCGCAGCCCAGTGCGACGGTTTCGAGCACCTTGGGCGTGAGCTTGAGGCGGTCGAGCATCGGCGCCGAGAGGCCGGCGGACCCGGCGCGCGCGATGTCGCGGGCGTTGGCTTCGGCCAGCGGTTCACCGGCTTCGCGCAGGCGGCGTGCCAGCGCCTTCAGCGCGGTGTTCTTGGTGGCGGCATTGGCCCGGGCCATCAGGGCCGAGGCGGCCTTCGCCTGCAGGCCGAGCCCCTGCATGTATTCGGTGACATTGAACGCGTTCATGCCGCCATTTTCCCATCCCGCCCGCGCCCGTTCCCGAGCAAGGATGTTCTGCGCTGGACGCCGCCTAACGGACTGACCGGCAGAGCATCAGCGCGAGACGCTGCAACGACTGCCAGCCGCTGGCCGGCCAGTCGGGCTGCTTCAGCCCCTTGACGATGCCGTCGACGGTGTGCGCGGCGCGCAGCAGCCGCGCCAGCGTGCGGTCGTCCAGCCGCGGCAGCACGCGCTCGAAAGCACGTTCGCGAGGGCCCCAGATGCGGTTCTCGCGCAACGCCATCGGCAGCGGCCGGCCGGCCGCCATCGCATCCTTGACGCGCTTCAACGCGCGGATGTCCTCGGCCAGCGTGTAGTGCACCAGCACTTCGGCCTCGCCTTCGGCCTGCAGACCGTCGAGCATGCGCGCCACGCGCCGCGGATCGCCCGCCAGCACCGCGTCCGACAACTTGAAGACGTCGTAGCGCGCCACGTTGTGCACCGCGGACTCGACCTGCTCCCAGCCCAGTTCGCCCTGCGGAAACAGCAGCGCGAGCTTCTGGATTTCCTGGTGTGCGGCCAGCAGGTTGCCTTCGACGCGGTCGGCGAAGAACTGCAGCGTGCGCTGGCCCTCTTCGCCCGACTTGACGCGCTGACCCTGCGCGGCGAGGCGCTGCGCGATCCACTGCGGCAGCGCGGCACGCTCGACCGGATCGATCTGCAGTCCGACACCATGCGACTCCAGCGCCGAGAACCACGCGCCGGTACGGGTCGCCTTGTCGAGCCGCGGCAGCAGCACGAGCGTGAGCGTGTCGTCGTTGCCGGCCGACTGCTCGGCCAACTGCTGCAGCGCAACGCTCCCATCCTTGCCGGGCTTGCCCGAGGGAATGCGGATTTCGACGATCTGCTTGTCGGCGAACAGGCTCATCGAACCGCCTGCGGCCAGCACGGCGCTCCAGTCGAAATGGGCGCCCGCCACCGTGTACGCGCTGCGCTCCGTGTAGCCCTGCGCACGCGCGGCCGTGCGGATCGCGTCGGCGGCCTCCTGAGCGAGCAGCGGCTCGTCGCCATGCACCGTGTAGAGCGAACGCACACCCTTGGTCAGGTGCGCCGTCAGTTGCGCCGCTGCGAGTTGCATCGGCCTAGAGTTCCTTGATCGCCGCCAGACGCCGCTGCAGCTGTTGCGCGGCGTCGTTCTGCATGTCGCGGAACAGCATTTCGGCTTCCGCGTCCTTGGCGAGCGCGTTCGTCTCGTTGTAGGTCAGATCGCGGCGCTGCTGGATCTGGGTGTTCAGCAATTCCTTCCCGCCCGGCGTGCGCAGGCGGAAGCGGATGCTCAAGCGCAGTTCGAGGTCGCGCACCTCGCCGGCCGAGTTGGTCGAGACCACAACCCGCTCGCGGCTTTCGCCAAGCACATCGAGGATGGCATCGGCCGTGGCGGACTGCTCGGGCGGAATCAGCGTCACCGTGCCACCGGACGCGATGTTGCGACGCAGGTAGACGAGGAATGCCGAGTTGCCCGGCACGGACAGCGTCTTGAACGCGAACACCGGTGCCTTGCGCAGTTCGAAGCCGCAGCCCGCCAGGCCGATCACGGTCACTACCGCGGCAGCGCCGCGAAGCAGAGCGCGGCGAGACACCGCGCGGTTGGGGTAGAGATCGTTCATAAGACCACGTTGACCAGCCGGCCCGGCACCACGATGACGCGCTTCGGCA
>JAZKDL010000377.1:0-2465 GCA_040387575.1 Pseudomonadota bacterium
GCGGCCGGCTGCTGCGTGCACATCGTGGCCGCTGCCGTGGGGGTGAGCGCATTGCTGGCTGCGTCGGCCACGGCCTTCACGTTGCTCAAGTGGGTGGGCGCTGGCTACCTGGTCTACGTCGGCGTGATGATGCTGTTTGCGCGCAAGAAGGGCGGAGATGACGGCGCTCTGGGCGAGTCCGGCGATCGTGCCGAGGCAGGAAGCGCACCGGCGGAGTCGCTGGCCCGCGTGTTCCGCCGCGGTTTCTGGACCAATGCGCTCAATCCCAAGGTCGCACTCTTCTTCCTGGCCTTCGTGCCGCAGTTCATCGCGCACGATGCGGCCCATCCGTCGCTCGCCTTCCTGGCGCTCGGCCTGCTGTTCAACTTCAACGCGCTGTGGGTCAACTTCGGCTGGGCCTGGGCGGCGGCCTGGATGGCACGCCGCGTGGGCGCCGTGCAGCGCGGCCTGCGCTGGCTCGAACGCGCGGCCGGCGCGATCTTCGTCGGCTTCGGGATTCGGCTCGCGTTCTCGGACAACCCGCTCGCCGCTTCGACGCACTGACCCATCGATTCACTGATCCACAGAACCTTCAGGGAGACAACGACATGCCCATCACCCCCCAGGAAGCGCTGCAGCGCACCATCGAGCACCGCGAGGTGTTCCACGACGAGATGCTGCACATCGTGCGGCTCATCATGAGCGGCGAGTGCTCGCCGGTCATGATGGCCGCGCTGATCACCGGCTTGCGCGTCAAGAAGGAAACCATCGGCGAGATCACTGCCGCCGCGCAGGTGATGCGCGAGGTCGCGACCAAGGTCCTGGTGGCCGATACGACCCACCTCGTCGACATCGTCGGCACCGGTGGCGACGGCTCGCACACCTTCAACATCTCGACCTGCTCGATGTTCGTGGCGGCCGCCGCGGGCGCCAAGGTCAGCAAGCACGGCGGGCGCAGCGTGAGCAGCAAGTCGGGCAGCGCCGACGTGCTGGAGTCGCTGGGCGTCAACATCAACCTGAAGCCCGAGCAGATCGCGCAGTGCATCGCTGACGTCGGCATCGGCTTCATGTTCGCGCCGAACCACCATCCGGCGATGAAGAACGTCGCCCCGGTTCGCAAGGAACTGGGCATCAAGACGATCTTCAACATCCTCGGGCCGCTGACCAATCCGGCCGGCGCGCCGAACATCCTGATGGGCGTGTTCCACCCCGACCTGGTCGGCATCCAGGTGCGTGCGCTGCAGCGGCTCGGCGCCGAGCATGCACTGGTGGTCTACGGCCGCGATGGCATGGATGAGATTTCACTGGGCGCCGCGACGATGGTCGGCGAGCTGAAGAACGGCGAGATCCGCGAGTACGAACTGCATCCCGAGGACTTCGGCTTCGCGATGTCGAGCAACCGCGCACTGCGGGTCGAGACGCCGGAGCAGTCGAAGGCGATGCTGCTCGGTGTGCTCGACGCGCAGCCTGGTCCGGCGGGCGATATCGTCGTGCTGAACGCCGGCGCCGCGCTGTACGCTGCGGGCGTGGCCGACAGCATCGCCGGCGGTGTGGCGCGTGCGCGCGCCGTCATCGAGTCCGGCGCGGCCAAGGCCAAGCTGGCCGAACTGGTCGCTGCGACCCAGGCGGCCTGAAGCCCAGGCTGAATCCGAACTGAACCTGAACCCGAGCCCGACCACTTACCAACCTATGTCCGACATCCTCAACAAGATCGTTGCCGTCAAGCGCGAAGAAGTCGCAGCGGCCCTGCGCAAGGCGCCGCTGGAGTCGATCCGCTTCGACGCCGAGAGCCGCGTGCTGACACGCGACTTCGTGGGCGCCTTGCGCGCGAAGATCAACGCCGGGCAGGCCGCGGTGATCGCCGAGGTCAAGAAGGCCAGCCCGAGCAAGGGCGTGCTGCGCAGCGACTTCATTCCGGCCGACATCGCCCAGAGCTACGCGGAGGGCGACGGCACCACCAGCGCTGCCTGCCTCTCGGTACTGACCGACAAGCAGTTCTTCCAGGGTGGCATCGACTACCTGAAGCAGGCGCGCGCGTCGTGCGACCTGCCGGTGCTGCGCAAGGATTTCATGATCGATGCGTACCAGATCTACGAATCCCGCGCGATCGGCGCCGATGCAGTGCTGCTGATCGCGGCCTGCCTCGACGACGCGCAGATGCGTGACTTCGAGGCGATTGCGTTGGGGCTCGGCATGGCGGTGCTGGTCGAGGTTCACGACGCAGCCGAACTCGATCGCGCGCTGAGGTTGAAGACGCCGTTGATCGGCGTCAACAACCGCAACCTGCGGACCTTCGAGGTGTCGGTGCGCAACACGATCGAGCTGCTGCCGAAGATCCCCGAGGGACGCATCGCAGTGACCGAATCCGGCATCGCGACGCGCGCCGAAGTCGCCACGCTGCGTGCTGCGGGCGTGCACGCGTTTCTCGTTGGCGAGACCTTCATGCGGGCGGACGAACCGGGCGAGGCGCTCGCGGAGTTGTTCCG
>JAZKDL010000378.1:0-4283 GCA_040387575.1 Pseudomonadota bacterium
CGGTGGCGCAGACCTTCTTCATGGACGACGAGATCGCCGAGAGCTACCTGCTCGACTCGATCCTCACGCTGGTCGACGCCAAGCACGCGCCCCAACAGCTCAACGACCGCCAGGAAGCGCGCCGCCAAGTGGGTTTTGCCGACCAGATCTTCATCAGCAAGAGCGACCTGGTGTCGGCCGAAGAGACCGATGCGCTGATCCACCGGCTCAAGCACATGAACCCGCGTGCGCCGCAGCAGAAGGCGCATTTCGGCGAAGTGCCGCTCAAGGACATCTTCGACCTGCGCGGCTTCAACCTGAACGCCAAGCTGGACATCGACCCGGACTTCCTGAAGGAAGACGAGCCGCACGACCACGACCATGACCACGCGCATGGCGAGCACTGCGACCATCCGTCGCACGCGCAGGAAGGCCACGGCCACCACCATCACCATGACGACGACGTCAAGAGCTTCGTCTATCGGTCCGACCGGGCGTTCGACCCCGCGCGGCTGGAGGACTTCCTGGGCGCCATCGTCAACATCTACGGTCCGCGGATGCTGCGCTACAAGGGCGTGCTCAGCATGAAGGGCACCGACCGGAAGGTGATCTTCCAGGGCGTGCACCAGCTGATGGGCAGCGATCTCGGGCCGGAATGGGGCAAGGACGAGCCGCGCCAGAGCCGCATGGTGTTCATCGGCATCGAGTTGCCGCGCGAAATCCTGGAACAAGGCCTGGATCAATGCCTCGTGTGACGGTCGGACGGGTTTGACGGACCGGCGCGGCGAGTTCTCTATACAATCGCGCGCCTGTTACGCAGCCGTGGTTCTTTCTTCCAAGCAGGAAGCACGGTTTTTGCGTGGGAAGAGACACCCCGAAAGCGCTTTTCAGTTCTTCGAAGGAGCCCGTCACCGTGAAGAAACCAGCCGCCAAGGCCCAGTCCGCCGCGTCACCGGTCGTCAGCAAGACGCCGGCCGCAAAGCCAGCGGCGTCGGCGGCGAAGCCGGTTCCCGTCTCTCCGTCCGCTCCGGGCAAGGCCGCTGCCGCGGCTTCGCCCCTGTCCCAACCGGTCGGCCGCAAGGCCACATTACCTGCCCCACCGCTCCCCATGAAAAAAACGGCTGCCGCCTCTTCTCCCGCCCCGGCGTCACCTTCCGCATCGATCGCCGCTCCTGCCGCGCGCGGCGGACGTGTGTCGCGCCTGTCGCAGCTGACCGTACCGTCGATGGCGCAATCGGTCGCCTCGACCGCTGCCAAGTCGAGCTTCACGCAGATCGTGTCCACCGCGCTCGTGCCGCCGCCGCACGTGGCGGTCAAGAAAGACCCGAAGCTCGCGAACAACTGGAAGGAAAAGCCGGTCGAGGCGCTCAGCGACGCTGAAGTCATCGCCATGCCGGACGCCGAGTACATGAACGACAAGCAGATGGCGTTCTTCCGCCTGAAGCTGGTGGCGCTCAAGAAGGGCATCCTCGACAGCGCCGGCGAGACCACCGAGCACCTGCGTGAAGACACGGTGGTGGTCCCCGATCCGGCGGACCGCGCCACCATCGAGGAAGAGCACGCGCTCGAGCTGCGCACACGCGACCGCGAGCGCAAGCTGCTCAAGAAGATCGAGCAATCGATCCAGCGCATCGATGCCGGCGATTACGGCTACTGCGACGAAACCGGCGAACCCATCGGCGTCGGCCGCTTGCTGGCCCGCCCGACCGCCACGTTGTCCCTCGAAGCGCAGCAGCGCCGCGAACTGAAGCAGAAGATGTTCGGTGACTGATTCCCCGGCAGGCCTGTCGGTTCACCGACGGGCCTGACAGGCCGCTTGCACCATGGCCAAGGAAGATTCCGGCCGCCTGTTCAGGAAGGTGGCGAAATTCGTTCGGAATCCGCTCAAGGACTGGTCGGAGCTCGATCGACCGGATGCCACGCCGGCTGACAGCAGCTACAGCCGTGAAGAGCTCCAGGCGATGCTCGAGCGGCGCCAGCGCAATGATTTCGTGCGGCGCCGGGAGTTCGATGCGTTGCGCAAGCTTCGTCAGCGCGAAGCCTCCCCCGGGGCCGATTCCACGCATGGCTCTTCGCTGCATACCGGGCACACGAGCCGCTCCGACAGCCGGGCGCTGACGCTCCGGAAGATCGACGAGATCGAGGCGCAGATGTCGCAGCAATGGTGGAAAGCGCGCGACGCCGATGACGGTGATGCCGTTGAAGCACCATCCCTGCCGACCGATCCGCTTCAGCGCGCCTATGCGGACACGCTTCCCGGCATGCCGCCCCGCACTGCGGGTCAGGACTGCGAGCCACCGACCACTTTTTCCGCTGCGGTCACCACCATCCTGTCGACACCGGATGGCGCGGGCCATGGCGGCATCGAGGAGGCCGCTGTGCGCTTTGCGCAGCGCGACGATACCGGCGCCGAGGCCGTCCTGCTTCAGATGCTGGCGCCGCACAGTCCACACATCGGTGACGAGGAAGTCTGGCTCACGCTGCTGGACCTGTACCGTGCCATCGGCAATGCAGAGCGCTTCGACGCGACGGGCGCACGCTATGGCCAGCGCTTTCTCCGCTCGCCGCCGCCATGGATGTCGTTCCGGGTGCTGGCACACGGCGTGCGCACGGCCTCTGTCGGTGCACCGGCCGCGGCGCCCGTTTCCGAAGCCGTCGGCGACGCCGACTGGCGCAGCGAGCCGTTGCTCCAGCGGGAAGGCCTCGGCAAGCTCACGCGTGCATTGACCGCTGCTGGCGCGCGATGGTCGCTCGACTGGCGCGCGCTGACTTCGATCGCGCCCGACGCAGCGTCGCCCCTGCGCGTGCTTTTCGCGCACTGGGCGGGCATGCCCGTCGATCTTCGTTGGATGGGCGGCAACCGCCTGCTTGCCGTGTTGGAAGAGGCGACGCCCACCGGTGATAGGCATGTCGAGGACATCTGGTGGCAATTGCGGATGACGGCATTGCGCCTCGTCAACGATGCCGACGCTTTCGAGCTCGTCGCGCTGAACTACTGCATCACCTACGAAGTGGCGCCGCCGTCCTGGGAAGACCCGCTGGCACGCTGCACGCCGATCGACCCGCCGCCAGCGCCAGCCAACGCGCCGGTGCCGGCCTTTGCACTGTCCGACTTCGAATTCGAACGGCCGGCCGTCGTGCCGACCGGCCTCGGCTTGCTGGCAGGCGACCTGGCGGGGCCGATGGAGTCGATCTGGCAGCGGCTAGATACCGAACTGGCACGCCGCGCGACACCGGTCATTTCCTGCGCCGCGCTGGTGCGGGTCGACCTGGCTGCGGCGGGAGAGCTGCGCAATTGGGTGGCTGCGCGCGCGGCGCGCGGGGAGCGCGTGCATCTGGTCGAGGTGCACCGCCTGCTGGCCGGGCTGTTCCGCGTGGCTGGCATCGCGAGCCACGCCAGCGTCGCGTTGCGGCACTGAACACCAAAAGTTGCAGGCGCGGCCGCACGCAGCCTTGCATTGCGGGAGCACATCCCTAAATGACTTCGATGGAACAGTTTCACGGCACCACCATCGTGAGCGTGCGCCGCAAGACTCCCCAGGGCGATCAAGTCGCCATTGGCGGAGACGGGCAGGTCACACTCGGCAATATCGTCATCAAGGGCACGGCCCGCAAAGTGCGCCGGCTTTACCACGGCAAGGTCCTGGCCGGCTTTGCCGGCGCCACCGCGGACGCCTTCACGCTCTTCGAGCGTTTCGAGGCCAAGCTCGAAAAGCACCAGGGCCACCTGACCCGTGCGGCGGTCGAACTCACCAAGGACTGGCGTACCGACCGCGTGCTGCGCAAGCTCGAGGCGATGCTGGCCGTGGCCGACGCCACTACCTCGCTGATCATCACCGGCAACGGCGACGTGCTGGAGCCGGAAGACGGCGTCATCGCGATCGGTTCCGGTGGCGCTTACGCCCAGGCGGCCGCCAAGGCGCTGATCGACAACACTGAACTTTCGGCCGAGCAGGTCGTGCGCAAGTCGCTCGCGATCGCTGGCGAAATCTGCATCTACACGAACATGAACCACACGGTGGAAGCGCTTTGACCATGTCCATGACCCCTCAGGAAATCGTCTCCGAGCTCGACAACCACATCGTCGGGCAGCCCGCAGCCAAGCGTGCGGTGGCCATTGCGCTGCGCAACCGCTGGCGCCGCCAGCAGGTCGAGGGCGCGCTGCGTGCCGAGATCACGCCCAAGAACATCCTGATGATCGGCCCGACCGGCGTCGGCAAGACCGAGATCGCACGGCGGCTGGCGCGGCTCGCGGATGCGCCCTTCATCAAGGTCGAGGCGACCAAGTTCACCGAAGTCGGCTA
>JAZKDL010000379.1:0-5171 GCA_040387575.1 Pseudomonadota bacterium
GAGTCGGTCGACACCGCGCTGAAGATCGCGCTGGCGTACCACCGGGCACGCGGCGAAGCGGGCCGCTACCGGCTGATCGGCCGCGAGCGCTCGTACCACGGCGTGAGCTTCGGCAGCATCTCGGTCGGCGGCATCGGCCGGCAGCGCAGCACCTTCGGCCCGCTGCTGAACGGCGTCGACCACCTGCCCCACACGCACGACCTGGCACGCAACGCGTTCTCGCGCGGCGAGCCGGCCTTCGGCGTCGAGAAGGCCGACGCGCTCGAAGCGCTGCTGACGCTGCACGACCCGTCGACCGTGGCCGCGGTGATCGTCGAGCCGGTGGCAGGCTCGACCGGCGTGCTGGTGCCGCCGGTCGGCTACCTGAAGCGGCTGCGCGAGATCTGCAGCAAGCACGGCGTGCTGCTGATCCTCGACGAGGTCATCACCGGCTTCGGCCGCGTCGGCGCGCGCTTCGCGTCGGACCTGTTCGGCGTGGTGCCGGACATCATCACGACCGCCAAGGGCCTCACCAACGGCGCGGTGCCGATGGGCGCGGTGCTGGTCAGCGACCGCGTGCACCAGGCCTTCATGCGCGGCAGCGAAGACAGCGTGGAGCTGCTGCACGGCTACACCTATTCCGGCCATCCGCTGGCCTGCGCCGCCGCGATGGCCACGCTCGACTGCTACATCGAGGACGGCCTGTTCGACCAGGCGGCCGCGCTGTCGCCGTACTTCGAGGACGCGCTGCATTCGCTCAAGGACCTGCCCGGCGTGATCGACATCCGCAACATCGGCATGCTGGCCGGCGTGGAACTTGCGACGCGTGACGGCTCGGTCGGCAACCATGCGCAGGCCGTCACGCAGCAGTGCATGGAGCGCAACGTGCTGGTCCGCCCGGTCGGCGACACCATCGCGCTGTCGCCGCCCTTCACCTTCACGCGCGGCCACGTGGACGAGGTGATCGACACGCTGCGGGCGTCGATCCTCGCGGTGGCCGACGCCGCACCGCGCTGACGCGCCGACATCGGCAGCACGCGTCCAGAAGCCCCAACGAGCCGACCCACGATGACCATCGAATCCTTCCCCCTCTACGACATCGAAGGCGACGCGCACCAATGCGGCCGGCAGTACGGCCGGGCGGCCGGCGACCGCATCGCGCTGAGCCTCGAGACCTACCGCGCAGCCTTCGCGCGCGTCGGGCTCGACTGGGCCCGCACGCATGCGCTGGCGCGCCGCTTCGTACCGATGATCGGCGCCTTCGACGCCGACATGCTGCGCGAGATGGAAGGCATTGCCGCCGGCGCCGAGGTGACGCTGGAAGACATCGTTGCGCTGAACGCGCGCAGCGAACTGCTCTACGCCTTCGCGCAACTCGAAGCCACCGAGCCGCCCGACGGCTGCACCGGCGTGGTCGTGATGCCCGAGGCGGCGCGCGACGGCCGGCTGATCCATGCGCAGAACTGGGACTGGCGCGTCGAGAGCCTGGACATCAGCGTGGTGCTGCGCATCCAGCCCGAGAACGGGCCGGCGATGCTGACCTTCGCCGAGGCCGGCACGCTGGCACGCGCCGGCGTCAACGCCCACGGCATCGCGGTGACGGGCAACTTCATCAAGGCCGACGGCGACGGCGGCCAGCAGGGCGTGCCGCTGCCGCTGATCCGCCGCGGCATCCTGAAGTCGGCGCTGTACGCCGATGCGCTCGGCGTGGTGTGCCGCAGCGCACGCGCGATCTCCAACAACATGATCATCACGCACGGTGACGGCGAGGCCGTGAGCCTCGAGACCAGTCCGCAGCAGGTGTTCTGGCAGCAGCCCGAAGCCGGTGTGCTGGTTCACGCCAACCACTTCAAGACCATCGGCGCGCTGGCCCGGGTGAACGACCGCAGCCTGGAGACCACGCCCGACTCGCTCTACCGCGACCGCCGCGTCACCGCGCACCTGCGCGCCCGCGCCGGCGACATCACCGAGCAGGACGTGCTCGACGCGCTGCAGGATCGCTTCGGCGCGCCGCGCGCGGTCTGCCGCAGCCCGAGCGCCGGGCCCGGCGGTGCGTCGTCGGCCACGGTCGCCACGCTGGTGATCGACCCGGCCGCCCGAAAGATGCGCATCGCACCGGCGCCGTTCCGCGCCCACCGCTTCACCGAATATTCCCTTTGATCCGACAGCCCACGACAGGAGTGTTGCCATGAATGTTCCCAGAGCCCGCTTGCCCGCAGACGCGCCGCCGACCGGTCAGGCGCCACGCCGCACGCACCTTCGCGCTGGCTGGATGCAGCCGGTGCTTGCAGCCGCCATCTGGCTGGTTGCCGGCGCCGCCTTTGCGCAGCCCGCGGCCAACACGCTGCGGGTGCAGGTGAACTCGGACATCCGCTCGACCGAACCCGGCGGCAACCGCGACGACAACACCGACACGATCATGCTGCACACGTTCGAGGGCCTGGTCGCGCTGCGCGAAGACACCTCGGTCGGCCCGCTGCTCGCGAGCAAGGTCGACATCTCGGCCGACGGCCTGACCTACACCTTCACGCTGCGCGACGGCGTGAAGTTCCACAACGGCGCCACGCTGACCGCGCAGGACGTGCTGTGGAGCTGGCAGCGCTACATGAAGCCCGAGACCGGCTGGCGCTGCCTGCCTGAATTCGACGGCAAGGGCGTGACCAAGGTGCTGTCGGTGGAGGCACCGAACCCGAAGACGGTCGTGATGAAGCTGGAGCGCGCGAGCGGCCTGTTCCTGTCGACCATGGCCCGGCCCGACTGCGGCGGCACGGCCATCCTGCACAGCAGTTCGGTCGGCGCCGACGGCCAGTGGATCGGGCCGGTCGGCACCGGGCCGTACAAGGTCAAGGAATGGAAGCGCGGCCAGTACATCGAGCTGACGAAGTTCGACGGCTACAGCGCCCGCACCGAGCCGCGCGACGGCCTGACCGGCGCCAAGAAGGCCGAGATCGACAACGTGCGCTTCGTCGTCATTCCCGACTCGGCCGCTGCAAAGGCGGCGCTCTACAGCGGCGCGATCGACGTCTTCATGACGCCCGCGCCGTCCGACGTGATGGAGATGCGCAGCCGCAAGGACCTCACGCTCGAAACCACGCCGGTGATGTCGATGATCGCGCTGCTGATGCAGACCAACGACCCGTTGCTGAAGGACGTGCGCATCCGCCGCGCGCTGGCGCTGTCGCTCGACACGGCGGAGATCGTCAGCACGGCGTCCGAAGGCATGTCGACGGTCAACAACTCGGTGATCCCGTCGGCCAGCGCCTTCCACGACAAGGTGCAGGCGACCGGCTACAAGCGCGACCTGGTCGCCGCGAAGAAGCTGCTGGCCGAAGCCGGCTACAAGGGCGAGCCGATCAAGCTGGTGGCCAACAAGCGCTACGAGGCGCTCTACACCATCGCGGTGCTGGCACAGGCGATGGCGGCGGATGCGGGCATCAAGATCGACATCGAGGTGCTCGACTGGGCGACCCAGCTCGACCGCTACACCAAGGGCCAGTACCAGGCGATGTCCTTCATCTACTCGGCGCGGGTCGACCCTTCGCTCAGCTACGACATGGTGACCGGCCCGAAGGCCACGCGGCCGGCCAAGCTCTGGGACAGCGCCTATGCGCAGACGCGGCTGGTCGAATCGATCGCCAGCGCCGACACCGCACGCCGCCAGAAGCTGTTCGACGAGATGCACCTGCAGATGCTGGAAGACGTGCCGCTGATCGTGCTGTTCAACGGCGCCGACACCACGGCCATGCGCAAGAACGTGACGGGCTTCAAGGGCTGGCCGACGGCCAAGGCCCGGTTCTGGAACGTGCGCTTCGACCCCCGCTCCTGAGTCGCGATGCCCGCCTATCTCCTGCGGCGGATCGCGATGGCGATCCCCACCCTGCTGCTGGTGTCGGTGGCGGTGTTCCTGCTGATGCGGCTGATACCGGGCGATCCGGTGCAGCTGATGCTCGGCGACAGCGCCGACCCGGCGCAGATCGATGCGATGCGCCGCCGCATGGGCCTCGACCTCGCGCTGCCCGCGCAGTACCTGCTGTGGCTGCGCAACGCCATCGGCGGCGACCTCGGCGTCACCATCACCAACGGCCAGCCGGTGTTCCCGCTGATCCTGGAGCGCTTCCAGATCAGCGCCGTGATCGTGCTGGCCGCGGTGGCGATCGCCGCGCTGATCGCAGTGCCGGCCGGCCTCGTCGCCGCCTGGCGCAAGGACGGCCCGCTGGACCTCGCGATCGTCGGCGCCGCCACGCTGATGCTGTCGGTGCCGAGCTTTTGGCTCGGCCTGTTGCTGCTGCTGTTCTTCGGCCAACACCTGCATTGGTTGCCGGTGGTCGGCTATGTGCCGATGTCCGAGAACCTCTCGCAAGGGCTGCTGTACGTGATCCTGCCGATCGCCACGCTGACGCTGATCGAGACCGGCGTGCTGACGCGCATGTCGCGCGCCAGCGCCATCGAGATCCTGCGGCTCGAGTACGTGACGCATGCGCGCGCCAAGGGCGTGCCCGAGAGCCAGGTGCTGCGCCGCCATGTGCTGCCCAACGCCTTCAACCCGACGCTCACGCTGATCGGCCTGATGCTCGGCCACCTGCTCAGCGGCATCGCCGTGCTCGAGACGGTGTTCACGCTGCCGGGCCTGGGCCGGCTGATGGTCGACGCGATCTTCGCGCGCGACTACCCGGTGCTGCAGGGCTGCCTGCTGTTCACCGCCTTCATCTATGTCGTCATCAACCTGATCGTCGACATGTGCTATCCGCTGTTCGACCCGCGAGTCACCGCACAGTGAAACTCAAACTACACACGATCCTGGGCGGCGGGCTGGTGGCCATGCTGCTCGGCCTGGCCGCGCTGGCCACGGTCTGGACACCCTACGACCCGCTGCGCATCGACCTGCGCAGCAAGCTTCGCCCACCCACGTGGGCGCACTGGCTGGGCACCGACGAGTTCGGCCGCGACGTGGCCAGCCGCGCGCTGCAGGGCGCAGCGACCAGCTGCCTGGTTGCGCTGCTGACCGTGGCGCTGGCCGTCGTGCTGGGTCTGCTGGTCGGCGTCGCGGCAGGCTTCCTGCGCGGCTGGACCGACCGGGTGCTGATGGCTTTCAACGACGCGCTGCTGGCCTTTCCCGGGCTGCTGCTGGCGCTCGGCGTGATGGTCGTGGTCGGCGCCAACAAGTGGGGCATCGTGCTCGCGCTGAGCCTGGC
>JAZKDL010000380.1:0-6812 GCA_040387575.1 Pseudomonadota bacterium
CGGCCGATGCCAAGTTGCTGCGGGCCCACCTGATCGACGAATGCCGCGCCAACCCGAAGTGGATCCGCGCATCGGGCTATTGGCGTGCGGGCAGCGCCGACACGCACGATTCGCACGACGAGTGATCGGTGCGTCGACGGGCGCCCGTCGAACGGTGCATGTCACCGTGGAGAACACACCGTCATGACGACCTTGCAAGGCTGCGTCGGCAGATGCGCATCGCACTGCGTTGCGGCCTCCTTGCTTGCCGCTGCGGCCGTCGGCCCGAGGCCGGTGGCCCACTCGCCGTAGTTGCCGGTCGCATAGGCGCCGCACGAGCGATCGAAGTAGGCGCGAACGGCGCACGTGGCCGGGCGCCCAGCCGCGCGGTCGCACTGCGCGCGCGCTGCGATTTCGGCCAGCGCCCGGGAAGGTTGGTTGAACGAGAAGCCGTATGAGCCGTCCATCGACGCGATGGCGCCCCAGCTCGGGGTCTTTGCGGATGCGGCGGCCGGCGCTGCGCTGGCCGTACCGGCGGCATTCGCGGACAGCGCGCAGAACACCAGCATCACGAACGTCACCATTGGCAGGAGCGATGACAGCACAAGCATGCGCCGCAGACGGCCGGTGCGTGAAGACCGGCGGCTCTCGAAAGAATCGCGGAAGAACATGGGCTGCGCTTTGTTAGCAGGGCGTTGATTCATTCTGTCTTGATCGATATCGGGCGCCAGCGTTCAATGGCCTGACGCGACATGCCTCACATCTGCTCAGACCGGCGTCTCGCCGAGCGCCCAAGCCACGTGCTCACGCACCAGCGCACTCGCGTCTTCGCGGCGCGACGCGAGCGCCAGCCCCGCATCGGCGTCTCCTGCTTGCAGCGCATTGCCCAGTGCCACTGCCACATTGCGCAGCCAGCGTTCATGGCCGATGCGGCGGATCGGGCTGCCTTCGGTCCGCCGCAGGAAGTCTTCTTCCGTCCAGGCGAACAGCTCGGCCAGCGCCCGGCCGGCCAGCCCTTCGCGCGCATCGAAGTCTGGCAGTGCGCTCTTCTTCGCGAACTTGTTCCAGGGGCAGATCAGCTGGCAGTCGTCGCAGCCGTAGATGCGGTTGCCGATCAGCGGCCGCAGCGCGACCGGGATCGACCCCGCATGCTCGATCGTCAGATAGCTGATGCAGCGGCGCGCATCGAGCCGCTGCGGCGCGACGATGGCCTGCGTCGGGCAGATGTCGATGCAGGCGCTGCAGCTGCCGCAGTGCGGCGTGACCGGATCGCTCGGCGGCAGCGCCATGTCGACATAGATCTCGCCCAGGAAGAACATCGAACCCGCGTCGCGATCGAGCACCAGCGTGTGCTTGCCGCGCCAGCCCTGGCCGCTGCGCGATGCCAGCTCGGCCTCCAGCACCGGCGCGGAATCGGTGAAGGCACGATGCCCGAACGGACCGACCTCCTCCGCGATGCGCTGCGCCAGCTTCGACAGGCGGCCGCGCAGCACCTTGTGATAGTCGCGTCCGCGCGCATACAGCGACACGATGCCTTCGCCCGGTCGTTCGAGCCGGCTGAACTCGACGGCCTGCCAGTCGGCCGGCGTGTCGCGCGGCAGGTAGTCCATGCGCGCCGTGATGACCGATACGGTACCGGGCACCAGCTCGGCCGGCCGGGCGCGGCGGGTGCCGTGCGCCTCCATGTAATTCATCTCGCCATGGAACCCATGGGCCAGCCACTGCATCAGACCGGCCTCGGCGCTCGACAGATCGACGCCGGCGATCCCGATTTGGGAGAATCCGAGTTCCCGGGCCAAGGCCTGAATCCGAATCACGAGTTGATGGCTGCTGATCACCCGCCGATTGTAGAAATGCAAAGCGCCACGCTGACATGGCGTGACGAGACCGACACCGCCGCCTTCGCGCAGGCTCTGGCGGCGGCGCCCGCCGTGCGCAACGCATTCATTGCGCTGCACGGCGACCTGGGTGCGGGCAAGACCACCTTCGTGCGCCACCTGCTGCAGGCCCTGGGCATCCGGGGCCGCATCAAGAGCCCGACCTATGCGGTGGTGGAACCGCATGAAGCCCCCGACGGGCTCGCCATCCATCACTTCGACTTCTATCGCTTCAGCGATCCACGCGAGTGGGAAGACGCGGGCTTTCGCGACATCTTCGCGGGCTCCGGCCTCAAGCTGGCCGAATGGCCCGGCAATGCCGCCGGCCAGCTCCCACCCGCCGACCTCGCCATCCACATCGAGACCATGACCGACGACACCCGCACCGTGACCCTCCACGCGAACACACCGCGCGGCAACGAAATGCTGGGGGCTGTCGGCGCATGAGCAAGAAAAATCAGCAGACGCCCGAAAGCCTTCCCCGCCGCAAGCTGCTCCAGGCCGGCAGCCTGGTGCTGCTGCTCGGCGTGAACGAGATCGCCAGCGGCGCGACCATCATGGCCGTGCGCGTCTGGCCGGCTGCCGACTACACGCGCATCACGATCGAATCCGATGGCCGGCTGCAGACGCAGCAGCTCGTGGTCGGCAACCCGCCACGGCTGGCGGTCGACATCGAGGGCATCGAACTCAATCCTGCGCTGCGCGAGCTGGTTGGCAAGATCAAGCCCGGCGATCCGTACATCAACGGGCTGCGTGTCGGCCAGTTCGCGCCCAACGTGGTGCGCATCGTGTTCGACCTGAAGCAGGCGGCGCGTCCGCAGGTCTTCTCGCTGGCACCGATCGCGGCGTATCAGCACCGCCTGGTGCTCGACCTCTACCCCGAGCAGGCGGTCGACCCGATGGAAGCGCTGATCGCCGAGCGGCTGCGCGATGCGCCGCGCACCGATGGCAGCACGGCACCGCTTGCGGTCGCGCCGCCGCCTTCGCCCGCGCCTGGCGTGCCGGGCCTGCCGCCGTCGGTACCCGATCCGCTGGGCGACCTGATGGCCAAGCAGGCAGCGCGGCAGGGCACGCCACTCGTCCCGCCGACCGGGCGGCCCGTCGTGCCACCGCCCGTGCTGGCACCGCCGCCGCCGCAGGTGGCCGCCGCGCCGCCGCCGCGTGCGCCTTCACCACCATCGCCAACTTCGCCAGCAGGCCCGAGCGTCGCCACCGCCAGCCGGACCGACCGCATCATCATCGTGGCGCTGGATCCGGGCCACGGTGGCGAAGACCCCGGCGCGATCGGCCCGAACGGCACCCGTGAAAAAGACATCGTGCTGATGGTCGCGCACCGCTTGCGCGAGCGCATCAACGCGAGCAGCGTCAACGGCAATCCGATGCGTGCCTTCTTGACGCGCGACGCGGACTTCTTCGTGCCGCTGGGCGTACGGGTGCAGAAGGCGCGGCGGGTGCAGGCCGACCTGTTCGTGAGCATCCACGCCGACGCCTTCACGACACCCGCCGCGCGCGGTGCCAGCGTGTTTGCACTCAGCCAGTCCGGTGCGTCGAGCAGCGCGGCGCGCTGGATGGCCAACAAGGAAAACCAGGCCGACAAGGTTGGCGGCGTGAACGTCGGCGACCACGAAGCGCAGGTGCAGCGCGCGCTGCTCGACATGAGCACGACCGCGCAGATCAACGACAGCCTGCGGCTCGGCAGCGCGATGCTCGGCGAGATCCGCAACATCGGCGCGCGGCTGCACAAAGGCTCGGTCGAGCAAGCGGGCTTCGCGGTGCTGAAGGCGCCCGACATCCCGAGCGTGCTGGTCGAGACGGCCTTCATCAGCAACCCGGAAGAAGAAGCCAAGTTGCGCAGCACCGAGTACCAGGAAGACCTCGCGAATGCGCTGATGCGCGGGATACAACGCTACTTCGCGCAGAACCCGCCGCTGGCGCGCAGCCGGCAGCTGTAACCGCGGCGCGAACCTCGCGGCCATCTCACGGCGCCGTGCCCGCACGGCCTGCACACCGCAGTCGCCGTCTCGTGCAGGCATGTGCGGCACGTTCCTACAGGCTTTCCATACCTGCTGACCAGAATGACTTCATACCAACCCGAAAGGTGCACATCATGAAGTTACGTCTCTGGATTTCTGCTGCAGCAGCAGCTTCCGTCATGACCCTGGTCGGCTGTGCCGGTACGGGTCCGAACCAACAACTCGGCGTGGCCGGCGGTGCCGTCGGCGGCGCGCTGATCGGCAATGCCATCGGCGGCAGCACCGCAGCAACCGTGGGCGGCGCTGCCATCGGCGGCTTGATCGGAAACGAAGTTGGCAAGAACTCCGACCGCCGCAATTACAACAACTACGACAACCGTCCGCGCTACTGATCGACTGATCTATTGCGGCGCTTGGCTGCAGTAGTGGCCGGCAATGAAAAAGGCGCGTCATCGACGCGCCTTTTTCATTGAATGCGATGCGACAGCCATCGCACCACGGTGCCCCGAAACGGGTCAGCGAGCGCCAGCTGCGGCGGCCTTCTCCGCTCGGCCAGCGCGCCAGGCACCGAAGATCGCAACCAGGCCAGGGATCAGGATCAGACCCCAGATGATCTTTTCGAGATGCTGTTTCACCAGCGGCAGGTTGCCGAAAAAGTAGCCGGCCGTCGCGATGCCCAGCACCCAGATCAGCGCACCGACCACGTTGTACAGCGTGAAGCGCGTGCGGCTCATGTCCGCCACGCCACCCACGAAGGGCGCAAAGGTCCGAATGAACGGCATGAAGCGCGCCAGGATGATGGTCACGCCACCGTAGCGCTCATAGAAAGAATGCGCCTGGTTGAAAGCCTTCTTGTTGAAGAAGCGCGAGTCATCCCACTGGAAGACCTTCGGCCCGAGATAGCGGCCGATCGTAAAGTTGCACTGGTCGCCCAGGATGGCTGCGGCGATCAGGACCGCACACGCAATCGGATAGCTCATCAGCCCCGCGCCGCACAGCGCGCCCACGATGAACAGCAGTGAATCGCCGGGCAGGAACGGCATCACGACGACGCCCGTTTCCACGAAGACGATCAAGAAGAGAAGCGCGTAGACCCACGGCCCATAGGCGATGACGAAGGCTTCGAGATGCTTGTCGACATGCAGGATGAAGTCGATGAGAAAGCTGATGATTTCCATGCGGCGGATTATCCCTGCGGCAGATGACGTGGCCGGTGGATCACCTCAACCCGGCAGGTACTTCGCCAGCTCGCGTTCGATGCTTTTCGGGTCGCTGGCCAAAGCCCCGTTGACCCAGGCCGGCATGTCGCCCACATAGACCTCTTCATCGCCGGACTGCAGCCCGGCGAGCGTGGCGCCGACCACATCGGCAGGCGACGATTTCGGGCCCTGGAAGTCGCGGCTCATGTCGGTGTCGATCGCGCCGGTCATCACCGCGACCACCAGCGTGCCCTGCGCCGCGAGCTCGGCGCGCACGCCTTCGGTCATGCGCAACGCGGCGGCCTTGGACGCGCACAGCGAGCCCATGGCCGGCAGCGTGACCTTGGCCAGGATCGACAGCACATTGACGATCGCGCCACCGGCCAGTTGCGGCGCGAAGGCACGACACATCGCGAGCGTGCCGAGGTAGTTGGTCGTGATCTCGGCCTGCGCATCGTCGAGCCCTGGCGCGGCGATGAAGCCCTGGCCGCGGTTGACGCCGGCGTTGTTGATCAGCAGCGTCGCGTCGGCACAGGCAGCGACAGCAGCCGCAACCTGTGCCGGCTGCGTGATGTCGAGCGACAGCACGACCACGCGACCTGGATTCGCGGCGGCCAGGTCGTCCAGCGCGGCGGTGTCGCGTGCGGCAGCGTAGACCTTGGCTGCGCCGGCTGCCAGCAGTTGCTGCACGAATTCGCGCCCCAGGCCGCGGTTGGCGCCGGTGACGAGTGCGGTGACGTTGTTCAGGTCCATGGAGTTCTCCGGAAGTGGTCGTTGTCGTTTGGAATCAGAAGGCAGCTGCAGACTCCGGCGCCGGCTTGCGCAGGAGCCAGTCGTCGTCGATTTCGGGCAGCGGAATGGCGTCGAGCAAGGCCTGCGTGTACGGGTGCTGTGGCCGGGCGAACACATCCTGCGTCGGGCCCTGCTCGACCACGCGGCCGTCGCGCATCACGACCACGCGGTCGCACAGCACCCGCACCACCGACAGGTCGTGCGTCACGAAGATCATGCCCATGCCGAGGCGCCCGCGCAATTCGCGCAGCAGCAACAGGATGCGCGCCTGGGTCGACACGTCGAGCCCCGAGACGATCTCGTCGGCGACGATCAGGTCGGGCTCCAGCGCAATCGCACGCGCGATGCCCACGCGCTGGCGCTGCCCGCCCGACAGCTCATGCGGGTAGCGCAGCGCGAAGTCGGCCGGCAGGCTGACCTGCTCGAGCAGCGCACGTGCCCGCTCGGCCAGCACGGCCCGGCTCGGCGACGTGCCGAGCCGTCCGTAGCTCAGCAACGGCTGCACGACGATCTCGCCGACGCGGCGACGCGGGTTCAGGGCCGACAGCGGGTCCTGGAAGATCATCTGCATGCGCGCGCGCAGCGGCAGCAGCTCCAGCTCGCTCATGTGCGTGATTTCGCGGCCGGCGAACACGACGTCGCCCTGCTGCGGCTCGTACAGCCGCATCGCGGTGCGCGCGAGCGTGGTCTTGCCCGAGCCCGATTCGCCGACCAGCGCCACGCATTCGCCCGCCGCCACGCGCAGGTCGATGCCGTGCAGGATCTGGCGCATCGGCGGCTTGCCGAACATCGGGCGCCGCGACTGGTCGGGCAGCGACAGGCTCAGGCCGCGAATGTCGAGCAGTGCGTCAGCCATTGGCGGCCACCTTCTTCAGGGACTTCGGGTCATGCGACGCCCACCAGGTCTCGTCGTAGGCGCGGGCGTCGGCCCACAGCGCATCGGTCACATCGGACTCGATCGGCAGCAGCGCATCGGCCGGCCGGTCGTAGCG
>JAZKDL010000381.1:0-4942 GCA_040387575.1 Pseudomonadota bacterium
GCTGGAGGCCTTCCACGCGGATGTCGCGCACCGTGAAGGGTTCGACCGCCCAGGCGGCGCTGGCGGCCAGCGCGGCGGCAACAACGGTGGCGACGCTGCGCAGACGGAAGCGGCGGAGTTTTGTGTTCATGTGTGAAATGGGCCGGCGCAGAGAAGGCCGACGATAGTTAACCAAAGAGCCCGAACAGCCGATTGACATCGTTGAAAAGTGCGATGGACATCATCACCAGCAGCAGTGCTACACCGCCACGTTGAAACCGTTCCATCCAGGCGTCGGAGACGCTTTTTCCCGTCAGGCCTTCCCAAAGATAATACATCAGGTGCCCGCCGTCCAAGACCGGTAGCGGCATCAGGTTCAGCACACCCAGACTCACGCTGATCAGCGCGAGAAACACCAGGTATTGGGTGAATCCAAGGCTGGCCGATTTGCCTGCGTAGTCCGCAATGGTGAGGGGCCCGCTAAGGTTCTTGAGCGAGGCTTCGCCGATCACCATTTTGAACATCATCCGCACGGTCAGTGCCGAGACCTCCCAGGTCCGCACGATGCCGCGCCGGATGCCCTCGATGGGTCCGAGACGCACGGTCATCATCTCCGGCGGCGCGCCCACGTATGCAGCAACGCGGCCCACGGCCGTACCATTTTCCTCCCGCACGTCGGGACTGACCTCGATAGACATCTCGCGTCCACCGCGTGTCACCTGCCACGTCTGCGCACCATTGATCGAGGAGCGGATCAACTCGCGCAACTGCTGCCCATCGATAACCTGGCTCGCACCGATCATCCGCACCAAATCACCCGCTTGCAGCCCTGCTCGCTGCCCGGCACCGCCTGCCATGACCTCGCCAAGCTCTGGGCGCGTCAGTGGCGACAGAAGCCCGATCTTGCGAAACATCTGGGCGTCAGCATCCTTGGCCTGGATGCGACTCAGTGGCAGCACCAGTCGGCGCCCGGCGCTTTGCCCATCGCCCGCAATTTGAATCGTCAGGTCGCGGCCATCGAGTGCGCCCCGGGTGATACGCCAGCGCAATTCTTCGAATGTCTGCAGCGGCTCGACGTTCCCGTCGAAGCCGGCGGCAGAAACTCGCTCACCACCGCGAAACCCGGCCTGCTCTGCAAGGGAGCCCGCGACCGGACGCGCCAGCGCTGCAACCGGCTCGTCCACGCCGATCCAGTTGACGACTGAATACAGCGCTGCAGCCAACAGCAGATTGGCGATCGGCCCTGCGGCGACGATGGCCACACGCGAGCGAAGCCGCTGGGTATTGAATGCCCGATGCCGGTCTTCGGACGCGACAGGCGCCTCGCGTTCGTCCAACATCTTTACGTAACCGCCCAACGGAAACATGCCGATCACGAACTCGGTGTTCTGACCAGGATGCTGGCGCTTCGGCTGCCACCGATACAGCGTCTTGCCAAAACCCACCGAGAACCGCAGCACCTTGACGCCACAAGCGACAGCCACACGGTAGTGACCGTATTCGTGCACGGCGATCAACACACCCAGCGCGACGATGAATGCAATCACGGTGAGCATCGGGGATCCTCAATCGGCCGCATCAGGCCGTGAAACGCAGAATGGCAGCGTTGGCTGCTGCTCGTGCCATGGCATCGAGTGCCAGCAGATCATCCAGTGAAGACGGGCTGGAAGGCGACACGGCTTCCAACGTCTCTAAATTGACCGCATGAATGCGATCGAAGCGCAGGCGGCGAGCCAGGAAGGCTTCGACAGCAATCTCGTTCGCAGCGTTCAACACGGCCGTCGTGCCTGGTACGGCCCTCAACGCCTGCCAAGCGAGATTCAGCCCCGGGAACAAGTCGGCGTCGGGTGCATGAAAGGTCAGTGCCTGCATTTTGCGAAAGTCAAGTGCCGGTGCACCGCTGGCAATCCGGCTCGGCCACGCCAGACCGACCGCGATCGGTACCCGCATGTCGGGCGTACCCAGTTGGGCCATTACCGAAGCATCCGTGAACTGAACCATCGAATGCACCACGCTTTGTGGATGGATGACGACCTCGATCTGATCGGGCGTCACGCCGAACAGATGACGTGCCTCGATCACCTCGAGAGCCTTGTTCATCATGGTCGCCGAATCGACCGAAATCTTGCGCCCCATGACCCAATTCGGATGCGCGCATGCCTCTTCAGGCGTGACGGTCCCAAGCGTGCCTGCCGCGCGGCTACGGAACGGACCACCCGATGCGGTCAAGATGATCTTGTCAATGCGCGACGACCATGTGGACGCGTCTTCCGGCAACGATTGAAAAATCGCCGAATGCTCGCTATCGATTGGCAGCAACGTGGCACCACCCACCCGCACTGTGCGCATGAACAATTCGCCGCCGACGACGAGTGCTTCCTTGTTGGCCAACAAGAGCCGCTTTCCAGAGCGCGCTGCGGCCAGACAAGGCGCCAAGCCTGCAGCCCCGACGATCGCCGCCATGACGACATCGACTTCCTCATGCGATGCGATGGTCTCGAGTGCGTTCGGCGTACTGAGCACGCGGGTTGCCAGACCATTCTGCCGTAGCGCGTCTTCCAGCTGCTCGGCATGCGGTCTACTCGCCATCACTGCGAACTTCGGCGCAAAGCGAGCGCATTGCGCCAACAACTCATCAACCTTGGTTGCCGCCGAAAGCGCAAAAACCTCGAAGCGCTCCGGATGGCGCGAAATAACGTCCAGCGTATTAGCACCGACAGAACCCGTCGACCCGAGCACGGTCACGCGTTGCTTACGGAATTCGATCACAGCAATGCCAACATCATTGCCATGGGAAGCGCTGGAAGCAAGGCATCGACTCGGTCCAGCACGCCGCCGTGTCCAGGCAAAAGATTGCTGCTGTCCTTGGCGCCCGCGCTGCGCTTGACAAGCGACTCGACCAGATCGCCGACTACGCTCATGGCAGCCAGGAAGAGCACACCGATCACCAGCAGCCACCAGCCGCGCGCGGCGAGTCGGCTGTAGAGGCTGGCCACCGTCGCCTGCAGCGACGCGTCCGCCCAAACCCATGCCAGGGCCAAGATCACGACACCCAGCATGCCGCCCCAGACGCCCTCCCAGCTTTTGCCGGGACTGATCGACGGCGCAAGTTTGTTGCGTGTGAACCTGAGACCGAACGCACGTCCGGCGAAATAGGCGGACACGTCAGCCATCCAGACCAGCACGAAGATAGACAAAAGAAAATTGATGCCCCACATCCGTGCCTGGACGGCAGCGAGCCACGCCACCCATAACGCGAAGAGACCACCGAGCAGACGCATGGCTCTGGGAATCGGTGCCCAGCCGGGCACGGCGGCGCGCAACAGCGCTGCACCACCCAATACCCAGGCGGCACTCGCGGTGATCCATATACCCATCAGGCTGCGATCCAACAGCCCCAACCACCAAGACAATGCGCACAACACAACCATCTCGGCACCGAAGAACCAGGACATCCTGTTTCCATAACCGTTCAAGCGCCCCCATTCCCAGGCCGCGGCGCCGATCAACACCAGCATGACGCAGCCAAACGGCACATGAGAGGGATAGAACAGAGCTGGCAGAAGAATTGCCAACAACACGACAGCCGTGATGATGCGTTGTTTCAGCATCAGGCAGTCTGCCTCGCATGCGCATTAAGCTGTGCGGACGTCTTGCCGAACCGGCGCTCACGCTGCCGATAGGCGTCAATGGCGGCATCCAGCGCAGCCTCGTCGAACTCCGGCCACAAGCGATCGCTGAAGAACAACTCCGCGTAGGCGCTTTGCCAAAGCAGAAAATTCGACAGGCGCTGCTCGCCGCCGGTACGGATGAAAAGATCGGGATCCGGCACATGGGCAAGTGCCATGGCTCGATCGAGCGTAGCTTCGGTCAGGGGCTCTCCGCGCGCGGCGAGCTGAGCCGCAGCGCGTGCAATGTCCCAACGGCCGCCGTAGTTGAAGCAGACGTTGAAGATGAGCTTGCGGTTGTGGGCCGTCGCAGCTTCTGCCTGCACGAGGCTCGCCGTGATCTTCTCCGACAAGCCGCCTCGTTCGCCGATGAAATGGAGCTGTATGCCATCGGCAGAAAGCTTCGGCACCTCGCGCCCCAGAGCGCCAACCATCAATTCCATCAGGCCGGAAACCTCCTCTACGGGACGATTCCAGTTTTCGGAAGAGAAAGCAAACACAGTGAGCACACCAATGCCGCGATCAGCGCACGCCTTCACGCATTTTCGCAAAGCCTCAACGCCCTGCTTATGACCCGCCACCCGCGGCAAAAAGCGCCGAGTGGCCCAGCGTCCGTTGCCATCCATGACGATGGCGACGTGATGCGGAATGGCAGGCGAAGCATTCATCAGACCGCCATGATCTCTGCTTCTTTTGCGGCGACCAAGCGATCGATTTCACTGATGTGCCTGTCGGTCACTTTCTGGATATCGGCTTCTGCGCGCTTCTGATCATCTTCCGAGGCCAGTTTGTCCTTGACCAGTTTCTTCACAGCTTCGTTGGCATCACGGCGCAGGTTACGCGTGGCAATTTTTGCGCTTTCGCCCTCATTGCGCACCAGCTTCGTCATCTCTTTACGGCGCTCTTCGCTCATCGCAGGCAATGGCACGCGAATCAAATCGCCCATCGAGGCGGGATTCAAGCCAAGATCACTTTCGCGAATGGCTTTCTCGATCTTCGCGCCCATGTTCTTTTCCCACGGCTGGATACTCAACGTACGCGAGTCGAGCAGCGACACATTGGCCACTTGGCTCAACGGGACTGACGAGCCGTAGTAATCGACGTGCACCGAGTCGAGCAACGCCGTATTGGCGCGCCCCGTGCGGATCTTCGTCAGGTTGTTCTGGAATGCGGCGATCGACTGATTCATTTTCGTGTCGGTTGCACTGCGGATGTCTGCAATAGTCATTTCTCTTTGCTCCTCAGGCATGCACGAGCGTGCCTTCGTCCTCCCCCATGACGACGCGCTTGAGCGC
>JAZKDL010000382.1:0-9527 GCA_040387575.1 Pseudomonadota bacterium
CCGGCGTCCGCGAAAACCGCGGCGCCGTCGCGGGCTGCAGCACCCCATCCACCGTGACGAAAGCCTGGCGCGCCGCATTGTGCGGATGCAGCGGCGCCTCGTCCCAGTCCAGCACCGGCGCGAAGCAGGCGTCGGTGCCTTCCAGCAGCGCGCACCATTCGTCGCGCGTCTTCATGCGGAACACATCGCCCAGCCGCAGCTTGAGCAGCGGCCAGCGCGCCGGGTCCATCTGCTGGTCGAACAGCGGGTCGTCGACGCCGCAGCGCGTGAGCAGCTCCTTGTAGAACTGCGGCTCGATCGCGCCGATGGCGACGTACTTGCCGTCGGCGCAGACATAGGTGTCGTAGAAGTGGGCGCCGCCATCGAGCAGGTTCTCGCCGCGCTGGTTGCTCCACTGACCCTGCGCTTTCATGCCGTACATGAAAGCGGACAGCAGGGCGGTGCCGTCCGACATCGCGGCGTCGACCACCTGGCCGGTGCCGGAGCGCCGCGCCTCGTGCAGCGCCGCGAGCAACCCGACCGCGAGCAGCATGCCGCCACCGCCGAAGTCGCCCACGTAATTGAGCGGCGGCAGCGGCGGCTCGCCGGCCCGGCCGATCGCGTGCAGCGCACCGGCGATCGCGATGTAGTTGATGTCGTGGCCTGCCGCTTGCGCGAGCGGGCCGGACTGGCCCCAGCCGGTCATACGGCCGTACACCAGCCGTGGGTTGGCCACCAGGCAGGGTGCGGGGCCGAGGCCGAGCTTTTCCATGACGCCGGGGCGGTAGCCTTCGATCAGCACGTCGGCCGCAGCGACTAGCGCCAGCATCTGCGCAGTCGCGCCGTCGGCCCGCAGGTCGACCGGCACCAGGCGCCGGTTGCGGCCGGTGACGTCACGCGGATCGGGTTCGGCGCCGGGCCGCGCGATGCGGATGACGTCGGCGCCCATGTCGCCGAGCAGCATCGCGCAGAACGGCCCAGGGCCGATGCCGGCGAATTCGATGACCTTGAGTCCGGCGAGCGGTCCAGCCATGGTGGTGTTTCCTTCAGCCTTCGGTGGCGACGATCTCGGCGGCATAGCGCGCGAAGCGGGCTGAGAGATTGCCAACCGCAGCCGCGTTCTCGCCAGCGGCGTTGCCGGCGCGGGCGCGCGCCGAGATGCCTTCCAGGATCACGGCGAAGCGGAACAGCGAGAAGGCGTGGTGGAAGGGCTGCACTGCGGCAGTGCGGCCACTGCTGCGCAAATACACGTCGAGGTATTCCTGCTGCCCCGGAATCTGCAGCGCCGCCAGGTCGAGCCCGCGCACGCCCTCGAACACGTCGGGCTCGGTCAGCCACGGCAGGCTGCTGTAGGCGGCGTCGGCCAGCGGATGGCCCAGCGTCGACAGCTCCCAGTCGAGCACCGCCACGATGCGCGGCTCGGTCGGATGGAACATCACGTTGCCCAGGCGGTAGTCGCCATGCGCGATGGTGGTTTCGTCGCCAGGCGGAATGTGCGCGGGCAGCCACGCGATCAGCCGGTCGATGTCGGCGCTTTCCGCACCCTTGGAGTCGTGCCACTGGCGTGTCCAGCGCGCGATCTGCCGGGTGAAGAAGTTGCCGGGCCTGCCGTAGTCGGACAGTCCGGCGGCCGTCCAGTCGACTGCGTGCAGCCGGGCCAGCGTTTCCGCCAGCGCGACCAGGTACGCGCGGCGTTCGCGTGGCGCGACTTCCGGCAGCGCGTAGTTGCTCAGCACGCGGCCCTGCAGCCGCTCCATCACATAGAAGGGCGTGCCGATCACTTCGCGCTCGTCGCAGTAGAAGAGGGCGGGCGGCACCGGCACGTCGGTCGGCGCGAGCGCACGCAGGATTCGGAATTCGCGATCGACCGCATGGGCCGACTTCAGCAGCTCGCCCGGCGGTTGCTTGCGCAGCACCAGTTGCGGGCCTTGCTGGAAGCTCACGAAGAAGGTCGGATTGGACTGGCCGCCGCCGATGCGCTCCAGCTGCATCGCGCCCTTCAGCTCGGGCAGTTGCGTGCGCAGATACGACGCCAGTGCGTCGGCATCGAACTCGGACACCGCGGCCGTCATGCGTCGGCTCCGGTCTTGCCGATGAAGCGGTCGCGCGCCTTCGACAGCAGGGTCATCACGCCGCCCGGCATCACGAACATGAACAGGATCAGCACCACGCCGTAGACGCCCCATGCGGCGTCCTTCGTCACCGTCTCCGCCAGGCTCGGCACGAACATGATGAAGACCGCGCCGAACAGTGCGCCCCACAGCGTGCCGACGCCGCCGACCACCACGCCGACCAGCAGCGAGATCGACAGGAACATCGTGAACGAGTCTGGCGACACGAACTGCACCGCCAGCGCCGACAGCGCACCGCCCACGCCGGTGAAGGCGGCGGACACACCGAATGTCATCGACTTGTAGTGGCTGTTGTCCACGCCCATCGATTCGGCGGCGATCTCCTGGTCGCGGATGGCGCGCATCGCGCGGCCGGTGCCGCTCACGATCAGGTTGTGGGCGATCCAGAACATCACGACCGTGACGGCGAGCGCGTACAGATAGAACCACTGGTCGGCGGTGAGCGGCAGGCCGAAGGGCGCCTCGGGCTTCATCAACACGATGCCGCCGACGCCGCCGGTCAGCGGCTCGAGGTGCTTGTACTTCAGCAACTGCGGCGTGACCACGCCGAGCGCGAAGGTCGCGAGCGCCAGGTACAGGCCCTGCAGCTTCAGCGCCGGCCGGCCGAACACGTAGCCGACGACCAGGCAGACCAGCGCCGCAGCCGGCACGCCGGCCCAGTAGGGCACGTCGGCACGGTCGACCAGGATGCCGACGGTGTAGGCGCCGATGGCGAAGAACGCGCCATGGCCCAGCGAGATCTGGCCGTTGTAGCCCGTCAGCAGGTTCAGCCCGACCAGCGCGATGGCATAGGACAGCACCATCGTGGCCTGGAACAGGATGTAGCCCTTGGCGAAGAAGGCGAGCGCCGCGGCGGCGACGATCAGTGCCAGCACCCAGGGCACGGCATTGCCGGCGCGCTTTCGGGTGGTCAGCGGAAGGGATGAAGTGGTGGTGGCTTGCAGCATCGGACTTCCTCAGACGCGTTGGACGATGCGCCGGCCGAACAGGCCGGCGGGGCGCACGATGAGCACGCCGACGATGAGGACCAGTGCCACCGACAGCTTGAGTTCGGTGCCGACCACGTAGGTGCCCAGCAGGTTCTCGAGCACGCCGACCAGGAAGCCGCCGACGATCGCGCCGACCGCGTTGTCGATGCCGCCGATCAGCGCGCCCGCGAAGGCGTAGATCAGCACGCCGGTCATCATCCCCGGGTCCAGGAAGACCACCGGCGCGACCATCATTCCCGACACCGCGCCGATCGCGCCGGCCAGGCCCCAGCCCAGCATCAGCATGCGGCCGACGTTGATGCCGAGCAGCCGCGACGAGCCGGGGTTCTGCGCTGCGGCGCGCATCGTCAGGCCGAGCGTCGTGTAGCGGAAGAAGGTGAACAGCGCGGCCACGATGCACAGCGCGACGAAGATCGTGCCGACCTGGTGCGGCGACATCACGCTGCCGCCGAACCACGCGTCCTTGGCGAACGGGCTCGGGAACTCCTTGATCTGCGAGCCGAAGATCCAGCCCGCGAGGCTGTGGAAGATCATCAGCAGGCCGATGAAGACCACCACGATGCTGAGCGCCGGCGCCTTGTGCAGCGGCCGGATCACCGCGAACTCGATGGCTGCGGCCAGCACGAAGGAGATCGCCATCGTCGCGAAGAACGCGGCCCAGTAGGGCATGCCCGACTGGATCAGCGCCCATGCGATGAAGGTCGAAAACATCGCCATCTCGCCCTGCGCGAAGTTCACGTGGTGGGTCGCCTGGTAGATCATCACCAGGGCGAGCGCGAGGCTGGCGTAGATACCGCCGGTCGCGAGGCCCGCGACCAGTTGCTGGATGAAGGTTTCCATGTTCACTCCCCGAGGTAGGCGCGGCGGACGGCGTCGTCGCTGCGCATCTCGGCGCTGGTGCCGTGTTTGACGATGTGCCCGGTCTCGAGCAGGTAGGCGGTGTCGGCGAGTTCGAGCGCGATGCGCGCGTTCTGCTCGACCAGCAGGATCGACACGCGCTGCTCCGCGCGGATGCGCCGCATGATGGCGAAGATGTCCTTGACGACCAGCGGCGCGAGGCCGAATGAAGGCTCGTCGAGCAGCAGCAGCGACGGCCGCGCCATCAGCGCGCGCGCGATCGCCAGCATCTGCTGCTCGCCGCCCGACAGCGTGCCGGCCTGCTGGGCGCGGCGCTCCTTCAGGCGCGGAAAGTAGACGTACATGCGCTCCAGGTCTTCGGTGGCGGCGCGCTTGTCGGCGCGGCCGTGGCAACCCAGGCGCAGGTTCTCTTCGGCGCTCAGCCCGAGGAAGGTGCCGCGCCCGTCGGGCACATGGCCGACGCCGCGCATCGCGATGTACTCGGTCGACTTGGCGTCGATGCGCTCGCCACGGAAGCTCACCGAGCCGCCGGTGCGGACCTGGAAATGGCAGATCGCGCGCAGCGTGGTGGTCTTGCCCGCGCCGTTGGCGCCGAGCAGCGCGGTGATCAGTCCTTCGTCGACGTCGAGGTCGATGCCGTGAAGGACTTTGGTTGCACCGTAGCTGGCCGTCAGCCCGCGCACTTCGAGCAAACGGCTCATTGGAATACCTCCGTGCTCCGCACGGCGGTGCGAGCTTCGTTTGGGGCGGCCCGGCACGCGCTCATACCGCAACTCCCTCTTCATCGCCCAGATAGGCGCGGATCACTTCCGGATGGCGGCGCACTTCGGCCGGCGTGCCGTCGGCGATCTTCTTGCCGAAGTTGAGCGCGACGATGCGGTCGCACACGCCCATCACCAGGCCCATGTGGTGTTCGACCAGCAGCACGGTGAGGTTCAGCCGGGTGCGGATGTCGAGGATCAGCTCGCCGAGGCCGCTGAGCTCCTCGTGGTTCAGGCCGCAGGCCGGCTCGTCCAGCAGCAGCAGCGACGGCTCGCTGGCCAGCGCACGCGCCAGTTCGACGCGCTTCTGCGTGCCGAATGGCAGATCGCCCACGGTGCGGTGCGCCACGCGCTGCAGGCCGAGCAGCTCGATCGCGGTCTCGGCATGCGCACGCGCCGCGCGCTCGGCCTTCTGCGCGCCGGGCAGCCGAAAGGCATCGCGCAGGAAGCCCGCGTGATGGTGCGAATGCGTGCCGACCAGGACGTTGTCGCGCACCGTCATCGAACGGAACAGCGCGAGGTTCTGAAAGGTCCGGCCGACGCCGATGCCCGCGATGCGGTGGCGCGGCTGCTCCGACAGCACCTGGCCGTCGAAGTGGATCGAGCCGCTGTCGCAGCGGTACAGCCGCGACAGGCAGTTGAACAGCGTGCTCTTGCCCGCGCCGTTCGGGCCGATCAGCCCACGCACCTCGCCGCGCCGCACGTCGAAGCTCACGCCGTCGAGTGCCACGATGCCGCCGAAGCGCACGGATACGTCGTCCACGCGCAGCAGCGGCTTGTCTCCATTCTTGTCGTTCATGCCGTCAGTCGTTCATCGGTGGGCGTGCCGCTTCAGAGCCGTTCGATGATGGTGACGTTGGCCAAGCCACCGCCCTCGCACATGGTCTGCAGGCCGTAGCGGCCGCCGCGCTGCTTCAGCACGTTGATCAGCGTGCTCATCAGCTTGGTGCCGGAGGCGCCCAGCGGATGGCCGAGCGCGATGGCGCCGCCGTTCACGTTGAGGCGGGCCGGGTCGGCGCCGATCGCCTGGGCCCAGGCCAGCGGCACCGGTGCGAAGGCCTCGTTGACCTCGTAGGCGTCGATGTCCTCGATCCGCAGGCCGGACTTCTTCAGCGCGATCTGCGTGGCCGGAATCGGGCCTTCCAGCATGACCACCGGGTCGTGGCCGATCACGGTCATGTGGTGGATGCGGGCCAGCGGCGTCAGGCCGAAGGCTTTCAGCGCGCGCTCGCTCACGACCATCACGCCGGTCGCGCCGTCGCAGATCTGGCTGGCGCTGGCCGCGGTGATGACGCCGCCTTCCTGCAGCAGCTTCACGCCGGCGATGCCCTCGATCGTCGCGTCGAAGCGGATGCCTTCGTCGACCGTGTGCAGCTCGCCCGAGTCCTCGACGCCCGCGCGGCGCACCGCGACCGGCAGGATCTCGTCGGCGAAGCGGCCTTCGCGCGTGGCCGCGATGGCGCGGCGGTGGCTCTCGAAGGCGAAAGCGTCGAGCTGTTCCTTGGTCAGGCCGTACTTGCGCGCGATCAGTTCGGCGCCGGTGAACTGGCTGAACTGCACGCCGGGGTAGCGCGCCTGGATGCCGGGGCTGGTGTATTCGCCCAGGCCCGCCTTGCGCGGCAGCTCGTTGGGCGAGAACATCGGCACGCGCGTCATGCTCTCGACGCCGGCGGCGATCACGCAGTCCATGGTGCCCGACATCACGGCCTGCGCCGCGAAGTGCAGCGCCTGCTGCGACGAGCCGCACTGGCGGTCGATCGACGTGCCGG
This sequence comes from Pseudomonadota bacterium, assembly GCA_040387575.1. Classification (GTDB taxonomy): domain Bacteria; phylum Pseudomonadota; class Gammaproteobacteria; order Burkholderiales; family Burkholderiaceae_C; genus Variovorax. Next base: position 6,489 of record JAZKDL010000382.1, read on the forward strand.
GCACCGACTCGGGCAGCTTCGACGCCATCACCGCATTGCGCGCCACGTTGGTCGCCTGCTCGCCGACCTGGCTCACGCAACCCATGATGACGTCGTCGACCGCCGCGGGGTCGATGCCGGTCTTGTCGACCAGCGCGTCAAGTACCGCGGCCGACAGGTCGACCGGATGCCATCCCGACAGGCGGCCGTTGCGGCGGCCGCCAGCGGTGCGTTGGGCGGCGACGATGAATGCTTCTGCCATGAAATTTCTCCTCGGGTGTGGGGTGTCGGACTCAGCGGGGCGCCATGCGGATGGCGCCGTCGAGACGCACGCATTCGCCGTTCAGGTAGGCATTGGTCACCATCGTCTCGACCAGTTGGCCGAACTCGTCGGGCTCGCCGAGGCGCTTGGGGAAGGGCACCGACGCGGCGAGTGCGGCCTTGACCTTCTCGGGCGCGGCGTTGAGCAGCGGCGTGTTGAAGATGCCGGGCAGGATGGTGTTCACGCGGATGCCTTCGTCCATCAGGTCGCGCGCGATCGGCAGCGTCATGCCCGCGATGCCGGCCTTGGACGCGGTGTAGGCGGCCTGGCCCATCTGGCCGTCCTGCGCGGCAACCGATGCGGTGCTGACGATCACGCCGCGCTCGCCGGTGTCGGTGGGTGCCAGCGACAGCATGCCGGCGGCCGACTTGGCGATGCAGCGGAACGCGCCGATCAGGTTGATCTGGATCACGCGCTCGAAGTTGGCGAGCGGGTAGTGGCGGATCTCGCCGGTGGTCTTGTCGCGGCTCGCGGTCTTGACGGCGCTGCCGGTGCCAGCGCAGTTGACCAGGATGCGTTCCTGGCCGTGGGCCGCGCGCGCCTTGGCGAAGGCCTGGTCGGTCTGCTCTTCGGATGTGACGTCGACCTGGCAGAACACGCCGCCGAGTTCACGGGCCAGCGCTTCGCCGAGTTCGGCGTTGAGGTCGAACAGCGCGACCTTGACGCCGTGCGACGCCAGGCGGCGGGCCGTCGCGGCGCCGAGGCCGGAAGCGCCGCCGGTGATCACGGCGGCAATGGAGGCATTGAGTTTCATGGGTAATCTGTTTCCAGCGCGGTTTCCAGCGGAAGGGGTCGCACGGACGTGGAAAGGTCCGCGGCAGGATGACTTTAGGGATTGCCCGGGCACGCGACCATCGTCCAAAGCGACGAGTTCGAGCCCCCTCGCGCCGAATGAATACCGGGCGAATACGGGGTGTTGCGCGGGTGCCCGTATGCGATCATTTCCAGCGTGTCCGGGCCTTCTTGCGCCCCGCACCGATCCTTCTCCATGACCCCGCCCGCCGACCGTTCCTCCACTGCTTCGTCACCTTCTGCTTCTGCTTCCCGGCCGCTCACCGTGTCTTCCGCCAAGCTGGGCCCACCGGTGCAGCGGACGGCCGAGGTGCGGCGCACAGGCATCGCAGATCGGCTTGCGCGTGCCGGCTCGGTCAAGCTGGTGCTGGTGCGCGCGCCGGCCGGCTTCGGCAAGACCACGGCGATGGTCCAGTTGCGCGAGCTGCTGGAAGAGCGCGGCAGCGCCACCGGCTGGCTGGTGCTGGACCGCGCGGACAACGACGTGCCGCGGTTTCTCTCGGGCCTGTCGGCGGCCGCAGCGCACATGGGTGTCGAACGCCGCAACGACACGCCCGAAGGCATCCTCGACCTGCTGGCCGCCGAGACCGCACCCTACGCGCTCTTTCTCGATGACTTCGAGCTGATCCGCGAAGGCGGCGTGATGGCGCTGATTCGTGAGCTGATCGACAACCTGCCGCGCAACGGCCTGCTGGTGATCGGTTCGCGCAGCGTCCCCGACCTCGGTCTGGGCCGGCTGCGCGCGCGCGGGCAGCTGCTGGAGCTCGACACCAACGTGCTGCGCTTCAGCCCGGCCGAATCGGAGGAGTTCTTTCGGCTGCGCGGCGCCGGGCTGTCGCTGGAGGCCGTCGACCGCGCGCACGGCAAGACCGAAGGCTGGGTTGCCGCACTGTGGCTGCTGGCACTGGCGCTGCAACGCGACGGCTCGCGCAGCAGCGACCTCATGGCCCGGCTGGCGCTGTCGGACCGCGACGTGGCCGAGTACCTGACCGAGGAAGTGCTGACCCGGCAAGACCCGCCGGTGCGCGACTTCCTGCTGCGCACCAGCGTGCTCAAGCACCTGAGCGCGCCGGCCTGCCAGGCGCTGCTGCCGCACACCGACTGCGCGGCCATGCTGCAGCAGCTGGAGCGCACCAATGTCTTCCTGATTCCGGTGGAGGACGCGCCCGGGCTGTACCGCTATCACAGCCTTTTCGCCGACTTTCTGCGCGACCAGTTGGCCAAGGAGCGGCCCGACGAGATCGCCCGGCTGCATCTGGCGGCTTCGGGCTGGTACGAGGCCGAGGGGCGTGCCGTGCCGGCCATCGACCATGCGATCGAAGGCGGCGACCATCCACATGCGCTCCACCTGCTCGAGAGCCAGGCCGAGACGCTGCTGGAGCAGGGCCGCATGCGGCTGCTCGACCGCTGGTGTTCGGCGATCCCGCCCGACCTGCTGCGCGAAAAGCCGCTGATGCAGCTGGTGGCCGTCTGGGCGCGCTGCTTCACCCAGGGCCCGTGGACCGCGATGGAATGGCTGCAGGCTTCCGGCTGCGCGGACAGCCCCGCGCCCGGCGTCCAGGCCCACGTGCGGGCGTTGCTGCCGATCCTGCTGGCCATGATGGACCGCTACGACGACGCGCACCAGGCCGGCCGGGAAGGGCTGCAGCATCTGCCGACCGGCAACGCCTTCGCCGACAGCGTGCTGCTCAACGCGATGGCGCACATCGTGTCGGTCGCCGGCGCGCGACAGGAGGCCCACAGCTTTCTCGACGATGCGCGCCGCTCGCAGGGCGCGAGCGGTTTCACCGTGCGCGGCACGATGGTCAGCGGAGTCGGGATGCGGATGGCGGTCATGCCGATGGTGATGTCCGCGCAGATGATCACGCGCGATCGCGGTTTCACCCAGCGCGTTTTCGCCATGCAGAATATCGGACGGCGCATCGTCAGCCAGCAGCGCACTTTCC
>JAZKDL010000383.1:0-4260 GCA_040387575.1 Pseudomonadota bacterium
CAGTGCGTCCTTGTTCATCTGCGGCGTGAAGCGGCAGTCGCTGTTGCGGCCGGCCAGTTTTGCGCGGTACATCGCGATGTCGGCGTACTTGAGCAAGGTCTCGGCATCGGTCGCGTCCTCGGGGCAGAACGTCATCCCGATGCTCACCGTGACGACCATCGCATGGCCTCGCAGGTCGAATGGCCGAAGCAGAACATGACGGATGCGCCGGACCACGGCATCGGTGTCCGGTGCGCCATGCCGAGCCGTCAGCAGCACCGCGAATTCATCGCCACCCAGACGCCCGATCGTGTCGCCCGCATCGATGCAGGTGGACAGGCGCTGGCTGACCTGCGCCAGCAGCTCGTCGCCGATGGCATGGCCCAGCGTGTCGTTCACGTTCTTGAAGTGATCGAGGTCGATGAACAGCACCGCGAGTTGCTCGGCGCGTTCGCGGACGGCCGTCAGCGCCTGCCGAAGGGATTCATGAAAGTGCGCGCGATTCTGCAGGCCGGTGAGTACGTCGAAATGGGCCAGCCTGTGCAGCCGCCGTTCGCTCGCCTTGCGGTCCGTGATGTCCCGAACCACCGCAACGATGAGCCAGCTGTCGCCGAAACGCTGCGCCACCCGGCTGATCTCGACCGCCAGTTCGCTTCCGTCCTTTCGGCGCAGCGGCACTTCGCTTGGATGGCCCGCGCCCAGGCCCGCGATCACGGCATCGAAGATCTGCTCGACCTGCTCGATCGTGCCGGTGCCGAGATTCACCGGGCCGCGCTCGAACAGCTCCTCGCGTGAATAGCCGAGCAGCGCGCATGCGGTGGCGTTGACTTCCACGAAGCTCAGCGTGTCGCGGTCGATCAGGAAGATCGCGTCGGCGGTTGCATCCATTGCAGTGCGAAAGCGCACCAGGTCTTCATTGCGGGTCCGCACCTGCTGCGCCAGAACCTCGGTATGGCTGCGCAGCAGGTCGGCCGACGCCTTGAGCCGCAACAGGTTGCGCACCCGGAGCCACAGCTCGACCCGGTTGATCGGCTTGGTCAGGAAATCTTCCGCGCCGGCCTCCAGCCCCCGCAGCCGCGCGGCCGAGTCGGCCATGGCCGTGACCATGATGATCGGGATGTCGCCGGTGGCGGCCGACCCTTTGATGGCGCGCGCCACGGCGTACCCGTCCATGCCCGGCATGTCGACATCGAGAAGCACCAGATCGATGGGCTGGCACGCAATGATCTCCAGCGCCTCGGGCCCATCGCCCGCGGTTTGCGTCAGGTAGCCCTGGGGCTCCAGCAGCGCCTGCAGCAGACGCCGGTTCATCGGCAGATCGTCGACGATGAGCAGGGTCGCCGGCTTGGTGCCGCCCGGCGGTTGTGGCACTTCAGCGTCACTCATGCGCCGGCGCGATCTTGCGATCGGGGAGCAGCGCATCGATGGCCGCGCGCAGTTCGCGATACCGCAAGGGCTTGGCGATGTAGGCATCGCAGCCAGCGGCTTCCGCCTTGGCCTGGTCGTCCTTCATGGCCATGGCCGTCAATGCGATGACCGGTATCGCCGAGGTCGACGGGCTGCCCTTCAGCAGCGCCGTCGCCGCCAGGCCGTCCATGCCGGGCAGCTGGATGTCCATCAGGATCAGATCGGGTTGATCGTCGCGCGCCATCGTCAGCCCGGTTTCCGCATCCGCCGCGCACAGGAGCGTATGGCCGGCGTCGAGCAGCAGCAGGCAAGCCAGCTTCATGTTCGCGGGGTTGTCTTCGATGACGAGGATCTTGGCCATGTGTTTCTCCATCAGACCTGCGGAAGGACTCGATTCACTTCTTCGACGAACCGGTCGTGGCCGAACTCGGCCTTTTCGATCACGCGCACCACCTTGCCGGCGATGCAGTCGAGCGTCGCCCGGTCGCGTGCGGTCATGGTGGTGGCGGTGACCACGACGATCGGGATGTGGGTGGTTTCCGGATTGCGATGCAGCGCTTCCAGCACGTCCATGCCGTTGACCTCCGGCATCGTCAGGTCCAGCAGGATCAGGTCGGGCCGCACGCGCACCGCCAGTGCGATCGCGTCGGCACCGCCATAGGCGCGAACCACCGCATACGCCGGTGTCGGCAGCACGGCGGCGATCATCTCCACCGCCTTCGGGTCGTCGTCGACCACCAGCACCGTGCGCGTCTGCTCCGGGCCGGCATTCAGGCCGAGGTCGGCCAGGGTGGACTTGAGCTGGGCGCGGCTGATGGGCTTCTGCATCGACGCGGCAGCGCCCCGGCTGAGCGCCATGTTGTCGTCGGTGATGCCCGCGATGATGACCACCGGCAGATGGGCCAGCGAGGCGGTTTCGCGCAGGCGCACCAGCAGTTCCCAGCCGTCCATCCCCGGCAGTTCAAGGTCGAGCGTCACCAGGTTCAGCGCCTGCAGTGGCGCCATCACCAGCGCGGCCTCGGCGCTGGCCGCCCGCAGCACGGTGAAGCCTTCGGACTCGAGCAGCAGCCGTACCAGATCGGCCGCCTTGTCGTTGTCCTCGACCACCAGCGCCATGCGCTCCTGCGGCGCCGCGGCCACCAGCAGCGCGGCGTCGGCCTCGCTATCGACCGCAGGCAACCGCTCCGGAACGGACGGGTCGAGCAGCGGCAGCCATACCGCAAAGCGGGCGCCCTCGCCTTCGACGCTCGCCACGGCCACGGTGCCACCGTGAAGTTCGGCCAACTGCTTGACCATCGCGAGTCCGAGGCCGGTGCCGGCGAACTTGCGTGCGAGGCTGCTGTCGATCTGGCTGAACGCCTGAAAAAGCCGCGCCATGTTGACCGGGGAGATGCCGATACCGCTGTCGCTGACGCGAATCTCGAGGAAGTCCTGGTGCCCGCTGTCGGCAAGCGCAAAGCGCTGCATCGGCCAGCTGCCGTGCAGCCTGCCGACTTCGGCGCGCGTCACGCGTGCCGCACTGAGAACCACCCGGCCACCGTCGCCGCTGAACTTGACGGCATTCGACAACAGGTTGTAGACGATCTGCTTGGTCTTGCGCATGTCGAGACGCGACAGTCCCAGTCCCTCACCGACCTCCAGGTCGAGGCGGATATGCTGCGCAGCCGCCTTGTCCTTGACGATCGACAGGCTGTCCTTCAACAGCCGGCCCAGGTCGACCGGCTCCATCTCGAGTTCCATCATCCCGGCCTCGACCTTCGACAGGTCCAGGATGTCGTTGATGAGAGACAGCAGATGCAGTCCGCTGGTGAAGATGTCGCCGATGTAGCCGGTCTGCTTGTCGCTCATCGGACCCATCAGGCCGTCCTTGAGCGCCTCGGAGAATCCGATGATGGCGTTGAGCGGCGTGCGCAGCTCGTGCGACATGGTCGCGAGGAACTCCGACTTCATGCGGCTCGCATGCTCGAGCTTCAGGTTGGTTTCTTCCAGCGCACGCTGAAAGCGGCGGCGCTCCGTCACGTCGCGCGCCGCGGCAATCACGCCCTGCAGCTCGCCCTCGCGGTTATGGAAGGTGGCGGCGTTGTATGAGACGAGCGTTTCGTCGCCATTGCTGGCGCGCACCGTGAGCTCGTAGTCGCTCACCCGGTTTTCGGAGAGAACCCGCTCGATCGCCCTGTCGGCCAGGTCGGGGTCGGTGAAGAAATTGCGGCACGGTGCGCCGATGAGCGCCTCGCGTGGCCGCCCCGTCAGCGCGATCATCTGCTGGTTGACGTCCGAGATGATGCCCTGCGGGTCGGTCATCATCAGTGCATCGATGTTCGATTCGATCAGCGAGCGCGTGTAGAACTGCTGGTCGCGCAGGCGCTGGTCCAGCTGCGCCTTCGCGGCCTCGACCTGCTTGCGCGCCGTGTTGTCGGTGCCGATGAGCAGGTAGCCGATGATCGCGTCCTGCGGGTCGCGCAGCGCCGTCACCGAGACGATCGCCGGAAAGCGGCTGCCGTCCTTTCGGATGTAGGTCAGCTCGTAGATGTCCTCGATGCCGCGCGAAGCCTTGAAGACCAGCGCCTCGAAACCCGGCGTGATGGTCGTGCCCAGTTCGAGGCTGAGCTCCGCAGCGCGGGCGACCACCTCGCGCGGGTCGGAGATGTCCGCCGGCGTGATGGTGTCGACCATCTCGGCGGCCGCATAGCCGAGCATGCGTTCGGCGCCCACGTTGAAGATCTGGATCACGCCCTTGGCGTCGGTCGCAATGCTGGAGAAGTTGGCGCTGTTGAAGATGGCGTCCTGCAGCGCGCCGGCCTTCAGCAGCGCGGCCTCCGCCTGCTTGCGCGCCGTGTTGTCGGTGCCGATGAGCAGGTAGCCGATGATCGCGTC
>JAZKDL010000384.1:0-18964 GCA_040387575.1 Pseudomonadota bacterium
CACTCCTGCTGCAGCGCGGTCGCCATCGATGCGAGCGATTGCGTCCAGGCCGACAAGCGTTGCTCGTCGCGCGACTGCATGTCCGTCTGCAGCGCCGCATGTGCCTGCTCGACCGTGCCCAGCAGTGACGCCGCGTTCTGCGCAAAGGTGGCGGCGGCGGCGCTCAGTGCCTGGCGCGTGTCGGCGGACAGCGTGTCGCTGACACGTGCATGCTGCGCGAGCGCGTCGCCCCAGTGGCTGGACACACGATCGACCGCGCCTTCGAGCCGGTCTGACACGCCATCGACCAGCGTTGCCGAGCGCTGCGCGAAGGACTCGGCCATGCGGTCGTGCGCGCCGCGCAGGTCCTGCGACAGGGCCTCGGTCGTGCGCTGGTGCGCGGCGAGTGCCGCCTGCCAACTGCCGGCGACCTCGCCGGTCGTGGCCTCGAAACGGCCCGACAGGCCGTCGAGTTGCAGCTGAACCGTGCGGGAAATGCCTTCGTGCAGCGATGCGGTTTCGCGGGCGATGCCGGCCATCGTCGCCTCGACCACCGGCTGGATGGCGGCGCTGGCGACGTGCGCGCTGTCGAGCAGGCTCTGCCTCAGCGTCTGGTCGACCGCGGAAGCAAGTCCTGCATACGCCGTCTCGGCCTGGCTGTGGAAGCGGTCCTGGCCACCGATCAGCCGATCGTTCAGCGCCTGGTTCTGGCGCTCCATGGCGGTCATCATGGCTTGCAGCCGGTCGACCAGCGCGGGCATGCCGTGCGCCTGCTGCTGCAGCAGCTTGAAGGATTCCTCGCGCTGATGCGCCAGCGAGTAGGCGCGCAAGGTGGTGGCCGCGCGGGTGTCGAGCATCTGGCCGGCCAGCAGCCGCTCACGCCGGCACAGCGCGGAGGTCAGGCCCAGCATCGCGGAGGCCGCGACGCCCGCGACCGATGTGCCGAACGCCAGGCCGAGCCCCTTCACTGGCGCCGAGAGCGAGGCGCGGATGGCGTCCAGATCGGTCGCCCCGGACAGCGCGGTGCCGGTGCCGTTGAGCGTGACGATCATGCCGAGGAAGGTGCCCAGCATGCCGAGCAGCACCAGCAGTCCGGCCAGGTAGGGCGTCATCGCCGGGCCGGGCAGGCCGACGCGTTCGCCTTCGACGCGCAGGCGCACCGCGTTGCGCAGCGACGGGTGGAGCAGGTCGAGCCAACTGCCCAGACTGGCCGGCGGCGCTGAAAGCGAGCCCAGCGCCTGCGACAGCGAGAGCGTGGCTTGCTGGAAGCGATGCAGTTCCAGCAAGCCCATCACGTAGAACGCGCCGATGCCGGCGGTGATGGCCAGCGCCAGCGGGTTGACGCCGATGTAGCCGATGCCGACCCAGCAGACGGCGACGAGGCCGGCCGCCGCTGCGGCGTAGTGAAGAAATCTGTTCATGGTTCCCTGGGGGTCTCTTGTCTCATGCGAAGGGTCTCGAGCAGCCCTTCGACCGGTTGGAATCGAAAGTCCAGTTCGGCTTGCAGCACGTCCTGGAAGTCCTTGTCGAATACGTCCAGCCATGCGGCCGGAGGCGCGTCGTCGTCCGGCGCCGGCTGGTCTTGCCGGCGCAGGCGCACGAAATGCTTTTCGAGCAATGCGGGCACGCCCGCGAGCAGACCGTGTTCGCGGGCGCTCAGTGCCTGCTCCATCACGACATCCACCGCCGCGAGCTGCGCCAGTTCCGGCGAGCGTGCCGCGATCGAGGCACGCAGGCGGGCGCGCAGCGGGCCGATGGACGCCTCCATGGCCTGTTGTCGCTGCAGGTAGCGCCGACGGTAAGACGCGAAGTCCGTGGTGCGTGCGACATGGTCGCCGATGGCGGCGGTCAAGTCGCTTCGCACCCGGGCGCAGTCCGCTTCTTCGGCATTCGACGTGCCGCGCACGCCGCTGCGGTTGATCGCAGGATTGCCGTTCAGCGCGGCGGACAGCGAGATGGCATCGGTCCAGCCGAGCCATTGGCTCCATCGATCCGCCGTCGCCGGTGCGGCGTCGCGGAGTTCGTTGTCGTCCAGTCGAGCAAGCAATCGAAGCAGCGCCGAGCCGGTGAAACCTGTGCGCCGTGCCACTTTGTATATCGCCAGTCCGAAAAACCCGGCAGTCTACACCGCGTGCTTTCCGGGTCGGCTGTAACGAAAAGTGCCCGAAAGCGGGATGAGGCAAGCCCTTCGTGATCTCGGCGGCACCGGGCGCGGAGATCGTTCCTGGCGCCCGGTGGCCAGATTCACGGATTCACGGAATCACGGGCTGATGCGCCGCACGAAGCCGTGCGACGGTGCGTGCCATGCGGCGTCCGCGGGCAAAGGCGACACGTCGTCCGCATCGCCGAACAGCAACCGCTCCTCGCGCAGCAGGAAGCGCCAGGTGCCCAGGGGGGATGTCGGTGCCAGCGGCTGCAAGGTTGCATCGCCCAGGTCGATCGGCCCATCTGTTGACGTCGGCGCCTCGGTTGATGTCGCCGCGTCGGATGCAGCTCCAGACCATGTGGCGCCGAGGATGTGCCTTGCATCGGCGCCGTCGATGCGGCCCGTCGCGGCCGACAGCACCCATCGCACCGGCCCGGGCGCTGCGGCCCGCAGGCGCGCCCAGTGCGCCTCGTCATCGGTGTGTGGATCGATCAGCGCCCAGTCACCGCCGTTGCCGCCGACGAAGTAGCTGTGCAGTCCCGGGCGGTCCGGCTGCGAACGGTCGGCGGCGGTCACGCGCCAGACGCGCGGCGACAGCCGCATGACCAGTCCCGGCGCGAGCGCATGGCGCGCTCCGCCGATGCCGTCCGGGTCGATGAAGCCGACCTCGTCGTAAGCCGGCTCGTCGACATTCACCGGCCGGCGGCCCGAAGGCCCATCCGCCAGTCGCGGCATGACCATGCGGATTTCGCGCAGCGCACGCGCATGCGCGAGGCAATCGGCCACGGTAGCGAATGCCCGCAGGTCGGTCAGGATGACCCGCGTGACGTTCATCAACTTGAGCCCGGCACGCGCATCGATCGCGTCCGCGGGCCGCAGCCAGAGGTGTTCGACCGTCTCGCGGCCATCGGGCCGTACTTCCTGCCGTGCGGGCAGTTCGGCGACGAAGAATCGGGTGTCGAAGCGGCGCGGCATGCCCGGCGGCGTGAGCCAGTGGGTGTAGTAGACGAGCCGGTCGGCGGCCAGGTGCCAGCCGCGCGCATCGCAGATGGTCAACAGCGCATCGGTGCCCAGTTCGGCCGCGGCGCGGAGTCGTGCGAGTTCGTCGGCTGCCAGGTGGTCGAGCGAGACGGGCAGGCCGTCCGCATCGGTGGCGAACAGCAGGCCGGCTTCCTCGAAGCACTCGCGTACCGCGGCAATGTGGAAGTCGAGTCCGCCGCTCGGCACCCCGAGCCGCGCACTGGCCGCGGCGTCGTCGAGTCCGCGGCAGCAGGCGTGCAGTTGCGGATCTGCCGCGTCGAGCACGCCGCCAGGAAATACCGCGGCGCCGCTGTTCTGGTCGTCGGCCTTCTCCGCCCGCCGCAGCAGCAGCACTTCGAGGCCGTCGGCGCCGTCGCGCAGCACGATCACGCTGGCGGCGCGGCGTGTCGGCCGCACGGCTGGGCTGCCGGATGGCGCTGCCGATGGAACAGGTGGCGGGGACGGTGGGGATGGCTGCATCGCTTGCTTCCGTTGTCTCTGTTGACGCTGTTGTCTTGTTCTTGGCTTTCGATTCATCGTAGCGCGAGCCGCCAGGTCGCGCAGTCGCGCAGTTGCGCAGTTGCGTAGTCGCACGGGTCGACACGCCGCGGCCACGGTGAAAATGCGCTCTCCACGCGATGCGGCACTTTCAACGACAGGATCTTTCTCACCATGGCCACCGAAATCGAACGCAAGTACCTGGTGCGCGACGCGTCCATCGTCGACGGTCTTCAGGGCACGCGCATGGCGCAGGGCTATGTGGCCGACAACGGCATGTGGGTGCGCGTGCGCATTGCGGGCACGCAGGCTTTCCTGACGCTCAAGGGCAAGTCGTCGGGCCTGTCGCGCGCCGAGTTCGAGTACGAGATACCGGTGACGGATGCAGAAGACCTGCTGACGCATCACTGCAGCCTCGGAAAGCTCGACAAGGTCCGCTACCTTGTGCAGGTCGACGGCTTCGTGTTCGAGGTCGATGTGTTCGAAGGCGCACTCGCCGGGCTGGTGCTGGCCGAGGTCGAGCTGGCATCGGAAGACGTGGAATCGCCGACGCCCGGCTGGCTGGGTGAAGAGGTCAGCCTGGACTTCCGCTACAGCAATTCGTCGCTGGCGAAGGCCGGCGCGGTGCCCGGGACTCAGGCGCCCTGAGCCCGCGGCGGCACCGGTTGCCGACGCTGAAGATGGCTTACTTCTTCATCTCGTCCTTCTTCATCGCGTCCTTGCCCATGGTGTCCTTTGCCATGCCGTCCTTGGCCATCGAATCCTTCCCCATCGAATCCTTCTTCATCGCGTCCTTCCCCATTGCATCCTTGGACATGGCGTCCTTCGCCATCGAGTCCTTGGTCATGCTGTCCTTCTTCATCTCGTCCGCGGCGAAAGCCGATACCGAGCCGATGACCAGGAAGGTGGCGAGCAGGGTGGTGGTGAGCTTGTTCATTTCGGTTTCCTTGAGGTGAGTCGTTGTCGGAGAAAAATGGCACGGTTCGACATGAATCCGGCCTTGCGTTGCAGCAGTGCTGAGCCTTGCGGGCGCTCAACTCCCGCCGAACCAGTTGTAGCCCTGGTCTTCCCAATAGCCGCCAGGGTTGGTGTTGGTGACGAAGATCGCCTTGATGTGCTTTGGGTTCTTGTAGCCAAGCTTGGTCGGCATGCGCAGCTTCATCGGGAAGCCGTACTTCGGCGGCAGAGGCTGGCCGTCGTAGCTCAACGTCAGCAGCGTCTGAGGATGCAGCGCCGTGGGCATGTCGATGCTGGTGTAGTAGTCGTCCGCGCACTTGAAGCCTATGAATTTCGCGGTGGTGTCCGCGCCGATGCGGTGCAGGAACTCGGCGAAGCGGACGCCGCCCCATTTGCCGATAGCGCTCCAGCCTTCGACGCAGATGTGGCGGGTCACCTGGTCCCGCTGCGGCATGGCACGCAACTCGGGCAGCGTCCAGCTGCGCTTGTCGGCGACCAGACCGGTAACCTCCAGCCGGTAGCTCGCCTCGTCGACCTGGCGCACCTCTTCCTCGCCGTAGTAGGCGTTGAAGGGAAATGGCCGCGTGATCATCGACTCCGGGTAGGTCGGCGCCAGCCGCGCCGGATCGAAGATCAGGCCCTGCACCTTGTCGTTGAAGCGCGAGATCGTGCCGAGCGCGGCTTCGACGCCGGCGTTGTCGCTGACGCTGCAGCCGGTGAGCAGCGAGAGGCCACCCATCGTCAACGAACGCGTCAGGAAGGCACGGCGCGCGGGCTGTTCGATCCTGCGGGACAGCAGCTTGCGGGCGGCTGCCAGCGCGGCGTCGCTGTTGACACCGATGAGCGGAGTGCGGCGAAGGGTCTTCATGTGGTTCTTTCGTGCCGTCCGGCGCGGCCGCTGAGCATGGAGAGCAAGGTGCGGGGCACGAGGGCCACCATCAGCAGGTGCACGGCCACGAAGCCGACCAATGCGGCCATCGCGACGAAGTGGATGCGGCGCGTCGTTTCGTAGCCGCCGAGCATGTCGCGCAGAACATCGAACTGCACCGACTTCCAGAGCACCAGACCCGACAGGACGAGCACGGCGATGTCGAGCATCACGAACAGATAGGCGGCGCGCTGCACGCTGTTGTAGTGCCGCGGGTCGGCATGCGAGAGCTTGCCGTGCAGCGCGGCGAGGGCGTCGCGCCAGATGCCGCGCAGCGAGAGTGGAAAGAACTTGCGTCGCAGCCGGCCGCTGACGATGTTCAGCGCCAGGTAGGCCAGGCCGTTGAGGGCCAGCAGCCACATCGCTGCGAAGTGCCACTGCAGTGCGCCACCGAGCCAGCCGCCGTGCGTGAGGGCGCGTGGAATCTCGAACGGGAAGAAGGGTGCCGCGTTGTAGATCCGCCAGCCGCTGGTCACCAGCACCAGCACCGCCAGGGCATTCAGCCAGTGGGCGATGCGCATCCAGGCCGGATGGATCGGCGGACGGTCGGGGTGGGCGGGTTGGCTGTGCATGGGGCGGATTGTTGGGCGCACCCCCTGTCCGATTCATCACGAAGAGTTCAATTAATCGTGACAACTCCCGCCGCTGCAACGCGGGACAATCCGCCTCCATGGACACCGCCAAACGCGTGCTGATCGTCGAGGACGACGCCCACATCGCCGAACTGCTGCGCATGCACCTGCACGACGAAGGCTATGCCGTGACGCACGCTGCCGACGGCGACGCCGGCGTGCGCGAACTGGCACGCGGCAGCTGGGACCTGCTGATCCTCGACCTGATGCTGCCGGGTGTCGACGGCCTCGAGATTTGTCGGCGCGCGCGCGCGATGACGCGCTACACGCCGATCATCATCACCAGCGCGCGCTCGAGCGAAGTGCACCGCATCCTCGGTCTGGAACTGGGCGCGGACGACTACCTCGCAAAGCCTTTCTCGGTGCTCGAACTGGTGGCCCGCGTGCGTGCGCTGCTGCGGCGAACAGAGGCGATGGCACGCAACGCGCGCATGGACTCGGGCCAGCTCGCGGTCGGCAACCTGGTCATCGATCCGGTGGCGCGAGAAGTGCACATGGACGGACGCCCGATCGAGCTCACGCCGCGCGAGTTCGACCTGCTCCATTTCTTCGCGCGCCATCCGGGCCGGGTGTTCTCTCGGCTCGATCTGCTCAATCAGGTCTGGGGCTACCAGCACGACGGCTACGAGCACACCGTCAACACGCACATCAACCGGCTGCGCATGAAGGTCGAGGTCGACCCGGCCGAGCCGCGCCACATCCTCACGGTCTGGGGCCGCGGCTACAAGCTCGCCGCACCCGGTGCGCAGGAGCAGGGTGCATGAGGTCCTTCTTCAGCGTGTCGAGCCTGTCGCGGAGGCTGTCGATCGTGTTCGCCGTGCTGCTGTTGGCCTGCTGCGGCGTATCGGCCTGGCTGCAGATATCGGCCAGCGGTCGGCACGAGCAGGAGGTGACCCAACGCCTGTCGATCGGGCTGGCCGCGCACATCGCCGGCAATGCCGAATTGATGAAGCGCGGCGGTCTCGACCCGGTGGCGGTTCATACGCTGTTCGATCAGCTGATGGCGGTCAACCCTAGCGTGGAGGTCTACCTGCTGGACGTGGACGGCCGCATCACGGCCCAGGCCGCACCGCAGGGTCATCTGAGGCGCGACCGGGTCGACCTCGCGCCGATCCAGCGTTTGCTCGGCGGTGCCGCGATGCCCGTGCTGGGCGACGACCCGCGCGGCGACGGCGGCCGCAAGGTCTTCAGCGTCGCGCCGCTGCGGGTCGACGGGAGTGCGGCGGGCTATGTGTATGTCGTGTTGTCGGGCGAGGACCGAGAGGCGCTCGCCGCGCACGCGGCGGCCGACAGCGTGCTGCGCACCACGCTGTGGTCGATGCTGCTGGTCGCCTTGCTCGGCCTGCTCGCCGGGTTTGCTGCGTTCCGGTGGATCACGCGGCCACTGCGTGCGTTGACCGATGTGGTTCGGCGCTTCGAGCGCGACGGTGTCGAATCGCTCGCGCAGGCGGCACCGGTGCTCGAGCGCATCACGCGCGGCGGTGGCGAGATCGCAATGCTGGGGCGTGCGTTCCAGCAAATGGCACAACGCATCGCCGAGCAATGGCGCGAGCTCTCCGCGCAGGACCAGCAGCGCCGCGAGTTCTTTGCGAACATCTCGCACGACCTGCGCACGCCGCTTACTTCATTGCATGGCTATCTCGAGACGCTGCTGCTGAAAGCCGATCTGCTGACGCCGGCGGACCGGCGCCGTTACCTGGAGATTGCGCTCGGACAGAGCCGCAAGGTCGGCCGGCTGGCGCAGGAATTGTTCGAGCTGGCGCGTCTGGAATACGGCGTGGTCAAGCCCGACAAGGAGCGCTTTGCGCTGGCGGACCTGGTGCAGGACGTGTTCCAGAAGTTCGCGCTTGCGGCCGAGGCGCGGCAGTTGCGCCTGGTGGCGAACATCGCGTCCGGGCTGCCGATCGTTACGGCCGATCTCGGCATGATCGAACGGGTGCTGACCAACCTGCTCGACAACGCGATCCGCCATACACCCGACGGCGGCGAGATCGCCGTCCGGCTACAGACCGGTGGCGAGGGCGTGCAGGTCGAAGTCAGCGACACCGGTCCGGGAATTCCGGAAGATCTGCGACGGGTGCTTTTCACCCGCCCCGCCTTCTCGTCGACCGGTGGCCGCAGCGGCGGGCTCGGCCTGATGGTCGTCAAGCGAATCCTGCAGTTGCACGGCAGCGACATTCGATTGCTGCCGCACGCAGGGTGCGGTGCAGTGTTCTGCTTCCAGCTCAACTGACGGCCGTGGCGCCTAGGCCTGCCGCGCCTGGTGGAAGCGTTCGAGAAACGACACCAGCTTCGGATCCTTGGGCCGGTGCATGAGCTCGTCGGCCGGGCCGATCTCGGCCATGACGCCGTCGCGCATGAAGCCGATGCGGTCCGACACGTTGGCGGCAAAGGCCATCTCGTGGGTGACCAGCACCATCGTCATGCCTTCTGCGGCGAGTTCGCGGATCACCGCCAGCACTTCGCCGACAAGCTCGGGGTCGAGTGCGGACGTGGGCTCGTCGAACAGCATGACGGCCGGCTGCATGGCCAGCGCACGCGCGATGGCGACGCGCTGCTTCTGCCCGCCTGAAAGCCGTCCCGGATGCTGGTTCGCCTTCTCGGCCAGGCCGACCTTGCCGAGCAGCGTCATCGCCAGCGCCTTGGCTTCGTCAGGCGTCTTGCCCTGGACCTGGATCGGGCCTTCGATGATGTTCTGCAGCACCGTCATGTGCGGGAACAGGTTGAAGTGCTGGAACACCATGCCGATGCTGGCGCGCAGTGCCGCGAGCTGTGCGTCCTTCGGTGCACGGCCGCTGCCGCCGAACGCGAAGCTGTGGCCCGCCACGCCGAGCTGGCCGTCTTCGGGCATTTCCAGCAGGTTCATGCAGCGCAGGAAGGTCGACTTGCCCGAACCGCTGGCGCCGATCAGCGTGACCACTTCGCCGGGCTGCACGGCGAGCGAAACGCCTTTGAGCACATGGTGGTCGCCGAACGATTTGTGGATGGCCGTGGCCTGCAGGATCGGGCCGGCCGTCGAGGGGGAGGAGGACTGTGACATCACTTGGCGGCCAGACGGCGTTCCACGCGCGTGGCGATGAGGGTGAGCGGGAAGAGCACCGCGAAATAGATGACCGCGATGGCGGTGTAGACCTCCAGCGGCCGGTAGCTCGCGCCGGTGATGATCGAGCCCTGGTACAGCAGATCACCCACCGCCACGGCCGACACCAGCGAGGTGTTCTTCAGCTGCATGATGGTCTGGTTGATCAGCGACGGGATCATCAGCGGAAAGGCCTGCGGCAGGATGATGCGGCGGAAGATGCGTCCGCGCCGCATGCCGATGGCGCGGCCGGCTTCCCACTGGCCACGGTCCACCGCCTCGATGCCGCCGCGGAAGATCTCGCTGTAGAAGGCGCCGGCGTAGAACGACAGCGCCAGGAAGCAGGCGGTGGTGGCCGACATGTCGACGCCGATCAGCACCGGCAGCGCGTAGTAGGCCCACACCAGCTGCACCAGCAGCGGCGTGCAGCGGAAGACCTCGGTCCAGATCTGCAGCGGTACCGTGACCCAGCGCGTCATGGTGGGGTTGCGCAGCACGCCCGTGATGAGCCCGAGCACCAGGCCGACCAGCACCGTGCTGACGGTGAAGGCCAGCGTCACGCCCAGCCCGCGCCAGATCAGGGGCAGGTAGGGCACCAGGGACCCGAAGTCCCATGCGTACGAAGCGTGTTCCATGCAACCCGTCTCAGAACTGGATGTCGCCCGGGATGTCTTCCGGCTTGATGTTCAGCGCGTCGAATCCCTTCAGCATCCACTCGCGCGTCTGGCCGCTGGCACGGTTGCTGTCGGCCCACACGCTCAGGAAGTTCTTCCAGCGCGGATCGGTCTCGATGCGGATGCCGAGGTTGGTCGGCATCGTGAGCGTCGGCTTCGGGATGACCAGCGTGCCGAGCGTCGGGTTCTTCTTCATGGTGGAGATGGCCAGCACGGCCAGCACCACGGTGCAGTCGGCGCGGCCGGTGGCCACGGCCAGCACGGCTTCGTCGCGGGTCTTGAAGCCCAGGATGTTGGCCTTCGGGCAGTAGCGGCGCGCGATGGTTTCATGCGTCGAGCCGATGTCGACGGCGATCTTCACGCTGGGCTTGTTCAGGTCGTCCCAGGTGCTGGTCTTGGCGAAGCCCTTGCGCACGATGGCGGTGTACGAGTGCACCAGCATCGGCGTCGAGAAGTCGATCACCAGCGCGCGTTGCGGCGTGGGGCTGACCGCGAAGGCGAGGTCGACCTTGCCCGATTGCAGGTCGAGGATCTGGTTGCCCCAGCTCGACTCCACCGTTTCGACCTTGGCGCGAAGCAGCGTCGCGATGTCGGCAGCCATGTCCAGGCAGGCACCGGTCCATGCGTTGGTGACGAGGTCCTTGTGGAAGTAGGGCTCCTGGCCGGGAATCACGGCGACGCGCAGCACGCCGCTCTTCTGCACTTTGTCGAGCGTCGATGTGCCCGATGGCGCTGCCGTGGCCGGCGCCGTCTGCGCGAGCGCCTGGGTCGCGGTCACGGCCGAAGCCGCTACGGCAGCACCTGCCACTGCCAATTGATTGAATACGGCTCTGCGTTGCATGAAAACTCCTGAAGATAGGAAATGGAATGGAAAAGAAATGGCACACCGTTGCCGGGTCAATGGCACGGATCGGGGGAAAGAGGAATTGCGACGCACGCGTGCATGCGTATATCTGTAGCGCGTCGCGCGTCATCAATTGACGCAAATCAATCAATCAATCAATCATTTCATGAGTGCGGTTTTCTTGATCATAACTGTCGACGAATCGGTTGCACTTATTTTTGCACCAATCTGCACCATGGTTGCACCTATTGACATGCTTGGAAGGCGACGGGCCAGTCCGGCCGCATCGGATACTGCACTAAAGTAGTGCAAAAGCGACGCTTGAGCAAGGTGGAAGAGTGAGATCCGAAAGGCATGACAGACCATGTCAGCAATAAATGGGCCATCTTCGGCATCAAGGTGCAACCAATGATTGGAGATTCTGTGTGGTTGCACTTTTTGTGATTTCTGGTTGCACCTCAGGATCTGTTGAACTAATATCCGGGCCAATTCAATCTTTCAGATAAAACAATTCGATGTCTTCGACCACCCTCGGCGTCAAGCTGGACGAAAGCGTCCGCGACCGCCTCAAGAAGATTGCGCTCCAGGTCGAGCGCACGCCGCACTGGTTGATCAAGCAGGCCATTTATTCGCATCTCGAAATGCTCGAGCGCGGATTGCCTTTGGCCGAGGTGTTCGGCGATGCGCCGGTGGCGGTGTCCGGCGGCAACAACGCCGGTATCGCCGCGGAGGCCGAGCGCGAGCATCCGCACTCGCCATTTCTTGATTTCGCCGAGAGCGTGTTGTCGCAGGGCGTGCTCCGGGCCGCCATCACCGCGGCCTATCGCCGGCCCGAGGCCGAGCAGGTGGCGATGCTGCTGCCACAGGCACGTTTGCCCGGCGACATGGCTGCGGCTGCGAACCGGCTCGCGATCAACCTGTCCGAGAAGCTGCGCAACCATCAGGTCGCAGGCCGCGCCGGCGTGGTGCAGAACCTGCTGCAGGAGTTCTCGCTGTCGTCGCAGGAAGGCGTGGCACTGATGTGCCTGGCCGAAGCGCTGCTGCGGATTCCGGACAAGGGCACGCGCGACGCTCTCATCCGCGACAAGATCAGCACCGGCAACTGGCAGCCCCATCTGGGCAAGAGCACCTCGCTGTTCGTCAATGCGGCGACCTGGGGGCTGATGTTCACCGGCAAGCTGGTCGCCACCCACAACGAGTCCGGCCTGAGCCATTCGCTCGGGCGGGTGCTGACGCGCGGCGGCGAGCCGGTGGTGCGCAAGGGCGTCGACATGGCGATGCGCCTGATGGGCGAACAGTTCGTCACCGGCGAGACCATCGGCAAGGCGCTCGCCAACGCCGGCAAGCTCGAGGCGCGCGGCTTCCGCTATTCGTACGACATGCTCGGCGAGGCGGCGCTGACGGACGCCGACGCGCTGCGCTACATGGCTTCGTACGAGCAGGCCATCCACGCCATCGGCATGTCGGCCTCGGGCGCCGGCATCTACCGGGGGCCGGGCATTTCCATCAAGCTGTCGGCGCTGCATCCGCGCTACAGCCGCGCGCAGTACCCGCGGGTGATGGACGAGCTGTATCCGAGGCTGCTGTCGCTCACATTGCTGGCGCGCAAGTACGACATCGGACTGAACATCGACGCCGAGGAGGCCGACCGGCTCGAGCTCTCGCTGGACCTGCTGGAGCGGCTGTGCCACGAGCCCGCCCTCGCCGGCTGGAACGGCATCGGCTTCGTGATCCAGGCCTACCAGAAGCGTTGTGCGAGCGTGATCAACTGGCTGATCGACCTCGCGCGGCGCAGCCGTCACCGTCTCATGATCCGGCTGGTGAAGGGTGCGTACTGGGACAGCGAGATCAAGCGCGCCCAGCTCGACGGGCTGGAGGACTACCCGGTCTACACGCGCAAGGTCCACACCGACGTGTCGTACCTGGCCTGTGCGCGCCAGTTGCTGGCGGTGCCCGAGGTCATCTATCCGCAGTTCGCCACGCACAACGCCCACACGCTGGCCGCCATCTACCAGCTCGCGGGCCAGAACTACTACGAAGGGCAGTACGAGTTCCAGTGCCTGCACGGCATGGGCGAGCCGCTGTACGACCAGGTCGTCGGCCCGGTCGGTGAAGGCAAGCTCGGACGCCCGTGCCGCATCTACGCGCCGGTCGGCAGCCACCAGACGCTGCTGGCCTACCTGGTGCGCAGGTTGCTGGAAAACGGCGCCAATACCTCGTTCGTGAACCGCATCGCCGACAAGAGCCTGTCGATCGAAGCGCTCGTCGCCGACCCGGTGGCGGTGGTCGAGGCACAAGGGCTGGCCGATGGCACCACCGGATTGCCGCATCCGCGCATTCCGCTGCCGCAAGCGCTCTACCCCGATCGCGGCAATGCGCCGGGACTCGACCTGTCGAACGAGCAGCGGCTCGGTTCGCTGTCGAGCGCGCTGCTGCACACCGCCGCCGAAGACTGGCTCGCGCAGCCGATGCTGGCCCAGCCAGTCATGGTCGGTACAAGGCAACCGGTGCGCAATCCCGCCCGTCACGACGATGTCGTCGGGCATGTGCAGGACGCCACACCGCAAGACGTGGAGCGCGCGCTGCAATCCGCGCAGGACGCCTTCCAGATATGGCAGTCCACGCCCGCGACCGAACGCGCCGACCTGCTCGGGCGTGCCGCCGACCTGCTCGAAGACCGCATGCAGCCCTTGCTCGGCCTGCTGGTGCGCGAGTCGGGCAAGACCCTGGCCAACGCCATCGCCGAAGTGCGCGAGGCGGTCGACTTCTTGCGCTACTACGCGTCCCAGGTGCGCGAACAGGGCTTCAGCAACAAGACGCACCGGCCGCTCGGGCCGGTCGTGTGCATCAGCCCCTGGAACTTTCCGCTGGCCATCTTCACCGGCCAGATCGCGGCGGCGCTCGCGACCGGCAACACGGTGCTCGCCAAGCCGGCGGAGCAGACCCCGCTGATCGCCGCGCAGGCGGTGCAGATACTGCACGCGGCGGGCCTGCCTGCAGGCGTGCTGCAGCTGCTGCCCGGCGCCGGTGAAACCGTGGGTGCCGCGCTGGTGGCCGATGCGCGGGTGCAGGCGGTGATGTTCACCGGCTCGACCCAGGTCGCGCGCATTCTTCAGCGTGCGATCGCCGGTCGCCTCGACGCGCTGGGCCATCCGATTCCGTTGATCGCAGAGACCGGCGGGCAGAACGCGATGATCGTCGACTCGTCCGCGCTGGTCGAACAGGTGGTGACCGACGTCGTCGCATCGTCGTTCGACAGCGCCGGGCAGCGCTGCTCGGCACTGCGCATCTTGTGCGTGCAGGAGGACATCGCCGAACGCACCATCGAAATGCTGCAGGGTGCGATGGCCGAATGCACGCTGGGCAATCCCGAGCACCTGGACGTGGACATCGGCCCGGTCATCGACCGCGAGGCGCAGCAGGCGCTCGAGCGGCACATCGAGGCCATGCGCGCCAAGGGGCGCCGCGTGTTCCAGACCGCGCGCCCGCATCGCGACGACGCCGCGAGCGGCACCTTCGTGCCACCGACGCTGATCGAGATCGGACACGTCGACGAGCTCGATCGCGAAGTCTTCGGCCCGGTGCTGCATGTGCTGCGCTATGCGCGCAACGAGCTCGACGCGCTGCTCGACCAGATCAACGGCAGCGGCTACGGACTCACGCTGGGCGTGCATTCGCGTATCGACGAAACGATCCAGAAGATCGTGGCGCGCGCACAGGTCGGCAATCTCTACGTGAACCGCAACATGGTCGGCGCGGTCGTCGGCGTGCAGCCGTTCGGCGGCGAAGGGCTGTCCGGAACCGGCCCCAAGGCTGGCGGGCCGCTGTACCTGCAGCGCCTGCTGTCGAGCGCGCCGCCGCTGTCGCTGCCGGCAGTGCAGGCCGGCGCGCTGCCGCGTTCCGAGGCCTTCATGGCGCTCGCGCAGTGGTGCGCGCAGTCCAGCCCCGCGCTGGCGGCCGTGTGCACGCAGTTCGCCGAGTCGTCGCTCAGTGGCGCCGAATTGCTGCTGCCCGGCCCGACCGGTGAACGCAACGCCTACCGCCTGCTGCCGCGCGAAGAGGTGCTGTGCCTGGCCGCGGCCGACGATGATCTGCTGTGCCAGCTTGCGGCCGTGCTGGCCGTCGGTGCCCGTCCGGCCTGGGTCGATGCCGCGGCGCCGCGTGCGCTGGCTGCGCGCCTGCCGGCACCGGTGCGCGACGGCATCCGGTGGTTGTCCGACTGGACGCAGGGCGGCGACTTCACCGCCGCGATCTACCACGGCGATTCCGATCAGTTGCGCGGCGTGAGCGAGCAACTTGCGCATCTGCCAGGGCCGATCGTCGGCCTGCAGGGGTTGGCTTCCGGCGAGACCGGCATCGTGCTCGAGCGGCTCCTGATCGAGCGAAGCCTGAGCGTCAACACCGCCGCGGCGGGCGGCAACGCCAGCCTCATGAGCGTGGGTTGAGAACATTCTTGAAAGACATCCGAATGAAAGTCCTGTTTCTTGGCTACGGCCACATGGGTGGCGCGCTGGGCGAAGCCTGGAAGGCCAGCGGCCTGGCCAGCGACCTGCTGGCGGTCGACCCCGCCACGCCGACCGACGGCACCGCACGACCCGGCCGCTACCCGAGCGTCGATGCGCTGATGGCAGCCGGCGCGGGCCAAGGCATCGACCTGGTCGTGCTGGCGGTGAAGCCGGCCAAGGCCACGGAAACCCTGCGTGCCTTGCCGGCTGCGTTATGGGGTTCGGCCGCAGTGTTGTCGATCGCCGCTGGCGTGCCGCTGAAGTCGCTGGCCGACGCCTTGCCGGCCGGTACGCCGGTCGTGCGGGCGATGCCCAATACGCCCGTGATCCGCAACGCGGGCTGCACCGGCCTGTTCGCCGAAGCGACAGTGGACGCCGCATTGCGCGAGCGCATCACCGCCCTGTTCGCCGCCGTGGGTTCGGCCCATTGGGTCGGGCAGGAATCCCTGCTCGATGCCGTTACCGCGCTCAGCGGCAGCGGCCCCGCGTACTACCACCTCTTCAGCGAGGCGCTGGCCGCGGCCGGCATGGCGCTCGGCCTGGAACCCGCTCTTGCGCGACAGCTCGCGGCCGACACTGCCTGGGGCGCCGCGACGCTGCAACATCAGCCCGGTGCCGACTTCGTCGCGCTGCGCCAGGCCGTGACGTCGCCCAACGGCACGACCGCGGCCGCCATTGCCGTGTTCGAGCACGACGGCGCGTTGCGCCACCTGGTCGAACGCGCCGCGCTCGCCGCCCGCGATCGCGCCGTGGAACTGTCGGCCGCCTGATCGCTCCATCCCTTTCGTTTTTCGTTCGTTCAACAGGAAACCATTCCATGTCCGGCAACATGCCCGCCTCCGAGAGCAAGCCCTACTTCGACGCCAAGAAAGTCGACGAAGCCTACATTCCCGTCATCGACATCGCGGGACTGATCGAAGACCGCCCGGGCGCGGTGGAAGAGGTTGCGCAACGCGTCATGGACGCATCGCAGCGCATCGGTTTTTTCTACATCAAGGGCCACGGCATTCCGCAGGCGGTGATCGACGGTGCGAGCCGCGCGATGCGCGACTACTTCGCGCTGCCGTCCGCCACCAAGGGCCTGCATCCGGTGAACACCAGCCAGCGCGGCTGGATGGCCGCCGGCATGACGCGGCTCGAAGGTTCCAAGACGCACGACCTGAAAGAGATCTTCTTCTGGGGCCCGGAACAATGGTCTGAACATCTGGTCGCGCAGAAGGGCGCCGACTCGCTGATCGCCGACAACGTCTGGCCGGACGCCGAGTTTCCGGCGCTGCGCCAGGACCTGCTGCCCTACTACGACGCCGTCTGCCGCATCGGCCACCGGCTGTTGTCCGCCATTGCCCTGGGACTCGGGCGCGACCCCGCATTCTTCGCGTCGCGCTACAGCAGCCCGATGGCGCGCGGCCAACTCGTCTACTACCCGGTGTCCAGCGCCAAGGACGAAAGCGAAGAACGCTTCGGCTCGGCGCCGCACACCGACTTCGGCGTTCTCACGCTGCTGCTGCAGGACTCGAACGGCGGCCTGCAGGTGCGCAACCGCGAAGGCGAATGGGTGGCTGCGCAGCCGATTCCCGGAACGCTGGTCTGCAACATCGGCGACCTGCTGAATCGCTGGTCGAACGAAACGCTCAGCTCCAACCTGCACCGCGTGATCAACCGCTCGGGCAACGAGCGCCACTCGATCGCGATCTTCTTCGACCCGAACCCCGACGCGGTGATCGATCCGACGGACCTCGGCTTTCCGCAAGGCGCCGACAAGTACCCGCCGATCACGGCCTCGGGCTACATCCACGGCAAGAACAAGAAGAACTTCTCGCAGTACAAGTAGTCAGCCGGGGCGCAGCTTCTGCGCCTCTTGCGTCTGCTGCTGCTGCGCATACGCGCCTGGCGCCACGCCATAGCGCCGCTTGAACAGTCGCCCGAAGTGCGATATGTCGCCGAAACCCCAGCGATGCGCGGTCCAGGCGAGCGACCGACCCGGTCCCGATCGGGCCAGTTCGTCGGCGCAGCGCGCCAGCCGCGAGCGCTGGACGAATTGCGCGAAGGTGCTGTCCCGTCCCTCGAAGACCTTGTGCAGGTAGCGCTCTGAAATGCGGAACCGGGCAGCGACAGACTGCACGCCGAGCCCGGCGTCTGCAATGTTCTCTTCGATATGCCGCAGGATCGCCGCATGGAGCTCCCGGCGAATCGACTCGGCATCGCGTTGCTGGGTTTCCACCGTCGCGCCCATCGCCGCCGCCAGCAGGCTCGTGAGGTTGGACGCCAGAATGCCCTGGCTGCCCGCGCCGACATCTTCAGGGCAGGCGTGCAGGCTGCGCACGAAGTCCGCCGCCACGCGGCCGATGCCGTCGCGCGCGTTCAGGCGGATCGCGGTCGACGCGTGTGACGACCTGATCAGCGGCAGCAGGCGGTCCCGCGCCACGCGGCAGCTCACCGACTGCCAGTGGTCTTCCACCTGGTCGAGTTCGTAGGGACGCGTCGTGTCGACGACGTAGAGATCGCCTGCGCAGGCGACGACTTCGCGTCCGTCCTGCCGCACGATGCATCGGCCCGCGAGCTGCAAGTTGGCGAAGAAGTACTCGGACGGCGTGCGACGGATCTCGTGCGGTCCACGGACCACCGTTTGCAGGCGCGACTGCAGGTGCGACATCGTGATGTCGAGGAAGTCGCTGGACGCCACCTGGCTGTGGAACCCACCCTGGGAACGCCGGGGTGCCGCGACCACCGGATCGAGCGCGGTGAACGCCTCGCACAGCACCTCGCGCCAATAGGCATATTGCTCGCGCTCAGGCAGATGCGCGGTGGTCCAGGTACGCATGGGCGCTCCCGTTGCTGAACGTCGATCGGGTCTTTCGCATGCGGGAGCCATGCATTTTGTGTTCCAGCTAGGAGGGCATGGGACGCGCCCTGCACGAAACGCAGAGTCCCCGTGCGCGAACCGTCGACCCGGGCGGGTCGCTGATCTCCAGAATTTCCAGGTCCGACTCTCTTCCATCACGACACGCCAGGAAATCTTCCATGTCCATCGACTTCACCCTCACGCCCGCTCAGCGGGAACTCCAGCTGTCCGCACGCAAGTTCGCACATGCGACGCTTGCGGGCGTGGCTGGCGCCATCCATGGTCTCGCGTCGCCGCAGGAGCGCTTCGTGGCGACCAAGCCGTTCTATGAAGAACTGGTCGCCCAGGGCTTCCTGCGCAAGCTTGTCCCGATGCCGTTCGGAGGTGAAGGCACGGGGATGATCGACATGGCGGTGATCACCGAGGAGTTCCACGCTGTCGATGCCAATGTGTCGCTCACCGCGCTCGCCAACATCCTCGGCTTGACGCCGCTGATGGTGGCCGGCACGCCCGACCAGCAGGCCCGCTACTTCGCTCCGTTCCTGGCGCTCAGCGGCGCCCCGTTGGCTGCATTCGCGTCCAGCGAACCCGGCGGCAGTGCGAACTTTGCGTCACCGGCGCCGGGCGAAGGCGTGCGCACGCGCGCCCGGCTGGATGGCGCTGACTGGGTCATCGATGGCGCCAAGCAATGGGTGTCCAGCGCCACGGGGTGGGACGGCCGCGGCGCTGACGTGCTGTGCATGGTGTGCCGCACCGACCCGGACGAGGCTCCAGGCAAATCGCTGTCGATCCTTGCATTGGAGCGGCCTGCCGGCGGCTTCGATGGCGCCTTCCGGCTCGACCGCGCGTTCGACACGCTC
>JAZKDL010000384.1:18974-22318 GCA_040387575.1 Pseudomonadota bacterium
AAGAAGCGGTCGCCCACGTCGGGAATGCGGGTCAAGATTTTTGATTTATCAGCCGAATGGATTTTGATTTCATCGATCCACGGCACATGAAGTTCCGGCAACGCATCCACTTTTTCCGGCTCGACCGCGCGTTCGACACGCTCGGCCATCGCGGCCACCTCACGCCGCGCTTCCAGCTCGAAGGGCTGCGCGTGCCCGCGGGCAACCTGGTCGGCCCGCGCGGCGGCGGCAAGGACATCGTCGACGCGAGCTTCTCGGGCACCGCCGCGCTCGTGGGCGTGATGGCCGCTGCGCTGATGCGCGCCGCCTTCGACTTCGCACTCCGATTCGCGCGCACCGAGCGGCGCGGCGGCGTGCTGCCGATCATCGAACACCAGGCAGTCGGCTATGCGCTGGCCAATGCAAAGACCGCCATCGAAGCGGTTCGCAGCTTGAGCTGGCGCGCTTGCCAGGCGCAGGACGCGCAGGCGCCGGGTGCGCACGAGCTGTCGCTGCACGCCAAGATCTTCGGCTCCGACACCGCCGTGCGGGTCATCGTCGACCTGATGGGCGTGGTCGGCATCGACAGCTACGACCATGAGCTGCCGCTGGCCCGGCTGCTGCAGGACGCGATGGCGTTGCCGCTGTTCGATGGCGGCAATATGGGCATACGGCGGCGCCAACTTCACGAGATGCTGCGCGATCCGTCGTACGGCCCCTTGACCGCGGCCTACGGGATCGACGCGGATCAGGCTTGAGGCGGGCGACGGGCGCTCAGAGCTGCGTCGCGAGCAGCGACGCCAGCCGCTCCATCGCCTTCTCGTGCCACGGCCGCGCCTGCCAGGCTTCAAGGCTCAGCCGCTTCGACTGCTGCAGGTCGCGCTCGAACTGCGCGGTCTGCTCGGCCGCGAACGCGGTGTCGTAGATGTTCAGGTTCGCCTCGTCGTTCAGCCGGAACGAACGGTTGTCGAAGTTGGTCGAGCCGACCGACACCAGCAGGCCGTCGACCGTGAACACCTTGCAATGGAACATCGTCGGCTGGTACTCGCTGATCTCGGCGCCGGCCGCCAGCAGCGGGCCCCAACTCGCGCGCGACGCGCTGCGCACCGTCTTCGAATCGATGATCGGGCCGGGCGTGATGATGCGCACCCGCACGCCGCGCTTCATCGCCGCCACCAGCGCGTCGACGGTGAGGTCGTCCGGCACGAAGTAGGCGCTCGACAGGTCGATCGTCTTCGTGGCCGCCGCGATCGACAGCAGGTACATCAGGTGCATGCTTTCGCTGCCGCCCGACGGCGAGCTGCTGAACATCTGGGCGCGGCCGTTGCCTGCGTCCGCCAGCGGCGGAAAGTAACGCTCGCCGTGCAGCACGTCGCCCGACACCTTGATCCAGTTGTCCATGAACACCGCCTGCATCTGGGCGACCACCGGGCCTTCGACCCGGTAGTGCGAGTCGCGCCAGTGCTGTGGGTCCTGCGCGTTGCCGGTCCATTCGGGCGCGATGCCGACGCCGCCCGTGAAGCCGACACTGCCATCGACCACCAGCAGCTTGCGGTGCGTGCGGTTGTTCATGCGGCCGATGTCGTACCAGCTCGGCTTGTGGAACTTGCGGATCTGCACGCCCGCCGCTTCCATCTCGCGGATGAAGCCGTCGTCGACCTTGGCGCTGCCGACCCAGTCGAGCAGCACGTGCACCGCGACGCCGGCGCGCGCCCGTTCCGACAGGGCATCGGCAAAGGCGCGGCCGATGTCGCCCGACCAGTAGATGTAGGTCTCGAAGGTGATGCTGCGTTGCGCGCCGCGAATCGCCGTGAGCATCGGCGGGAAGATGCGATCGCCGTTCTGCAGCGCCTCGAAGCGGTTGCCGCCGGTGATCGGCGGCCCGAGCATCACGCCCAGCGCGCGCTGGTACTGGGCGTCCTGCAGTGCGTATTCGTGATGTACCTGTTCGTCGAGCTTCTTCTCGCCGCTGGTGAAGTTGAGTACCAGCAGCGTGGCGGCCAGGGTGAGTACGAAGGTGAGGGCAATGGCCTTCCAGGGGCGTGGGCGTTTCATCGGCAGCGACGATGCCACAGCGGTTCCGCGCCAGGAGGCCCGCGCGACGCGTCGCGCTGTTGTCCTGCGTCGAGACGAGAAATCGGTGCAACTCTGTCAAATGACATGGCGCACTTCGCTGGGTTGTGGCAAGCAATAGAGCGTGTAGGAATCGTCCTTCATCAGCATGCGACGCAGCCCGATTCGAAATCGCTGCATACGCCGCATGCGCCGGGATAGGATCGACGCGCGTGCCGGGCCTGTGGTTGTTCAGGTTGTTCCGGTACTGCTCACCACAAAGACAAGAGGAATGGAATGAAGACCGAATACGAGGCGGTCCTTGCCGCGCTGCGCGAGGAAGATGGCGACGTCGTCGAGGGTTGGCTCACCGAAGCCCAGCTCAACGAGCCCGGTCAACGCCGCACGGCGCTGACCGAAGCCTCGGAAATCCTGCGGCTCATGCGCGACGCCCTGCAGGCCGGGGTCGATCCAGCCCGCTTCGACGCACCCGAGTGGGCCAGCCTGCGTGAGGCGCTCGCCACGCTGTCGAGTTCGCGCGCGGCCAAGGGCCAGTCCGTCGGCGATACCAGCCGCTTCGTGCTGGCGATGAAGAAGCCGCTGTTCGCCTCGGTCCAGCGGCGCCTGGCGACCGATCCGTCCGCCATTGGCGGCGCGCTCTGGGCGCTGTCGACGCTGGTCGACCGCATGGCGCAGCACACGGCGACGACCTACCAGCAGGCGCGCGAGGACATCATCCGCCGCCAACAGGAAGAGCTGCTGGAACTCTCGACACCGGTCGTGAAGCTCTGGGACGGCGTGCTCGCAGTGCCGATGATCGGCGTGCTCGACAGCAGCCGCACCCAGATCGTCATGGAAGCGCTGCTGCAGAAGATCGTCGAAACCGGCTCCGAGCTGGCCATCATCGACATCACCGGCGTGCCGACCGTGGACACGCTGGTCGCGCAGCATCTGCTGAAGACCGTGACCGCGATCCGCCTGATGGGCGCCGACTGCATCATCAGCGGCATCCGGCCGCAGATCGCGCAGACCATCGTGCACCTCGGCATCGACCTGCAGGGCGTCAGCACCAAGGCGACGCTGGCCGATGCGCTGGCGCTGGCGCTGCGCCAGACCGGCTGGCGCGTCACGCGCGAGCAGTAACGCCATGGACCGCATTCCTATCCTGCGGATGGGCAGCACCCTGCTGGTGACCATCCAGGTCGACATGCAGGACCAGACTGCACTGGCACTCCAGGACGACCTGGCCAACCGCATTGCGGCGACCGGCGCGACCGGCGTGATGATCGACATCTCTGCGCTGGAAATCGTCG
>JAZKDL010000385.1:0-7635 GCA_040387575.1 Pseudomonadota bacterium
TACTTCGAAGCCCTCTGGTACAGCGTGCAGCTGGCCACGTCCTCCACGCTGCTGGTGGTGCTGCTCGGCGTGCCGGCGGCGGTTGTGATCGCGCGGTCGCGGTCGCGCTTCGTCGCTCCGCTCAACACCATGCTGCTGGCGCCGCTGGCGGTGCCTTCCATCGTCGTGGCGGTGGCGGGCTTCAAGTTCGCGCTGCTGGCGCAGGACGAGATCGGACTGGCCCTGAACGGCAGCACCGCCGCCATCGTGTTGCTGCAGGGTGTCATGACGCTGCCGATCGTCGTGCGCACCGTGGTGGCCAGCTTCGCCCCCTACGACGTGGCCATCGACGAAGCCGCACAGAGTCTGGGCGCCACGCCGCTCTATGCGTTCACGCGCATCACGCTGCCGGCGCTGGTGCCGGGCATTGCGGCGGGCGCCATCTTCGCGTTCGTGCTGTCGTTCGACGACATGGTCATCGCCTGGTTCATCGGCAACCCCGCCGTGCTGACGCTGCCCGTCAAGTTGTTCACCTCCATCGAGGTCGAGTTCGACAACGCCATCACCGCGCTCAGCACGTTGATCGTCGCAGCCTGGGCCGTGCTGCTGCTGGTGCTGTCGCGCTTCCTGCGGCTGGACCGCGCCGGCCCGTTCGGCCGCTGAATTCTTCGTTCACCCATCCATCTACGCACATGAAATTCAAAGCCCTGCTCGCACCGCTGGCCGCCGCCGCGCTGCTGCTCGCCGCCCCGCTCAGCCATGCGGCCGACCCGGAGCCGATCACGCTGCGCGTGTCCGGCTGGGGCGGCAAGTCGACCCAGATGTTCGCCAAATACGCCGCGAGCATCTTCACCAACAAGACCGGCATCAAGGTCCAGTTCATCGACGGCAGCTCCGCCGACCACGTGGCCAAGCTGGTCGCCGCGCGCGGCCGCAACGTGCCCTACGACGTGGTGCTGCTCGACGGCGACACCCGCGCCAGCGCGATCCAGGCCGGCGTGCTGCAGAAGCTCGACTACGACAAGGCGCCCAACGCCAAGCTGGTCTACGACGAGCTCAAGCCCAAGGACGGCTACGGGCCGGACATCGCCTTCGTCTCGGCCGCCATCGTCATCAATGCCGAGAAGCTGCGCCAGGCCGGAATCCCCGAGCCGACCTCGTGGCAGGACCTGTGGGACCCGCGCCTGGCCAACCGCGTCGCCATTCCGGACCTCGGCAACGGCGCCGGCCGCGCGTTCGCGATCCAGACCGCGCGCCGGCTCGGCGGCGACGAGTCCGACCTGACCAAGGCCGTGCAGGAGATCGCCAAGATCAAGGCGCGCAACTACTACACCACGTCGCAGGAACTGGAGGCGCTGCTCAAGTCGGGCGAAGTCTGGGCCGCGCCCATGGCCGACGGCCGTGTCTATTCGATCGTTGACCAGGTGCGCACGCTCAAGGGCGTGCGGCCCAAGGAAGGCACGGTGTCGTACAACGCCACGGTCGACGTGGTCGCCGGCACGCCGCACGTGCTGGCCGCGCACCAGTTCATCAACGAGGTGTACGGCCCGCTGCTGCAACTGGGCAACGCCATCGACTTCTATTACGGCCCGACCAACCGCCTGCTGACGCCCGTCATCGCGGCCGATCCGGAGCTGGCCTCCAAGCTGATCTACACGCTGGAGCAGCTGCGCACGCTCTACCACCCCGACTGGAACAAGTACTGGTCCGCGCACGAACGCGCGCTCGACCAATGGAACCGCCTCATCACCAAGCGCTGACCCCTCACAAGCCAACCGAGCCACACACCATGCAACGTCGCACCCTCTTCACGGCCGCTCTGAGCGTCGCCTTCCTCGCCGCCAGCGTGCCCAGCCACGCCGCCGATCCCGAACCGATCACGCTGCGCGTGTCCAACTGGGGCGGCAAGGCCACCCAGACCTTCATCAAGTACGCAGCCACGATCTACACCAACAAGACCGGCAACAAGGTCCAGTTCATCGACGGCAACTCGTCCGACCACGTGGCCAAGCTGATTGCGGCGCGCGGCCGCAACGTGCCTTACGACGTGGTGCTGCTCGACGCCGACGTGCGCGCCAACGCCATCAAGGCCGGCGTGCTGCAGAAGCCCGACTTCTCGAAGATCCCGAACGCGAAGTACGTCTACGACGAACTGAAGAACAAGGACGGCTACGGCCCCGACTTCGACTTCGTGTCGCTGGCACTCGTCTACAACGCCGAGAAGTTCAAGCAGGCCGGCATCCCGGCGCCGACCTCGTGGAAGGACCTCTGGGACCCGCGCCTGGCCAACCGCGTCGCCATCCCGGTGCTGGACAACGGTGCTGGCCGCGCGTTCGCGATCCAGACCGCGCGCCAGCTCGGCGGCGACGAGTCCGACCTGACCAAGTCGGTGGCCGAGATCGCGAAGATCAAGGCGCGCAGCTACTACAACACCTCGCAGGATCTCGAGAACCAGCTCAAGGCTGGCGAAGTCTGGGCCGCGCCGTGGGCCGACGGCCGAGCGTTCGCCATCGGCGACCAGGTGCGCACCATCAAGGCGGTGCGGCCCAAGGAGGGATCGGTCTCGTACAACTCGACCATCGACATCGTGGCCGGCACGCCGCATGCCGAGGCCGCGCACGAATTCATCAACGAGACGCTGGGGCCGCTGCTGCAACTGGGCATGGCCATCGACTTCTACTACGGCCCGACCAACCGCCTGCTGGCGCCGGTCATCGCCGCCGACCCGGACCTGTCCGCCAAGATCATCTACACCATCGACCAGGTCAAGCAGCTCTACCACCCGGACTGGAACAAGTACTGGCCCGCGCATGAACGCGCGGTGGACCAGTGGAACCGTGTGATCACGGCACGCTGAGGGCCCGACCGATGGCCAAGCAACTCCGGCTCAACGTGTTCCAGATGAACACACCGTCGCACTCCTGGGCAGGGTTGTGGCGCCATCCGCGCGACCAGTCGCGCCGGCACGTCACGCTCGACTACTGGACCGAATTGGCGAAGACCGCCGAGCGCGGCCTGTTCGACGGCATCTTCATCGCCGACGGCCTGGGCTTCTACGACGTGTACGAGGGCAGCACCGACGCCGCGCTCGCCACCGGTGCCCAGGCGCCCTCCTGCGATCCGTTGCTGGTGGTGCCGGCGATGGCCGCGGTCACGCAGAACCTGGGCTTCGGCCTCACGGCCAACCTGACCTACGAGAACCCATATCAGTTTGCGCGCCGCTTCAGCACGCTGGACCACCTGACGCAAGGGCGGGTCGGCTGGAACATCGTGACCGGCTATCTCAAGAGCACCGCGCTCGGCATGGGCCAGCAGAAAGTGCGCGAGCACGACCAGCGCTACGAGGCCGGCGACGACTTCCTCGACGCCGTCTACAAGCTCTGGGAGGGCAGCTGGGAGGATGGCGCGCTCAACGCGCAGGCCGGTCCGGGCGAGCCCTATGTCGACGTGAGCAAGGTGCACCGCGTGCAACACGACGGCCCCTACTACAAGGTCGACGGCGTGCACCTGAGCCAGCCTTCGCCGCAACGCGTGCCGGTGCTCTACCAGGCCGGCACCTCGGGCCGGGGCAAGCAGTTCGCGGGGCGCCATGCCGAATGCGTGTTCCTGAACGGGCAGACACCGGCCATCGTGGCGCAGGCCGTGCGCGACATCCGCGCGCAGGCCGTGGCCCAGGAACGCCGTGCCGAGGACGTGCAGGTGTTTCTGGGCGCGACCGTGATCGTGGCGCCCACCCGCGCCGAAGCCGAGGCGCTGCGCGACGAATACGCGCGCTACATCGACCCGGTCGGCCAGCTCGCGCTGCTGTCGGGCTGGACCGGCATCGACCTGTCGCGCCAGGGCCTCGACGAGCCGGTCGGCTTCGTGAAGACCAACTCGCTGCAATCCATGGTGGAGAACATCACGGTGCGCAGCGAGCGGCCGCTGACGCCGCGCGACCTGATCGGCTTCGATGGCATCGGCGGACGCGGCCCCTTCATCGTCGGCTCGCCGGCCGACGTGGCGGACGGCATGCTCGACTGGCTGGACCGCACGGACGTCGACGGCTTCAACCTCATGCGCGTGGTGCAGCCCGAGAGCCTGGACGCCTTCGTCGACCTGGCCGTGCCCGAACTGCAGCGGCGTGGCCGCTACAAGACCGCGTACGACAGCGGCACGCTGCGCGAAAAACTCTTCCCCGGCCGCGGTCCCTGGCTGCCCGCGCAGCACCCGGCCGCCTCCCATCGCCGCACACCCGAAGCTTCCGAAAAATGAGCACCACCTCCACAGCATCCGCGCAGGCCCTGCGCGCCGCCATCGACCAGGCCTGGCCGGCGCTGCAGGCGCGCGCCGCGCAGGTCGACGACGAAGCCACCTACCCGACAGAGAGCATCGCCCTGCTGGCCGAATCCGGCCTGCTGCGTGTGGGCCTGTCGCGCCGGCGCGGCGGCCTGGGCCTGGGCGTGGACCTGCCCTACCGCGCCTACTTCGACGGGCTGGTGCGCCTGGCCGCGGCGTGCAGCAACACGGCCCAGTTGTTCGCCGTGCAGAACGCCGCGCTGTTCGCGGTCGAACTGCTGGGCAACGACACGCTGGCCGACCGCATCGCCGCCGACGTGCGGGACCATGCTGCAACCTTCTGCTTCGTCGGTGCCGAGCCGAACGAGCGCTTCACGCACGACAACAAGCGCGTGAACCTGCAGTCCACGGCCGAGCCGGCAGAAGGCGGCTGGCGCATCCGCGCCGAGAAGGCCTTTGCCACCGGCTCGCTGGGATGCAGCTACGCGCTGTTCCAGTGCGCGAGCGGCGCCGCCGGCACGCCCGGCGAACTGGCGCCACCGGCCACCACCTGGGTGGTGCTGCCGCGCGAGAACGCGGCGTTGAGCGTGCTGGACACCTGGGACGGCATGGGCCAGCGCGCCACCACCAGCGGCAAGCTGATCGTGCAGGACACCGTGGTCGAGCCGCTCTGGGTGCTCGGCGACGCCGCCACCCGGCCGCGTGCGCAGATCTTCGCGCCGCTGTTCCAGCTGGGCTTCGCCAGCATCTTCGTGGGCATCGGCGAAGCCGCACTGGCCTTTGCGATCGAGCACGTGAACACCCGGCTGAAGCCCACGTCGGGCTATGCACGCGCAGCGGACGAGCCATCGCTGCAGGGCCACATCGGCAGCCTGCGCATCCAGCTCTCGGCCGCGGCTGCGCTGGTGCGCAATGCGGCCGACCTGATGGACGGCATCGAGCGCGGCGAAGGCACGATCCAGGAGGTGCTCAGCGCCGTCTACCAGGCCAAGGTGTTCGCGAGCCAGGTGGCACTGGAGGCGTCGTCGCGGCTGTTCCAGATCGGCGGCGCGCGGCTGGCGTCGCGCAGCTACGCGGCCGACCGCTTCTGGCGCAATGCGCGCACGCTGACGCTGCACGACTCGGTCGACAAGCAGACCGGCATCGTCGGCCGCCACGTGCTGGGCATCGAGCAACCGTCGGTGTCGAACCGATGATCCTCACCTTCTTCCTGTCGCACTCGGCGTCGCCCCACACCGTGGGCCAGTGGCGGCTGCCGCAATCCTTCCAGGGCTTTCGCTACGACCGTCCGGCCTACTGGGAACACGTGGCGCGCACCGCCGAGCGCGGCGGCATCGACGCGGTGTTCCTGTCCGACTCGTACTCGATCTACGAGACCTACCGCGGCAACGGCGACGACACCGTGCGCTTCGCCGTGCAGTGCCCGCGGCACGACCCGCTGCCGCTGATTCCGATCATGGCGCGCGTGACCAACAACCTGGGCGTCATCACCACGCTGAGTACGGCCTTCCTGCCGCCTTACTGGACGGCGCGCCAGTTCGCCACGCTGGACCACCTGACCGAAGGCCGCGTGGGCTGGAACATCGTGACCTCGGCCGGCGAAGCCGAGGCGCGGCTGTTCGGCCAGCCTTTCGTTGCGCACGACGCGCGCTACGACCGGGCCGAGGAATACCTCGCGCTGTGCCAGGACCTGTGGAGCAGCTGGGACGCCGATGCCGTCGTGGCCGACCGCGCCAGCGGCGTCTACGCCGACCCGGCCAGGGTGCGTCGCACGCACTTCGAAGGCCGGCATTTCCGCAGCGAGGGCCGCTTCACGGTGCCGCGCTCGCCGCAGGGCCGGCCGGCCCTGGCCCAGGCCGGCGCGTCGTCGGCCGGCCTGGCGTTCGCTGTGCGGCATGCCGACGTGCTGTTCGGCCTGCGCCACACGGCGCGCGGCATGCGCGACTACGTGGGCAAGGTGGCGCAGGCTTCGGCGCTGGCCGGCCGCACCGACGGCGGGCCGAAGGTGCTGTGGGGCATCGTGCCCATCGTCGCCGAAACCGAGGCCGAAGCGCGCCGCAAGCAGCAGCAGATCCGCGACAACGTGACGGTCGACGCCGGGCTCACGATGCTGTCGGCCTTCCTGAACACCGACCTGGCCCGCTTCGACCCGACACAGCCGCTGCCCGACATCGGCGAGACCAGCGGCATCCGCAGCCACCTGTCGATGATGTCCGAGGACTTCGGTCCCGACGTGCCGCTCGGCGAGATCGCCAAGGTCTATGCCGCCGGCCAGGGGCCGCACATCGTCGGCACACCGGCGCAGGTGGCCACGCAGCTCGAGGCGCTGCTGGCCGACGGCGGCGGCCACGGCTTCATGTGCATCACGCATGCGCTGCCGACCTGCATGGATGACTTCGTCAACCTGCTCGTGCCCGAGCTGCGCCGGCGCGGACTGCGGCCGCCGGACTATGCCCAGAGCCGCCTCATCGACCGCCTGGCCGCCGCCACCTGATTTCCGAGGAACACCACGTGTCCGTATCCACCATCGCGCCCTCCCCGGCCGCCAGGCCGTTGCCGAAGCGCACGGCCCAACCCATCCGCTCCGACGACCATGCCCTGGAGGTCGCAGCGCGCATTGCGCCCGGCTTCGCCGAAGGCGCGGCGGACCGCGACCGAACGCGCCGCTTTCCCGAAGCGCAGCTCGACGCGTTCACGCGCCACGGCCTCAGCGCCGCAACGGTGCCCAAGGCCTACGGCGGCGCCGGCGTCTCGTACGCCACGGTGGCCCGCGTGGCCGCTGCAGTGGCGGGCGCCGATGCATCGCTCGGCCATGTGGTCAACAACTTCAACATCACGGTGCGGCTGATCGATGCGGTGGGCACCGACGCGCAGAAGCGCTTCTTCTTCGGCAAGCTGCTGCAGGGCCATCGTTTTGCCAATGCCTGGTCGGAGATCGGCGGGCGCACGCCGGAGACCTTCGAAACCCGCATCGCCGGCCGCGGCGACACGCGCCGCCTCGACGGGCGCAAGTACTACACCACGGGTTCGCTGCATGCGGACTTCATCAACGTCGCGGCGCTGGACGACGACGGCCGGCTCGCAGTGGCCATCATCGATCGCCATGCGCCGGGCGTGACCATCCTGGACGACTGGGATGCGATGGGGCAGCGCACCACGGCCAGCGGCACGGCCATCTTCGAGGGCGTCGACGTGCCGGCCGATCGCGTGTTCGACGCCGCGCTGGCCCAGGAGCGCACGCCGCTTGGCACCGTGGCGCAACTGGGCCACGCCGCCATCGATGCCGGCATCGCCCAGGCGGCCGTCGCCACCACCATCGACTACGTGCGCACGCGCGCCCGCCCGTCCTGCGGACGCAGCCGGTCGGCGATGTCGAGA
>JAZKDL010000385.1:7645-22582 GCA_040387575.1 Pseudomonadota bacterium
ACGCGCGCCCGCCCGCTGCACGGCAGCGGCATCGAGCGCGCCTGCGACGACCCTTACGTCATCTCCGGCATCGGCGACCTCAACGTGCGCCTGCGTGCGGGCGAGGCGCTGCTGGAACGCGCCGGCCGCCTGATCGACGCGGCCGTCGCCGAGCCCACCGCGCAGCGCGTGACGGCCGCCGCGATCGCCACGGCCGAAGCCAAGGTGCTGACCACCGAAGTCGCGCTCGCCGCGACCAATGCGCTGTTCCAGTACGGCGGCGCGAGCACCACCCGCACGGCCAATGGCTTCGACCTGTACTGGCGCAACGCGCGCACGCACACCGTGCACGACCCGGTGCACTGGAAGTTCCACACCATCGGCAGCCATTACCTGAACGGGAGCGAACCGCCCCGGGCAGGAACGCTGTGAGCACCGACGACGACCTGGCGGGCGCGCTGCTGGCGCGTGTGCACGCCACCGCGTACGAGGACATCCCGGCCGACGTGCGGCACGCCGTCAAGCGGCATCTGCTGGACACCCTCGCCGTGGGCTGGGCTGCCTCGGATGCCGACGCCATGCAGGCGGTGCGCGACACGTTGCCCACGGGCGCCCAGGGCGCGGCCACGTTGTGGGCGAGCGGCGGCCGGCGTGTCGACGCGCAGAGTGCGGCGCTGGCCAACGGCAGCCTGGCCGCCGCGCTGGACTTCGACACCGTGCACCAGGACGGCGGCGTGCATGCCGACGCCGCCGTGGTGCCCGCTGCGCTCGCCCTCGCGCAGCAGCACGGCCGCAGCGGCCGCGCGCTCATTCGTGCGCTGGCGCTGGGCAGCGAACTCGTGTGCCGGCTCGCCGGTGCGGCACAGGAAGACCGCGGCTGGTTCCTGAGCTCGGTGCATGGCGTGTTCGGTGCCAGTCTGGCCGGCGCGCTGCTGCTGGAGCTGGACGCGCAGCGCACGCGCCATGCGCTGGGCATCGCGCAATGCAACGCGCGTGGCAGCCACCAGAGCCACATCGAACGCCGCCTGACCAAGCGGCTGCTGACTGCCTTTGCCGCACGCGACGGCGTGCTGTCGGCCCAGCTCGCCGCCGGCGGCGTGACAGGCCCCTGGGATTTCCTGAACGGCCGCTTCGGCTTGCAGGCGCTGTACGGGCCGCTCGATCGCACGCGGCTGCTGCACGGTTTCGGCGAGGACTATCGGCTGCTGGGCACCACCGTCAAGGTGTTTCCGGTCTGCCTGTTCAGCGCCGCGCCGCTGGCCGCCGCGCTGGCGCGCGTGGTCGACGGGCCGCTCGCTGCAACCGACATCGAAGCGGTGGAGGTCGAACTCACGCCGCACGTCAGCTGGCTGATCGGCGGCGACTTCGAACCGGGCGACGCGCCGCAGGTGGCCGCGCAGTTCAGCGTGCGCTACGGCATCGCCTGCGTGCTGCTGCGCGGCGGACTTGGGCTGGCCGACATCGAGGCACCGCGCGTGCGCGACGCCGAGGTCGGCGCCCTGGCGCGCCGCATCGTGGTGCGCACGCGCGACGACTGGACCGGCCAGTTCGCACCGGCCACCGTGCACGTCACGACCCGGAACGGCCACCGCTGGTCGCGCCAGATCGACCGTGTTCCCGGCGGCCCCGAGGCGCCGCTGAGCGACGCCGCCCTGCATGCCAAGGCCCGGCAGGCACTCGGCCATGGCCCGGCGGCACTGCGCGACACGTCTATCGATCTGCTGATCGAACGCATCGACACGCTGGACCGGCTCGACGACGTGGCAGCGCTGTTCGACGGCCTGCTGCCCGCAGCAGGCTGACGCTCAGAAGTACGACAGATTCGGCAGCGGCGTGCCGTGCACGACCTTGCGGCCGATCGCCAGCGCCTTGTAGACGATCGGGTTGTGGGCCGTCACCGTGCGCAGGTTGCGCCAGTGGCGGTCCAGCCGCTGGCCGCGGCGGGTGGCGGACGCGCCAGCCACTTCGAACAGCTCGCCGGCGGCGCGCAAAGCGAGTTCGTCCACGATCACCTTGGTGCGCGCCGTGCTGTCGGCCGCGCGCTCGAACAGCGCCGCGTCCGCGTGGCCGGCGGTGGCGCTGTCGTAAGCGGCGCCCAGCAGCGTGGCCGCGTCCAGCACGCCGACGCGCGCGATGTGCGCCACGCTGGCGAGGCGGCCGATCACGGTCTGCAGCAATGGGTCGTCGGCGGCCACCGGTTCTACCGCGTGGTAGAAATTTCGCTCGCGTGCCTTGAGCAGCGCGGTCGCGTCGTCGACCACGCGCTGCACGATGCCGGCGACCACGGCCGACAGATAGAGCTGCGGGAAGGTCGCGAAGTACGGCAGCACGGTTGCACGTGCGTCGCGGATGACGTCCTGCGGCTCGACCACGACGTCGGTGTAGGTGGTGGTGCCGCTGGCGGTGAACTCCTGGCCGAAGCCGTCCCAGTCGTCGGCGATGTGCACGCCCGCGCGCGTGGCCGGCACGATGACCTTGACCGACTGGCCCTCGCCATCGACCGCATAGACCCAGAGATGGTCTGCGTAGATGTTGCCGGTGCTGTAGAACTTGCGGCCGTTGAGGCGCAGCCCCTGCGGCCCTTGCGTGACGGCCGTTTCATAGCGCAGGTTGCCGACGTTCTGGCGGCCCAGCTCGGTGGCGGACGCGCCGAAGGTCTCGCCGTGCGCGATGCGGTTCAGCCAGGGCGCGTAGGCGTCGATGCGGCTGCGGTCGATCAGGAAGCCTTCAGTGGCATTCAGGTGGTTGCGCCAGGCGTGGGCCACGCTCGCGTCGGCCGCGGCCAGACGGATCACGTGATCGAGCAGCGCGGTCAGCGTGATGCCGGCGCCGCCCAGCTCGCGCGGCAGCCGCAACGCGCCGAGGCGGGCCTGCTTGAGGCGCTGCATGGTCTGCTTGACGGCGGCCGTGTCGCGCTGCGGCGTGGCTTCCTGTTCGCTGACCCAGGGCAGCAGTCGGTCGATGTCGGCGAGGGAGAGAGGCGGGAGATCGTGGATGGACACGTGGGTCGATTCAGGTGAAGTGGAGAAAGTCATTCGGCATGTTCGGCAACGCCCAGGCTGTTCAACAGGCGCTCGCGCAGTGCCACGAACGCGGGATGCGCGTTGTGCCGCGGGCGCGGCAGGCCGACCTCGAAGTCTTCGGCGATGCGGCCGTGCTCGAGCACCAGCACCCGGTCGGCCAGCAGCAGTGCTTCGTCCACGTCGTGCGTGACCAGCAGCACGGTGGACTGGTGCTTTTGCCACAGCTGTGCGACCAGCCGCTGCATCTGCATGCGCGTCAGCGCGTCGAGCGCGGCGAAGGGTTCGTCGAGCAGCAGCAGCTCGGGGTCGCGCACCAGGGAGCGCGCGAGTGCCGCGCGCTGCGCCTCGCCGCCCGACAGCGTGAGCGGCCACGCATCGATGCGATGCGAGATGCCGACCTCCTGCAGGGCCGCCGCGATGATGGCTTCGGGCTTCGGCACGCGCAGGCCGAGCGCGATGTTCTCGCGCACCGTTTTCCACGGCACCAGCCGTGGCTCCTGGAACACCACCGAGCGGCGCGCCGGGACGGTGAGGCTGCCGGCCGGCGCAGTGTCCAGCCCGGCCAGCGTGCGCAGCAGCGTGGACTTGCCCGAGCCCGATCGGCCCAGAAGCGCCACGAACGCACCTGGCGCGATGTCCAGGTCGAGCTGGTTCAGTACGGTGTTCTCGCCGAAACGCCGCGTCAGCCGGCGCACGCGCACGACAGGAGCAGCCACAGGGGACGCTTGCGTGGTCATTCGTCAATCCTTCAGCACGCTGGGGCGCCAGGCCAGCAGGCGCCGCTCGGCATGGCGCACCAGGCCGTCGGTCGCCAGGCCCAGCGACGCATAGACCAGCAGGCAGGCCATGATGATGTCGGTGCGCATGTAGTCGCGCGCAGTCATCGCCAGGTAGCCGATGCCGCTGGTGGCGTTGATCTGCTCGCCGACCACGAGCGACAGCCAGGCGATGCTCAACGCGTAGCGCAGGCCGACCAGGAACGAAGGCAAGGCCCCGGGCAGCACGATGTGGCGGATCTTCTCGGCACGCGTGAGGCCCAGCGTGTCCGCGGCTTCGAGGATCTTGCGGTCCACGCCGCGCACGCCGGAAAACAGGTTCAGGTAGATGGGGAACATGCAGCCCAGCGCCACGAGCGCGACCTTGGGCGCCTCGCCGATTCCGAGCCACAGGATGAACAGTGGCACCAGCGCCAGATGCGGCAGCGTGCGGCCCATCTGCAACAGGGCGTCCACCGCGTTCTCTCCGCGGCGCGACAGGCCCGCCAGCAATGCAAGCGCAACGCCGAGGCTCAGCCCGATGGCCAGGCCCGTGCCGGCGCGCGCCAGCGAGGCCAGCAGATGCTCGCCCAGTTCGCCGGACGTGGTCAGCTCCCACAGCGTGACGGCGACCTGCCGCGGCGACGAGAACAGCCGCTCGTCCACCCATCCCGCGCTGGACGCCAGTTGCCAGAGCGCCAGCAGCAGCAAGGGCGACACGTAACGCGCCAAAGGCGCCAGCGACAGGCGGCGCGGCGGCGTGCGTGGCTCGGCCACGGCGATGCTGTTGGTGATCGGCATGCGATGCGGTCCTCGTGAGGTCTGTGGAATCAGGCCGTCGCCTGCGCGAAGCTGGCGTCGAATGCACCGTCGATGTTCGCAATCGGCTGCTTGATCATTCCGTACCGCTGGAAGCCCTCGGCCGCGTTGCGGAACGACCGGCGCACGGCGGGTGTGAGGCCGACCAGCGTCGGGCGGTAGTCGGCCAGGATCGCGCGCGCGACCTTCTTGTCCAGTTTGGTGTCGCGCGACAGGGCGTTGACGCCCTCCTCCACATTGGCCAGTGCCCAGCGGTGGGCACGCACGGTGCGGCCGAGAAAGTCCTCGACCAGCGCACGCTTGCCGGCCGCGGTGTCCTTGTGCACCAGCAGCATGTCGTTGCCGGAATACAGCCGGTTGTTGCTCAGGTTGGCGATCGGAATGCCGCCGTTCTGTTCCTTGGCCAGGGTCGAATACGGCGCCCAGCTCAACCACGCATCGACGGCGCCCGACGCAAAGGCGGGCTTGGCATCGGTCGGCGTCAGGAACACGAGCTGCACGTCCTCGCGCGCGACGCCGGCCTGTTCCAGCAGGTCGAAGGCCATCAGGTGCGGGCCGCCGCCCGAATTGACGGCGAGCTTCTTGCCCTTCAGGTCGGCCACCGTCTTGATGCCGGACTTGGGCTGCACCACCAGCTCCATGAAGGTCGGCTGCAGCACATAGGCGTTCACGGCCCGCGCCGGACTGCCGGCTCCGTAGGCGAACAGGAACACCGAATCCCCGGTGCGGCTCACGTCGATCGCGCCCGCGTTGAAGGCCTCGTGCACCGGCTGGCCGGCAGGGAATCGGCTCCATGACACGTCGTAGTCGATGCCCTTGCCTTCGCCGGACGCTTCGAAGAAAGCCTTCAGGCCCGAGCCGGTGATGTCGGCCGCGCGGATCTGCTGGGCGGCGCGGGCCGAATGGAAAGGCAGCGCCAACGCGGCGGCCATGCCGGCGACGCCGGTCACGATGCTGCGGCGGCGCAAGCCGGTGGACGGGAGGGATGTGCGTTGGATGTCGGTCATTTGGATGTCGGATGGATCGGTCGATCGGATGCGGCGGTCAGAGGGCGTAGCCCGGGTTGTGCAGGTCCAGCAGCCGCTTGAGCGCCGCGAAGTGCAGGGCGTGATAGGGCTGGCCGCCCCAGGCCGCGCCGTCGCGCGCGGTCTCGGAGAACTGGCGGCGCACCTTGTCCTGTTGCGCCTGGCTCAGGATGCGCAGCGGCTGTCCGGTGGAATAGGCGAGCACCTGGAATCGGGCGGCGCGTTCGAGCAGGTAGAGCCGGTCATACGCTTCGGCGACGCTGCGCCCGGTGACGACCACACCATGGTTGGCCAGGAACAGGATGCTCTTGTCGCCCAGCAGCCGCGCCAGCCGCCGGCCCTCCGACAGGTCGTAGGCCAGCCCGTCGTAGTCCTCGTCGTAGACGATGTGTGGCAGCAGCAGCAACTCGGCCTGGCCGATCGCTTGCAGGTGCTGGTTCTGCAAGCGCGTCAGCGCGGTCGCATACGGCATGTGCGTGTGCAGCACCGCGGCATGGCGCTGCGGATCGGCTGCATGGATCGGCAAGTGGATGCACAGCGCGGACTGCTCGACCACGCCGTCGCCCGAAAGCTGCTGCGCGTCGTAGTCGAGCACGATGAAGTCGCTGGCCTTGATCTCGGCCCAGTGGCGTCCGTACGGCGCGACCAGGAAGCGGCCGGGCCGCCCCGGCAGCGCGAAGGTGAAGTGGTTCGCGATGCCTTCGTGGAAGTCGTGCATCACCGCCGCGCGGTGGGCGGCTGCGAGGTCGATGCGTGCGGCGTGCTCGGTGTCGGTGTCGGTGGATGTGTCGGCAGGCATGCGTCGCGTGTGGTCGTCGAAGCCTTGCATGCTAGGTACGGTGGCGTCCGTTGCGAACGACGGATATCGAATGAGCTCATCGGGTCGCTCCGTTTATGCAAGTGCGGTAAACGAGTTTGGGTCCGCGGTACCACCATCTAGCATCGTCGACCTCTCTTGAATCTTGCAACATGCGGCCGCCAGACGCGGCTGCGCGAAAGAAAACGACATGGGCATCCATCAAGGAAAAGTCTTCTGGGTCACCGGTGCCTCCGGCGCGCTCGGCGGTGCGGTGGCTCGGCATCTGGCTGGCGAAGGCGCGCGCGTGGTCGCCAGCGGACGCTCCGTCCGCGCGGAGGATTTTGCGGACCACCCGGGCATCGAAGTGGTGCCGCTCGATGTGACGGACGATGCGGCGGTGAAGGCCGCCACGGCGCAACTGCTGGAGCGGCATGGGCGGCTCGACGGTGTGGTCACCAGCACCAACGTGGGTGCCTTCGGTGACTTCCTCGAGCTGGACGATGCGCAGTGGCACAGCGTGATCGAAGCCAAACTGCTGGGCACGGTGCGCGTGGTGCGCGCCGCGCTGCCAGCCCTGGTGCAACAAGGCAAAGGCAGTGTCGTCGTCATTACCGGGCGCGGTGGCATCGATCCGCCGCCGAA
This sequence comes from Pseudomonadota bacterium, assembly GCA_040387575.1. Classification (GTDB taxonomy): domain Bacteria; phylum Pseudomonadota; class Gammaproteobacteria; order Burkholderiales; family Burkholderiaceae_C; genus Variovorax. Next base: position 14,688 of record JAZKDL010000385.1, read on the forward strand.
TCACTTTCCCGGCGCCAGCGTGAACGCGGCGCTCGACCTGCTGGTTCAGGGCCTCGGGCGACGCTACGGCGCTCAGGGCGTCCGCACCAACTCCATCGCGCCGGGCCCAATCTTGTCGCCGCGCTATGCAGCCATGGAACAGTCCGGACCCGACGCCGGAAAGCGCCCCGATGTTGCGATCGGCGCGCTAGGCCAGCCCGTCGACATTGCCCACGCCGCGTCCTATCTGCTGTCCGATGCTTCGGGCTTCGTGAACGGCTCGGTGCTGAAGGTCGATGGTGGCGGACCGGCGTACCGCAATCAGTGAGCGCGACGGGTGATGCGATCAGAAACCACGGGCCGTCAATGTTCCTCTGAGCACTGCACTCTGCCGTTGACCCACGATTCCCCCGCCCACGGTCAGGCCATCGAATTCCACCGTGCGTCCGTCCGCTGAAGCGCTGACGTTCGCGCACGCTGGAATGCCGAGAAAGCTCGCGGCCTCCTTGAAGCATTGGTACACCCCGCTGCCAATCGCGGTAGTGACCGATACCTCCGTCACGCTGCCGGCATCGACGGTCACGACCACCAGGCTGATGCCGCCCTGCGCCGCGGTACCGAGCACGCTGAATGCCATCGTGCGCCGGCCGTTGTCGGACTGGATGCGGTCGCTGATCGGGGTGAAGCCGCCCAGCGAGGGGCTGGTGAGCGTGCCTTGGGTTCGCACGAGTTGCGCATTGCCGCTGACGACCGTCCCGTCCTCCAGCTGCATGGCATTGAATGCGATGTCGAACGATGACGCCGATTCGGTCACGGAGAACGCGCAAGCGCTGACGCAGGACGTCAGGGTGCCACCAGGCGACAGATAGCTCGACCCATTGCCCATCGCGGCGCCGGTGGGCGCGAAGCGTTCGGTGGCGATGAGCTGGGCGCCGCCGGCGAGTTGCAGCGTGATGGTGCGCACGGCGCCGCCAGGACCGCTGCCCGTCACCACGTCGCCGGTGACGGTGGTCGCTGCGTTGCCGTTCAAGCTGATGTTGCCGGTGGTGGTCCTGGGCAGATCGTCGATCGACCACGCCGCGCCCGGGGCATCGCCCGTCAGGCTTCCGTTCAGCACCAGCGTGCCCAGGGCCACGTCGTCGAACACCAGCGAAACCGGATGGGTGGCGCCTGCTGGCGTGCTGATGTGCACACCACAGTCGCCGCTGCAGCTCGACGAGGCGAATCCCGAGAGCCCCTTCTCCGGCGCGAAACTGGCGGAAAGAATGGTCGTCTGCAACGGGCCGGAGACACCCTGAGTGACACGCGCCACGCTGATGTAAGCCTTGGTGGTCGCCGTGCCGGTGCCCACCGCATAGCTGACCTCTCTCTCGAAGCGATAGGTGGTGCGGTTACCGTCGACCGAGACGATGAAGCCGTCACCATCCGGCGTGAATGCCGCCGTGGACCCGCCCGTGATCGCCAGCGTACCGGAGGCCGTCGGCTCACCGGAAATGGCAGGGACACCCGGAATCGTCGGCGTGGTGGGAGTCGTTGGAGTGGTCGGGGTTGTGCCACCCGCGCCTGCGGCAGCGGCCAGGTAGGAGGCGCGCAGAGCCTGCACATCGCGTGCGTTCAACAAGTCGGCCAGGGACATGCCGTTCTGCACGAGTCGACTGATGGTGGCCAAGGCGCCGCCATAGGTGTTGGCGCCGCTGCCGAAGCCGGGCGCGGTTCGAAATACATCGAGCGCCGGATCGATGCCCAAGCCTGCCAGCACGTCGGTTGCGGAACGTGCCACACCGACTGCAGACAGCGCTCCGTTGGCCCGCGCCAGGTTCACGGCCAGCGTGGTCAGGGGCGTGATGTAGGCATCGACCTGCGCCGCGTTGCCTGCGACCAGGCTTGTCATGGCCTGGCCGGCTGGAAGACCGGTGACCTGTCCGGTGGCCTCATCGACAAAGGTGCCTCCGGTGGCTTCGAGCAGGATATCGGCCGCGCCGCTTGCGATGCGCAGCGCATAGCTGCCGTCCGTGGCCGTGGTCGTGCATGTGCCGGGCGCGCCGCCGACGACGACGCCGGCAGCGAGTGCATAGGCACAGACGCTTGCGCCCGCGACCGGGCCCTTGACCACCGCGCCGCGAATTTCCACGGACGACGTGGGCGATGTCGCCGCCGCGCTGCTGCTGCCATCGCCACCTCCACCACAGGCGGAAACGGCCGCACCGATGGACAACACGGCTGGCCAGATCTTCATCGCGGCGGCGCCAGCGCGAAGGGAACGAACGAACATGTGGATCAAGGTCATCGACTCCTGCAGGGCACACCTCGAAGGCGGTGATCAACCCGTGCGGCGGCAGTCTGGGGGTGACAGGCGCTACGCCCTATCCCACGATCGTGTGACCCGACGCACGCCCGTTCGTCGCCGAGCCGTCGGTACACTGGATGACACGAGCGACGGAGAGGCATGGAAACGATCTTGCTGGTTGAGGACGACGAAGCGACACGCAACTGGCTGGCGGCGTTGCTTGCCGATATGTCTGCCGGTCAGGCGCCGGCGTGCTGTTCGACGGCCGGCGAGGCCTTGCACTGGATGCAGCACCACACCCCGGACATCGTGCTGTGCGACCTGGGGCTGCCCGACCGACCTGGCACCGATGTGATCCGAGACGCCGCCACTCGCCACCCGTCCTGCGACATCCTCGTGATCACCGTCTTTGGTGATGAGCAGCACGTGGTCGCCGCGATGGAAGCGGGCGCAAGCGGCTACCTGCTGAAGGACGCCAGTCTCGCCAACATGCGTGAGCACCTCGACTACCTGCGCCTGGGTGGCTCGCCCATGTCGCCACGCATCGCGCGCCTGCTGATCCGCCAGTACCGTCCGTCTCGCCTGCCGGGCGATGAAAAAGCCGTCGGGCTGGCGGTACACGCCACGCCAGTTGCACTCCCCACCGACGACCCGAAAGACACCCTGTCGGCGCGCGAAACCGAGGTACTGACCGGTATCGCCAAGGGCTTCACCTATGCGGAGGTGGCTGGCGCACTCGATGTGTCCGGAAACACCGTGCGCACCCATATCAAGCGCATCTACCAGAAACTTGCGGTCAATTCCCGCTCCGAAGCCGTCTGGGAATACAACCAGCGCGCCACGCAGCAGGGTCGTCCTCCGCTGGCATGAACGCCGCAGCAGCGTGACTGCTTCCATGACGTGGCTTGCGCGCTTCACCATCGGATGGTTGCTGGCCGCCTGCGCATTGCAGTTGGCCGCAGCGGCAGGCTCCGCTGTGCGACTGGCTGAAGTCGACGACCCGCGCGTGCTGCGTGTCGTCAAAGCCGACCGACTGGAGATGGGAGTGACGGCCGTGGGCCAGTCCGCGACGCCGCCGGCGACGCCAGCTACCGACGACGCGGCCTGGCGCGAGACGGTATTGCCTGACAACTGGGACAGCACCTGGCCCGATGCCAGCGGTCATGCGTGGTACCGCCTCGACCTGGTTGCACCGGCCAGCTGGTGGGACGCGCCGATTGCCATTTACTTGCCGGCAGTCGGAATGAACGCACAGCTCTTCATCAATGGCGCGGACCTGGGCAGTCAGGGCAGGATGACCGAGCCCGTGACGCGCAATTTCTACACGCCACTGCTCTTTCACCTGCCCCACGCGCTGCTCCGGCCCGCGGGCCAGCGCAATGTGCTACACGTGCTCGTCACCGGCTATCCACAACACCGCAACGGCCTCGGCGAGGTCTATGTCGGCCCCGAAGAGCCACTTCGGGCCGCCTGGCGATGGCGGAGCTTCTGGCAGAACACCGGCACGCTCATCAGTTCGGTGTTCACGATTGCGATGGGCGCTTACGTGCTGATGCTCTGGAGCCGCGAGCGTGCCAATGTAGTGTTCGGATGGTTCGGCCTGGCCGCGCTGGTCTGGGGCATCCGCAACCTGAATCTGTACGTCACGGACCTGCCGCTGTCCAATCTGCGATGGTCACAGCTGAGCGTGGTCGGCGCCGTCGGCTTCGTCGGCTTCTTCGCACTGTTCACGCTGCGCTACTGCGAAACCGAAAGCCCGCCGGACAGGAAGGTCCACTTCGTTCGCCGGCACTGGCAAACCGTGGTGGTCTGGGTGTTCATGGTGTGCGCGACGCTGGCGCTCACCTTGCCGGACAGCTTCCAGACGTCGCGGTCGAACTTTCGGTGGGTCGGACTTGCCGGGATCACGCTGACCTGTTGGACCCAGGCCAGGCTGTCCGCGCTGGCATGGCGCCTGCGCACCGCGGAAACGACCCTGATCGCGCTGGCAGGCGTGGTGTACATCGGGCTGATGCTCAACGACTACCGCGTCACCAACGACAAGTTCGCGCTGGGGCAGTACTACATGCGCCAGTACGCCGCCCTGCCCCTCTTCCTCGCCATCGGCGGCATGTTGACGCGGCGCTATCTCGCCGCGCTGCAAAACACCCGCCAGATGTCGGAGTCGCTGGCGACGCAGGTTCGAACGCAGCATGAATTGCTGACCCGCAGCTTCGACCAGTTGCGCAACGCCGAGCGCGATCAGGCGCAGGCGCAGGAGCGGGAACGCCTGATGCGCGACCTGCATGACGGACTGGGGCTGCATCTGACCTCGGCACTGATGCAGGCGCGCGCGGCCAGCGTCGATGGTCGACTGCTCGCCCATACATTGCAGGATTGCCTGGATGATCTGCGGGTCGCCGTCGATTCGCTGGCGGGCGATGAACGCGACCCTGTGACGGTCCTCGGTTCGTTGCGCTTCCGGATGGCGCCGCGCTTGGAGGCGTCGGGCGTACGGCTCGATTGGGCAGTGGACGACGATGTCCCCGAACTGGCATGGCTGGATGCGGAAAGAGCGTTGCACCTGCTGCGCATCGTTCAGGAAGCACTCACGAACACCATGCGTCACAGCGGTGCCACCGTGGTCGCCATGAGCGTGCGAAACGTGCACCACGACGGCATCGCCATGGTGGAGGTCCGTATCGCCGACAACGGGCATGGCTTCGAAATAGACGCAGAAGCGCGCGCAGTCGATGCCCGCGCCGATGCGCACGCTCATCGGACCGCAGGCCGCGGCCAGCGCAACATGATGTCGCGGGCTGTCAAGCTTGGCGCCCTGCTCGACGTCTCCAGTGATGGCCGTGGAAGCGTCGTACGCCTGTCGATGCCGGTCGCTGTCCAGGGCATGGCCACATAAGCCTTGAATGCGGGCGACGGCAGAGCCTTCTAAAAGAGAGCTAGCTCATGCTGCCGGCGTGGTCCTGCCAGACACTGGGCGTCAATCGCAGGCTCGACGCGGCAGGGAACGTCCGGATCCAATGCTCGGCACATTCCGAACTGGTCGCCGTCCAGACACCCGGCTTGGCGCGAACGTACTGCAGGAAGCGGTCCATGCCGTTCAGACGGTGCCCCCAACCGGAGCTCTCCGGATGGATGGTCATCTCGAAATGCCGTCCCCGTGCGTACTGGGCATCGAACTCCCAGCGCCAGTTGCGCAGCAGCACGTCGGGGTTCTCCAGCCCCGAACCCTTGCGGGGGTACATGATGAAGTACTGATCGTTGCAGTGGTAGTAATGCGGGAGTGCAAGCAATGCGCGGCGGCTCGAAAAATCGGTCACCCAATAGTGCGGGATGTCGTCGGCCAATCCGTTGCCGAAGTAGCTGTAGCCCGCATCGATCAGCAGATCGATGGTCGCCTCGCTGATCGACCCGACGGCGAAGGAATCGCTGACGCGTGGCATCCCGAACCACCCTGCAGGGCGCTGGCCCGTGATGTCCGAAAGCATCTTCGTTGTCGCATCCAGTCGACGTCGCTCCTCGTCTGCGGTCAGCTTCGAAACATCTTCCTGCCGCAAACCGTTGGCTGCGATCTCATGGCCCATCGCCTGCAACGCCTGAATGCGTGCTGGGTAAAGCGCCGCCAGCATGGCGGGAATCGCGAATGTCGCGTGGATCGCATGGCGCGCAAGCAACGCCGTCAACAGGTCGAGGCCTTCTCCCATCGCGAACACCGCGTCGGACGTCGTCAGATCCTTGATGGAAAGGCCTTCGGCACTCGTCGCAAAGCCGAGGTCCACGACGACGCGAACGCAACAACTCTTGCCTTCCGGCCATCGAACCTCCGCATCCGGCAGTGTGGCTTCGTCGCTGATGGTGTATCCGTTTTTCCAGGGCATGTCGTTCTCCGATCTCAGGTACGCAGCTTGCGCGGCGGGTAGGTGTCCAGGCAGTAGCGCGCCACCGTCTCGCAGGTCGGGAACCAGACGCCGTCGAGTGTCTTCATGCGACGGATCAGCTCATCGAGCATGGCGATGCGCATGGCGCGCCCCGACACGTAGGGGTGCAGGCAGATGTTGATGTAGCCGCCCTTGTCGTATTGCTGCTGAAACGTGTCCCACCAAAGTTCGAGCACGCGCTCCGGATCGGACAGGTGCTGCGCCGAGGGCTGGCTGCCGAGCCAGCCGAAGGTGAAGAACTGGGCGTCGTCCAGCGCCCAGTGAAAAGGCAGTTCGACCAGGCAGTTTTCACCGTTGGCGTCGGCCGTGTAGTAAGGCAGATGGCTGGCGAGTCCGAGGCTGTTGTAGAGATAGCCTTCGTTGCGCAGGAGGTCGTGCGGCCAGAAGCTGCGCGTGCCGACAGGCCGATGTCCGATGAACGGCTCCAGCGCGCGCGTGGTCCGCGCGATGTGGTCGATCTGCAGCTCGCGCTCCTTGGGCGTGCGGTGCTCCCACATGTGGTCCGCCAGCTCGTGACCGCCTGCGATGGCCTGGTGCAGGGTCTGCGGGTACAGCTCGCACACCCGCCCTGGCGTGAAGAAGGTGGCTTTGACCCCGTGGCCATTGAAGAGCTCGACCAGCCGCAGCATGCCGACGCGACCGCCGAACTCGCCCTTGGCGAGCTGGAGCAGCGGCTCGCCGAGCACCTTGCGGTAGAGCATGGTGTCGTAGTCCGCCGTGAAGTTGACGGCAATGCGCACGCCCTCGGGCCAGCGGAAGTCGGGAATGAACTCGTGACGGGCTGCCTGGGATTCGGCAGCCTCACGCAACGCGTCCAGGTCGCGCTCGAAGGCGTCGCCGCTGAGTGGCGTGAGGATGGAAGTAGATGGCATGGGGGGTTCCTTTGCGTCAGTACTAGGACACGGAGACGGGCCGGATGTTGTCGGTCATCCATTGGGCGTAATCGGTGAGGCGATAGTCGTCATGCAGCTGGCCGACGAGCTGCACGCCGACCGGCAGCCCCCGCACGGCCATCAACGGCAGTGCCACCACCGGCGCAAGCAGCAACGACGCCGGCAGGTTGAAGACCGGGTTGCCGGTCGCGACGAAGATGGGCGCGCCTGCAGCCGGTGGTGGCGTGTCCAGGCGTGTGGCGGGGCCCGGTGACGTGGGGCTCATCAGCGCATCCGCGAGCGGCGCGAGATCCGCGAAGCACTGCTGCGCATGGCGGCGGCTTGCGAGTGCGGCGCGGTAGTCGTCGACGCTGAGGGCGCGCGCTTTGTCCAGCGCTTCCAGCGTGCTCGCAGACAGCGTGGAATGCTTGCGGGCGAGGTTCTCGTAGATCCAGCGGTTCTCGTAGGCCAGGATGGTGCCGACCATCGCGTTCGCCGATTCGAGGCTGTCCTCGAACCTGTCGATGTGCGGATGGTCGCCCCGCCGGAGCACGGCGACGCCCGCGTCGCGAAGCGACTGGAGAACTTGCTCGAAGGCTTGCCGGGTGTCGCTGTCGGTCACGCGCCAGCCCGTGCATTCCATCACGATGAGTCGCCCGGGCCGCGTCCCCGTGGGCGGCGCAGCCGGCCCGAACAGACCTGGATGCCCAGGGTCGCCGCCGGTGCGGCGCGCGATCTCATGGGTGACTTGCCACAGGTCGCGCAACGACCCCGCATGGACGCCGACACAGCTCTGGCTGGAACTCTGTCGTTCGCCGCGGT
>JAZKDL010000386.1:0-1742 GCA_040387575.1 Pseudomonadota bacterium
ATCCTGGCGCTGATCGGCCTGACCGCCGGCCAGGCCGTGGTCTGGTACACCGGCCAGTTCTACGCGCTGTTCGTCCTCACGCAGCAGCTCAAGGTCGATGCGACCACCGCCAACCTGCTGATCGCCGCTGCCCTGCTGCTGGGCACGCCGTTCTTCGTGATCTTCGGCACGCTGTCGGACAAGATCGGTCGCAAGCCGATCATCATGGCCGGCTGCCTGCTGGCGGTGCTGACCTACTTCCCGGTCTTCAAGGCGCTCACCTCGGCCGCCAATCCCGACCTGGCCAATGCGCAGAACACCGCGGCCGTCATCGTCACCGCGGACCCCGCCACCTGCTCGTTCCAGGGCAACCCGGTGGCCCGCGAGATCGACTTCAAGAGCTCCTGCGACATCGCCAAGCGCTACCTGGTCCAGAACTCGGTGAGCTACGAGAACGTGGCCGGCGCGCCGGGTTCGAAGGCGGTCGTCAAGATCGGTGACAAGACCGTCGAAGCGCCCGTGGGCAACGTCGTGAACCTGAAGTTCGATGAAGGCTCGGCCAAGGAAATCGCGGCCTTCAAGAAGGGCGTGGCCGACGACCTGAAGGCTGCGGGCTACCCGAGCAAGGCGGACCCGGCCAAGATGAACAAGGGCATGATGATTGCGCTGCTGTTCTGGCTGGTGCTGCTGGTGACGATGGTCTACGGCCCGATCGCCGCGATGCTGGTCGAAATGTTCCCGACCCGCATCCGCTACACGTCGATGAGCCTGCCGTACCACATCGGCAACGGCTGGTTCGGCGGCCTGCTGCCGACCACCGCCTTCGCGATCGTGGCCAGTACCGGCAACATGTACAACGGCCTCTGGTACCCGATCATCATCGCGGGCATCACGCTGGTGGTCGGCACGCTGTTCGTGCGCGAAACCAAGGACGTCGACATCTACGCGAATGATTAGCTCGCCCCCAGGCTGCGCGCACTTCGTGTCGCTTCGCCAACCCCCTACCGGGGGCAACACCGACGGCCCGGCGAAGCCGGTTCCGTGGTGTTTCTGGTGAAGACAAAGGCAGAGAGATGGGGCTTGCCCCCTTTTTGCTGCCGTTCAACAAAGAGGCTTCATGCCGCCATGGCTGCATGAGGCCTTTTTCTTGAACCGCTTTACAACCAGGAGACCCCCCGCCATGTGGAAAATCGCCGTCGGCTTCGCTCTTTTCGCCGCCCTTGCCCTGTTCGTGATCATGAAAGCCGGCGACAAGGTCGACATGGGAGGCGAGAAGCACGGCGCGGATGCGCTGCATGCGCCGGCGCCGGCGGCCAGCGCGCCGAAATAATCGGCATCCCGAACGGCCCGTCCGTAGGGCCGGACCGACAGCCAGCCGCGCAAGACCCTGCCACGGCGATGCCGTAAACCGGTGCCTAGAATGTTTGCCCCACCCCCAAGGCACGCATGACACAGGGCTCCATCCGGATTCGCGGCGCACGCCAGCACAACCTCCAGAACATCGATCTCGACATCCGCACCGGCGAGATGACGGTGGTCACCGGGCCCAGCGGGTCCGGCAAGTCGAGCCTCGTGTTCGACACGCTTTACGCCGAGGGGCAGCGGCGCTACGTCGAGACCTTCTCGGCCTATGCGCGCCAGTTCCTCGACCGCATGGACAAGCCGGCGGTCGACAAGGTCGAGGGCGTTCCGCCCGCGATCGCCATCGACCAGACCAACCCGGTGCGCTCCTCGCGCTCCACGGTCGGCACGATGACCGAGCT
>JAZKDL010000387.1:0-9134 GCA_040387575.1 Pseudomonadota bacterium
CTGGGGCTGCCGCCGGAGATACCGACCTGGGGCAACATCATGGCCGAGGCCCGGGTGCAGTTCACCCAGTACCCGTCGACGGTGTTCTACCCCGCGATGTTCCTGGTGCCGACGGTGCTGGCCATCAATGCGCTCGGCGACGGATTGCGCGACGTGCTCGACCCGAAATTCAGCCGAGGTCTGCGATGAGTACGCCGGTTCTCGACATCGCGCACCTGAGCGTGCGCCTGCCAGAGGGCAGCGACAGGGCGTATGCGCTGCACGACGTCAGCCTGCGCATCGAAGCCGGCCGCACGCTGTGCGTCGTCGGCGAGTCTGGCTCCGGGAAGTCCGTGATGGCGACCGCCGTGATGGGCCTGCTGGCCGCGAACCTGCCGCGTCCGACCGGCGAGATCCGCGTCAATGGCGAGGACGTGCTCGCGGCGTCGCCGCAGCGCCTGCGCGCACTGCGCTGCATGACCATGGCGATGGTGTTCCAGGAGCCGATGACCGCGCTGAACCCGATCATGCGATGCGGCGAGCAGGTCGACGAGGTTCTGCGCGCGCACACCGCGCTCGACGCGACGGCACGCCGGGCGCTGATCCTCGCCATGTTCGAGCGGGTGCGGCTGCCGGAGCCGGAACGAATCCTGCGCAGCTATCCGCAGCAGCTCTCGGGAGGCCAGCGGCAGCGCATCGTGATCGCGATGGCGCTGATCCTGAAGCCGGCGCTGCTCATCTGCGACGAGCCGACGACCGCACTGGACGTCACGACGCAAGCCGAGATCCTGAAGCTGATCCGCGAGCTGCAGCAGACCGAAGGGCAGGCCGTGCTCTTCATCACCCACGACATGGGCGTGGTGGCGGACATCGCGGACGATGTGCTGGTGATGTACCAGGGCGCCATGGTCGAACACGGGCCGCGCGAGCAGGTGATGCGGAACCCGGCGCAAGCGTACACGCGCACGCTGCTCGAGACCGTGCCGGGACTGACGCCGCCGGCGCCCCGCACGCTGCCGCCGGGACCGCCGCCGCTGCAAGCCGACGCGGTAGGCAAGACCTACGTGACGCGCGACTGGATGGGTCGCAAGCGGGAAACCCGGGCGCTCGACGGCCTTTCGCTGGCCCTGGCCCGTGGCGAGACCATCGGCATCGTCGGCGAGTCGGGCTCGGGCAAGTCGACCTTTGCACGCTGCGCCGCCCGGCTGATCGACGCGTCGGAAGGGTCGCTCCATTGGGGCCGCGACGCGGTGCAGGGGCTGGGCGAATCGCGACTGCGGCCATTGCGACATCGGGTGCAGATGGTGTTCCAGGATCCGAATCGCTCGTTGAACCCGCGGCGTACCGTGGGCCAGTCGATCGTCGAGGGCGCCTGCAACTTCGGCAGCACCGAAGCCGCCGCTTGGCGCGATGCGGAGGTTCTGATGGACCGCGTGCAGCTGCCGCGCACGGCATTGCATCGCTATCCCAACCAGTTCTCCGGAGGCCAGCGACAGCGCATCGCCATCGCCCGCGCGCTGGCCTGCAAACCGAGCGTGCTGGTGGCGGACGAGGCGGTCAGCGCACTGGACGTGAGCGTGCAGGCCCAGGTGCTGGCGCTGCTGCGCGAGCTGCAGAAGGAGCTGTCGCTGTCGATGCTGTTCATCACGCACGACCTGCGTGTCGCAGCGCAACTCTGCGACCGCGTCATCGTGATGCACCGCGGCCGGGTCGTGGAAGAGGGCGCGACCGCGGCGCTGTTCGCCGATCCGCAGCACGCCTACACCCGGGCGCTGTTCGCCGCGTCCCCCCGCTTCGAATTTCGCGCCGACGGCGCCGCAACCACCACGGAAAACCAGCATCGTGTCTGACCCCATTCTTTCGATGAGCGCGAGCGAGCTCAGCCGCCGCATCCATGCGCGCGAACTGTCCTGCCGCGAGACGATGGACGCCTATCTCGCGCAGATCGATCGCCTCAACCCGACCTTCAATGCGATCGTGAGCCGCGTCGACAGCGACACGCTGCGCGCGCAGGCCGACGAGCGCGACGCCGAACTGCAGGCGGGCCGTTCCAGCGGCTGGCTGCATGGAATGCCGATGGCCGTGAAGGACGTCTGCAACACCCAGGGCATTACCACCACGTTCGGTTCGCCGCTGCTCGCGAACAACGTGCCCACGTTCGACGACATCCAGGCCGAGCGCCTGAAGGCGGCTGGTGCGATCCTCATCGGCAAGACGAACACGCCCGAATTCGGGCTCGGGTCGAACACCTACAACACGGTGTTCGGTGCCACTGGCAACGCCTACGACCCGCGCTTCACCGCGGGCGGGTCGAGTGGCGGCGCGGCCTGTGCGCTCGCGCTGCGCATGGTGCCGGTGGCGGATGGCAGCGACATGATGGGTTCGCTGCGCAATCCCGCCGGCTACAACAACGTCTTCGGATTCCGGCCGAGCCAGGGGCGCGTTCCGTATGGCCCGATGGGCGACCAATGGGTCAACCAGATGGGCACCGAAGGCCCGATGGGGCGCACGGTCGAGGACATCGCGAACCTGCTGTCGGTGCAGGCCGGACGCGACGAGCGTGCGCCGCTGTCGCTGCCCGGCACCTGGCCGGGCGAGCCGCTCGATCTGGACCGTGATCCCGGGCACGTGCGCATCGGCTGGCTGGGCGACCTGGGCGGCCACCTGGCGATGGAAGACGGCATCCTGGCCTGCTGTACCGATGCGCTCGCACGGCTCGCCGACGCGAACTGCACCGTCGACAGCGTGCAGCCCGCGTTCGATCCGGGCGAGGCCTGGCAGACCTGGCTCACGCTACGCCGCTGGCTGGTGGCCGGACGCTTGCGCAACGTGTGGGACGACCTGTCGGCGCGGCAGCAACTCAAGCCCGAGGCGCAATGGGAAGCCGCACAAGGCGACGCGCTGACCGCCACCGAGGTGCTCGCGGCAAGCACGGCGCGCACCCGCTTCTATACGCAACTGCTCGGCATGTTCGCGCACTGCGACGTGCTGGCATTGCCATCGGCCCAGGTCTGGCCCTTTCTCGCGTCGACGCCCTGGCCGCGCACGATCGCCGGCCGCGCCATGGACACCTACCACCGCTGGATGGAAGTGACGATCTACGCATCGCTCGGCGGGCTGCCCGCGGTGAGCGTGCCGGCCGGCTTCAATGCCGACGGTCTGCCGATCGGCCTGCAGCTGATCGGCAAGCCCCAGGCCGACCTGTGGCTGATGCGGCTCGCCCGCCACTACGAATTGCGTGCGGGCGATGTGCTCGCGCGTGCGCCATCGGCGCTCTCCTGAGACGTCTTCCATCCCACTCGCCACTTTTCACCCCCACTCTTCTCCGAGGAACACCATGAAGAACCGACGTGTCGTCACCGGCATCGATGCCAACGGCAAGGCCATCATCCTGAGCGACGGCGCTGCGCCGCGCGCCACAGATTTCAAGAGCTTTCCCGGCTTCTCCACCACGCTGGTCTGGAGCACCGCACCGGTGCCGACCGTTGGTATCGGCGCAGTCCCCGATCCGACGCCGGAGACCGCGTCGTTCCATCCGGAACCGGGCGAGACGCGGCTGATGATCGTCACCTTCCCGCCCGACGCGGCGATGGCTGCGCCGACCTTCGACCCGGTCGGCTATGGCACCGAGATCGTCGAAGCCAACCCCGGGTTGGCCGCGCGCTTCGAGCCGGACCATCCCGGCATGCACACGACCGATACGGTCGACTACGACGTGGTGCTCGAGGGCGACATCTGGCTCGAACTCGACGATGGCCGCGAACTGGAGATGCACGCACAGGACGTGGTGATTCAGAACGGAACGCGCCATGCCTGGCGCAACAAGAGCAACAAGCCGGCCACGATGCTGTTCGTGTTCGTCGGTGCACAACGCCGGGCCTGAGGCCATGTCGATTCCGGATTCGATGGCTGGCAAGGCGTGCCTGATCACCGGCGGCGCGGGCAGCATCGGCGTTGCGACGGCACGTCAACTGCTGGTGGCCGGCGCGAGGGTCCATCTGGTGGATCGCAGTGCCGAATCGATCGAAACCGCACGGCAGTCACTCTCGGCCTTCTCTGATCGCGTGACCGGTAGCGTCGCGGACGTCTCCATCGAAGCGGACGCCATCTCGTACGTGCAGGATGCCGTGGCAGTCCTGGGGCGACTCGATTTCCTGTTCTGCAATGCGGGCGTCGACGGCCCGATCGCGCCGGTGACGGCGTACGACACGGCGCTGTTCGACCAGGTCATGGCGGTCAACGTTCGCGGTGCGTTCCTGGCCTGCAAGCATGGCTTGCCGGCCATGGCCGACGGCGGCAGCGTGCTGATCACGTCGAGCATCGTGGGCGTCACCGCGGAACAGGGCATCTGCGCCTATGCGACGTCGAAGCACGCGCTGATCGGGCTCATGCGGGTCGCCGCCAAGGAGAGCGCCGGCCGCGGCGTCCGGGTCAACGTGATCGCGCCCGGGCCGATAGCGAATGGGTTCCAGGCCGATGTCGAGCGCCGCCTGGGCGACGCGATGGGCCGCGACGCGACCGCTCTGCTCGATGGCCTCATTCCGCTCGGCCGCCACGGGCACCCGGAGGAGGTCGCGAACATGGCCGTATTCCTCGCATCGCCGCACAGTGCGTTCTGCACTGGCGGTGTCTACATGGTCGATGGCGGCATGCACATCTGAGCGCAGCCACCGATCCGTCCACCACAACGACAGCACAGACCATGAAGATTGCGATTCTGGGAGGCGGCCACGGCTGCTATGCCGCGGCGGCCGACCTGTCGGAGGCCGGCCATGAGATCAGGCTCTGGCGGCGTGACGCGGCCGCGCTGCGCGCCGTGATCGACGCCGGCTCGATCCGCCTGAAGGATGCAGCCGGTGCACGCGATGTGCCGATCGCCGTTGCCACGGCGGACATCGGCGACGCCATGCGCGGTGCCGAGCTGATCGTGATCCCGAGCCCGGCCATCGCGCAGGCCGACATCGCGCATGCCATGGCGGCCCATCTGGTCGACGGGCAGGTGGTCTTTCTCCCGCCCGGGACCTTCGGCAGCTACGTGATGGCACAGGCCGTGCGCAAGGCCGGCAGCACGGCGGACGTCGCCTGGGCGGAGACCGGCACCTTGCCTTACCTCGCGCGCAAGCACGGGGATCGCGAGGTCAACGTCACCGTGCGCGCGATCCACTTGCCGACCGGTGTCTATCCGGCGCGCAAGGCGCCGGAAGCCATCGCAATGATTCGGCAGGCGTACCCGGCGGTGCACGGCTGCGGCGACGCCCTGTCGGGCGCGCTGATGAATGCCGGCCCGATCATTCACCCGCCGCTGATCGTGATGAATGCCGCGCCGCTGCAGCATTTCGAGCGCTGGGACATCCACAACGAGGGTACGCAGTCGAGCGTGCGTGCCGTTACCAGCCGGCTGGACCAGGAGCGCATCGCCGTGCGTGAGGCCTTCGGCTATGGCGGGCCGCACTATCCGCTGGCCGACCACTACGACAACGACCGGTGGATGTATGGCGACGCGCACAAGCAGCTGGTGAAGTCCGGCGACTGGCGCGAGAACATCGATCTGCAGACCCATCGCTACGTCACGGAGGACACCGAACTCGGTCTCGGATTCCTGGCGTCGGCTGCGCGGCATGCCGGTGTCGACGCGCCGGTTGCACACGGGCTGCTCGCCATCGTCGGCGGATTCCTGGGCCGCGACCTGCGTCTGGGTCCGCGCACGTTCGATGCGCTGGGTTTCGACGGCATCGCACGCGACGCGCTGAAGGAGCGGCTCCATGAAGGCTTCTGACGACGCGAAGCTGCCGCTGATCGCGGCCGTCGGTGCCGGGCGCATGGGCCGCGGCATCGCCATTGCATTCGCCTATGCCGGGCACCGCATCTCGCTGGTCGACCTGCGCGAGCGCGACGATGCGGCGTGGCGGTCGCTGCATGACGAAGTGCGGGCGGAGATCGCCGGCAGCCTCGACGGGCTGGTCGCACTCGGCGCGCTGGAGGCGGCGCAGGTGCCGCGCATCGCCGCGCGCGTCGATGTCGTGCGGGCCGCTGACGCTGCCACCGCACTCGCCGCAGCCGAGCTGGTCTTCGAAGGCGTACCGGAGACGATCGCTGCCAAGCGCGAGGCCTTCGCGCAGATCAACACGCATTGCCGTGACGACGCGATCCTGACCTCGACCACCAGCAGCATCCTGGTCACGCAAATTGCGGAGTTCGTTCGCAAGCCGGAGCGCTTCCTGAACATCCACTGGCTCAACCCCGCCTACATGATTCCGGTGGTGGAGCTCAGCACGCACGCCGGGACCGACCCGGCTGTGCTGCGCCGCGCCAAGGGGCTGATGGAGCAGATCGGCAAGCTGCCGGTCGTGTGCGGCCCCACGCCGGGCTACATCGTTCCCAGGCTGCAGGCGCTGATCATGAACGAGGCGGCCCGCATGATCGAGGAGGGCGCCGCGACCGCGGAAGAGATCGACAAGGCCACGCGCTATGGACTGGGTCTGCGTTTCGCGGCCCTGGGCGTGGTCGAGTTCATCGACTTCGGCGGCTGCGACATCCTCCATCATGCGAGCCGCGAATTGTCCGCATCCGTCGACGCGAATCGCTATCGGGCGCCCGCGATTCTGGACACCATGATGGCCGAGGGCCGGCTCGGACTGAAGACCGGAAGCGGCTTCTACGATCATGCGGGCCGGGACGCGGCCGACTATCGGCGCGATGTGCTCGGACGGACACTCGGAATGCTTCGGCATGCCGGACTGTGGCGCGACGCCGTGACTGCGACTCTCTGAAAGAGTCGGACTGAAAGCGCGGACTGTTCGCCGGGAGCGAATCCGCGCAATGCAGTCCCATGCAAGCGTGTATTCTGCGGCGCTGCATCGACCAACAGAATTCGAGACGCCATGAAACTATCTGCCCTGGCCCTGGCGGCCGCTCTTTCCTTGTCTTCCGCAATTCCCCAGGTCTGGGCGCAAGCCAGGCCGAGGCATGACGAATTTTTCTGGCTCGGCCAGATCAACAAGGCCACCGCGGTCATCAACACGGACGAAGGCCTGCTCGACAAGTCGATGACGCCACTTGTGTATTCGGGCATCACCAAGGTGCTGGCGGACGGCGACAAGCCGGGCGGCAAGCGCCCCAGCAACGTGATCACCTTCGAACCGCTGCTGATCGAGGCCGCAGGCCCGCAGGTCACCCTGCTCCATGCGGGCCGCTCCAGCCAGGACATGCTGGCGACACTGCGCTCGGCCATCCTGCGCGATGACATGCTGAGCCTGGCCGATCAGCTCAACAAGACGACCAACACGATGGTCAAGCTGGCGGACCGGTACAAGGACGCCATCGTTCCCAACTACACCAACGGCGTGGCGGCGCAACCCAACAGCTACGGTCATTACCTGCTCGGCATTGCTGCCGGCCTGGACCGCGACGCCCAGCGCATTCGGGAGTTCTATGTGCGCCTCGACCGCTCGTCCATGGGCACGACGGTGCTGAACGGCACCAGCTGGCCGTTGAACCGCAAGCGCATGGCCGACTACCTCGGCTTTGCGGCAACGGTGGACAACGCCTACGACGCATCGCAGATCTCGTCGGTGGACGAGCCGGTGGAGGCGGGCGCCATCGTCATGGCCATCGCGCTGCATGCCGGCAGCTTCATCGAGGACGTGATGGCGCAGTATTCGCAGGCGCGGCCGTGGATCCTGCTGCAGGAGGGCGGCGGCAACACCTACGTGTCCAGTGCCATGCCCCAGAAGCGCAACCCGGGCCTGCTCAACAGCACCCGCCGCGACGCGTCGACGGCGCTCACGCTGGGCATGGGTGCGGCCATCCAGGCGCACAACATTCCGCCCGGCATGAGCGACCCGAAGGAGGTCAAGCCCAACAGCGCCATGGTGCACAGCGCCATCGGCGTGCTGAACAACTGGGACAAGATCCTGGGCGCGATGGTGCTCGACACCGATCGCGCGCTGGAAGAGCTCAACAGCGACTGGACCGCCTCGCAGGAACTGGCCGACGTGCTGATGCGCACGTACAAGCTGCCTTTCCGCGTGGGTCACCATTTCGCCTCCGAGGTGGTCGAATACGCGAAGGCCAAGAACATCAAGCCGCTCGATTTTCCCTATGTGGAGGCGCAGCGCATCTACGCCGAAACGGTCAAGGGCTCGGACTTCGCAGCGACGCTGCCGATGTCGGAAGCCGAATTCCGATCGACCCTGAACCCGGTGGCCATCGTGAAGAATCGCCAGACTGCGGGTGGTCCGCAGCCGGTCGAAATGGCGCGCATGCTGAAGGAGTCCACCGAGCGCGTGGCGCAGCAGGACGCATGGATCAAGGCGCGGCGCGCGCAGATCGCCTCGTCGTTGGCGCGGCTCGACAGCGACTTCGACAAGCTCGGCGCGGCCACTGCGAAGTGAGCTGGCCCTGCATGCAGGATCCAGGATCTGGCATCGGGTGTGAAGGCGCCAGCGCGGCAACGTCAGCGCAGGCGTTGCGGCGAAAGCGCTTCCGCCACGACGCCGTGCGCGGCCAGGTGTCGCGGCATTTCGCGCCCCAGCAACAAGGCCGCCGCCAGCGCCGCCGCGGCCGACGCGGTCTGGATCCCGTAGCCGCCTTGCGCCGCCACCCAGAAGAACTGCGGGCAGTGGTTGTCCGCGCCGATCACGAGGTCGCCATCCGCGACGAAGGAGCGCAGGCCGGCCCAGATGTGCTTCGGCCTCCGGATCTGCATCGTCGTGATTTCCTCGATGTAGTGGATGCCGGTGGCGACATCGAGTTCTTCGGGCTGGATGTCCTGCGGGTCCACCGGATCGGCATTCGCCGGTGAGCCGAGCAACTGGCCGGCGTCGGGCTTGAAGTAGTAGCTTTCATCGACGCCGATGACGGCGGGCCACCCGGCGATGTCGCTGCCCGCCGGCGCATCGAAAGTGAAAGCGGTGCGGCGCTTCGGCTGCAGCCCGATCGGCATCACGCCGCAGCGGGCGGCCACCACGTCTGCCCAGGCGCCCGCGGCATTCACGAGTTGGCCTGCAGTCAGCACGCGTCCATCGGCCAGCGCGATGGTCCACTGGCCGGCGTCGAGCCGTGCCGACGACAGCGCCGCGCTGCTCAGCAGTTGGCCGCCATGCCGGCGAAAGCCGCGCAGGTAACCCTGGTGCAAGGCATGCACGTCGATGTCC
>JAZKDL010000388.1:0-13354 GCA_040387575.1 Pseudomonadota bacterium
GGCCGTGTCGAGACCGCGCTGGCGCCGATCGATGAACCCGGCGGCGGCATCGGCCTGACCGTGCGAGACCCGGACGGGCGCCTGCTGCAAGTGGTCTTCGGCGACGCGCTGCACGCCGATCCGCACGAGGCGACGGACCGGCCGTCGCGCCTGGCGCACGTGGTGCTCAACGCCCACGATGTCGAGGCCACGCAGCGCTTCTTCGAGCGGGCGCTGGGCTTCACGCTGGCGGACCGCACGCGGATCATGGCCTTCCTCAACTGCGCGAGCGACCACCACAGCGTGGCGCTGGGCGACACCGACAACGATGCGCTCAACCACATCGCCTTCGTCATGCCCGATCTCGAGTCGGTGATGCGCGGCGGCGGGCGCATGCGTGACGCGGGCCACATGATCGAGTGGGGTCCGGGCCGCCATGGCCCCGGCAACAACGCCTTCAACTACTTCGTCGGCCCGTTCGGCGAAGTCATCGAGTACACGGCCGACGTGCAGCAGATCGACGACAGCTATGCCGTCGGCGGCCCGGACGACTGGAAGTGGCCGGCCGGCCGCGTCGACCAGTGGGGCATCTCGCAGCCGCCATCCGCGCGCTTGAAGGAAGCGCAGCGCCAGGTCTTCTTCGTGACGACGCCGGCCTGACGCGCACTCGACGCACCCATTCCTTTCTCACCCCGAAGCTCCCATGAAATTCACCACCTTCCACAAAGACGATCAGACGCGCCTCGGCCTGGTCGACGGCGACAACGTCATCGACCTGAATGCGGCCTTGCCCGAGGTGCCGGCCAGCCTGCGCGGCGCGCTGGCGGCAGGCGTCGACCTGGCGGCTGCGGCACGGCGCGCGTTGGCGTCCGACGCGCCACGCCTGCCGCTGGCCAGCCTGCGCCTCGCGCCGCTGGTGCCCGAGCCCGGCAAGATCGTGTGCCTCGGCCTGAACTACTTCGACCATGCGAAGGAGGGCGGTCGCGAGAAGCCCGAATACCCATGGTTCTTCTTCCGCGGCGCGAGCTCGCTGATCGCGCATGGCGACGCCGGCATCGCGCCCAAGGTGTCGGTCAAGTTCGACTACGAAGCCGAGCTCGCACTGGTGATCGGCCGCCGCGTGCCGCGCCATGTGACGCAGGCCGATGCGCCGTCGTACGTGTTCGGCTACACCTGCTTCAACGACATGTCGGTGCGCGACTACCAGAAGCGCACGCCGCAATGGACCATCGGCAAGAACTTCGACGGCACCGGTGGCTTCGGCCCGGTGCTGGTGACGGCCGATGCGCTGCCGCCGGCCGCGACCGGGTTGAAGATCCAGGGCCGCCTGAACGGCGAGGTCATGCAGAACGCCAACACCACCGACATGATCTGGGGCGTGGCCGAGACGATCGCGCTGCTCAGCGAGGTGCTCACGCTGGAGCCCGGCGACGTGATCGTGATGGGTACGCCGGCCGGTGTCGGCCAGGCGCGCACGCCGCCGGTCTGGATGAAGGCGGGCGACACCTTCGAGGTCGAGATCGAAGGCATCGGCACCCTGGTCAACCCGATCCGCGCCGAGGGCTGAGGCCATGACATCCACGGAACAACGCGACGTGTTCGACGTCGCGGTGGTCGGCTTCGGCCCGTCGGGCGCGATCGCCGCCGGATTGCTCGCCAAGCAGGGCCTGCGCGTGTTCGTCTGCGACCGCCTGCGCGAGGTGTACGACAAGCCACGCGCGATCGCGATCGACCACGAGGTGATGCGCGTGCTGCAACAACTCGGTGTCGTCGAGGCCGTCGAAGCGCATGTGGAACCCTTCACGCCATCGGCCTACTACGGCGTCGATGGGCAGCTGATCAAGCGGCTGACGATGATCGCGCCGCCGTATCCGCTGGGCTACACGCCATCGAACGTGTTCACGCAGCCGCCGGTCGAAGAGATCCTGCGCGCGCATGTTCGGCAGTCCGAACGCACACAGGTCGTGCTGGGCGCCGAGTTGACCGCGCTCACGCAAGACGCCGATGGCGCCACGCTGCAACTGAAGCACGACAGCGGCGAGACGCAGACCGTACGCGCCCGCTACGTGATCGGCTGCGACGGTGCATCGAGCACGGTCCGCGAGCTGGTCGGCCTGCAGCTCGAGGACCTTGCCTTCGACGAGCCCTGGCTCGTGGTCGACGTGCGCGTCAATGAACGCGGCCTTGCGAAGCTGCCGGACCACAGCGTGCAGTACTGCGAACCCGATCGCCCTTGCACCATGGTGATCGGGCCGGGCAACCATCGGCGTTGGGAGATCTCGCTGAAGGAAGGCGAAGACCCGCGCCGCATCGTGCAGCCGGAAGAGACCTGGAAGCTGCTGTCGCGCTGGCTCACGCCGGAGGACGGCGAGCTGTGGCGGCAGGCGGCGTATCGCTTCCATGCGCTGGTGGCCGAACGCTGGCGCGAGCGCCGCGTGTTCGTTGCCGGCGATGCGGCGCATCAGCAGCCGCCCTTCCTCGGCCAGGGCATGTGCCAGGGCGTGCGTGACGTCGCCAACCTGAGCTGGAAGCTGGCCGCCGTGATTCGCGGCGAGGTCTCCGGCGTTGCAGCCGACGCGCTGCTCGACAGTTACGGCGAGGAGCGCAAGCGGCACGTCAGCGTGCTCACCAGCCGCATCAAGACCATCGGCGCGGTGATCGGCGAGCGCGACCTCGGCCTGGCGCGCGAGCGTGATGCCCGCATGCTGGCCGAGTGCGGCGGCGTCGTGCGCGACATGCCGCGCCAGGACGTGCTGCCCGCGCTGGAGGTCGGCCTGGTGTCGCCGGTCGCGCATGCGGCCAACGGCACGATCTTTCCGCAGCCGTGGATCGACCGCGACGGTGTGCCCGTGCGACTCGATGCGCTGGCTGGTGACGGCTGGTGGCTGGTGCTGGATCGCAACGCCGATGCTGCGACTGTCGCTGCAGTCGACGGCACGCTGCCTGCAAAGCCGCAACTTGCAACGCTGCGGTTCGGTGAGGGCGAAGGCAATGTGTTGCGCGAGGCCGAGGGCGTCGCCGCCGACTGGTTCCGCCGCCACGGCTGCTGCGCAGCGATCGTCCGGCCCGACCGCTACGTCTATGGCGTTGCAGCCGACGCGGCTGCATTGCGGACGCTGCTCGACGGACTCGCGACGCGCTTGCACTGATTGCGCTTTCCACTCACGACGACTCAACGACAACACAACGGAGACACGACATGGACAGAAGAACATTTCAATTGGGCGTGGCGCTGGCAGAGCTCGGGCGCACCGGCTTCTCGGCCGCGCAGGACAAGTGGCCCGACAAGGCGATCAAGGTCGTGCTGTCGCAGCCCGCAGGCTCGGGGCCGGACAACGTGGCGCGTCTTCTCGGCGACGGCCTCGCGCGCGCGGTCGGGCAGCCCTTCGTCATCGAGAACAAGCCAGGCGGGCAGAACGTGATCGGCGCGCAGGCCGTGGCGCGCGCACCGGCCGATGGCTATACGCTGTACTTCGCGACCACCGCGGCGCTCGTCACCAACAGCTATCTCTTCAAGACGCTGAGCTACGACCCGCTGAAGGACTTCACGCCGGTGGCTTTCGTGGCCAACAGCCCGTTCGCGGTGCTGGTCAACCACGACTCGCCGATCCAGTCCTTCCCCGACCTGCTGGCACGCAGCGCGAGCGCGCCGGGCCAGGTGTCGCTGGCGAACGAGGGCCCGCGAACCTTCGGCGGCATGATCGCGCGGCTCATCAACGCACGCGGCAAGGCGCAGGCCAACCTGGTGTCGTACAGCTCGGTGGGCGTGGCGCTGCAGGACGTGATCGGTGCGCATTCGAACGCCATCGTGGCCGACGTCGCGTCGACCTCGCAGCTCGTGCGCCAGGGCCGGCTGCGCATGCTGGCCGTGACGTCGGCCAAGCGCATCACGGGCTGGGAACAGGTGCCGACGGTTGCCGAGTTCCTTCCCGGCATCGACATGACCGGATGGATGGCGATGGTGGCGCCCACCGGCACGCCGCCTGCCGTGGTGGCGCGGCTCAATGCCGAGATCAACAAAATGCTGAACGACCCCGCCATCGCCCAGAAGATGATGACCGTGGGCCCGATCGCAGCGCCCGCCACGTCGCCGAAGGAGTTCGAGGCCTTCCTGCTGGCTGAACACAAGCGGCTCGGGCAGGTGGCGGCGGAGATCGGACTGCTGCCCGAATAAGCAACATGGGACGTTGATCCCGGCGGCCGATTGCGCCGCTTCAATCCCCTGAATCGAGGGTTCCCCACCCTGTCTCCCTGAGTGCGACCCTGCGCGGCAGACTCCGCCGCTGCCGACGCGGGGCGTCGCGCCAATCAGGGGGGAACAGTGAAAAAAATCCATGCGGTGCCGAGGCACTGCTTTGCGCCAACGTGCGCGCGCGCCGCCATCGGGCCGGCGCTTTCTGCCTTGCTGCTGTGCGCGCAGGTCGTGCATGCACAGAGCGCTTCGTCTCCGCAGCCCTTCATCGAAGAGCAACGCCAACAGGAACGTGAACGCGCGCTGCGCGAGCAGCAGGAGCGGACGATCGATGCCCGTTTGCCGCGTGCTGCTGTGTCGGTCGAGGATCGGATTCCCACAACTGAAGCGCCGTGCTTCCGAGTCGATCGCCTGACGCTCGAAGGCGAGCATGCGCACGAATTCCTCTGGGCGCTGTCGGCGGCTGCCGAACCTGCTGCCGATTCATGGATGGGGCGCTGTCTCGGCGCCACTGGCATCAATGTCGTGCTCGCTCGTGTGCAGCGGGCCATCGTCGAACGCGGCCTTGCGACCAGCCGCGTGCTGGCCGGCCGCCAGGATCTCGACCAGGGCACGTTGATCCTCGCGCTGATGCCCGGCCGCGTCGCGGCGATCCGTTTCGCCGAGGGTGCGGAGTCGACCGTGCTGCGCAATGCGATTCCCGCGCGAGCGGGCCAGCTTCTCGACATGCGCGATGTCGAGCAGGGGCTCGAGAACATGCGGCGCCTGCCGACCGTCGATGCCGACATCCAGATCGAACCATCCGAGGCCGCAGGCGCGCGGCCCGGCGACAGCGATCTGGTCGTTACATACGCGCGCCATTGGCCGTTGCGCGTCAGCCTGAGCCTGGACGACAGCGGCACCGAGTCCACCGGCAAGGTGCAGGCCGGCGCCACCGTCGCGTGGGACGGGCCGCTCGGGCTCAACGACCTGGCCTATGCGAGCCTGAACCACGACGCGTTCAATCACACCGGCCAGGGTACCAACGGCCGGACGCTTCATTACTCGATTCCCTTTGGCTACTGGCTCTTGGGTGCCACGGCCAGCCAGAGCGCGTACCACCAATCGGTCGCGGGGCTCAGCCAGGACTACGTGTACGCGGGCACGTCGCGCAATGCCGAAGTGCGCCTGTCGCGGCTTGTCTATCGCGACCACAGCCGCAAGACGACCATCGCATTGAAGGGATTTCGACACGCGTCCAACAACTACATCGACGACACCGAGATCGAGGTGCAGCGGAGGGTCGTCGGCGGACTCGAAGCCAGCCTCAACCACCGCGAATTCATGGGCGAGGCCACGTTGGACGGCACGCTGGCCTACCGGCGCGGCACTGGCGCATTCGGTGCATTGCCGGCACCCGAAGAAGCCTTCGGCGAAGGCACCTCGCGGTTGAAGCTCTACACCGCCGAGGCGAATCTCAACCTGCCCTTCTCACTGGCCGAGCAGAAGCTGCGCTACACGGCGCTGTGGCGCGCGCAATGGAACCGCACGCCGCTCACCCCGCAGGACCGGTTTGCGATCGGTGGCCGCTACACGGTGCGTGGCTTTGATGGCGAGACCAGCCTGATGGGCGAGCGCGGCTGGCTCGTGCGCAACGACCTTGGGTTGGCGTTGGGACAGAGCGGCGCCGAACTCTATGTCGGCATCGACTACGGATCGGTTGGCGGACCGTCGGCGGCCTACCTGCTCGGCCGACATCTTGGCGGCGGCGTCGTGGGTGGCTGCGGTTGCAGCGGCAGCGACGGGCGCAAACGCCGAAGAGATCAATCTGGCGAGTCAGGCCGGGGCGAATGCGGCGGCGAACAACTATGTCAGTCATTCGCCCTTTGCGAACGTCAAGACACTCGTTGCAAAAGAGAACGCACGCTTAACCGCCGCGTGCGACGCGGAGTGCTCCAAAGCGGACTTCGCGCGCATTGATGCGCAGATGCAGAAGGTGGAGGCGGCAGCGCAATATCTGGAGACACAGCGGCGGTTGGGACTGACGACGGAGCAGGCCGTCGCCTTGGGTGGCGATGCATTACTACCGGTGCACCAGCGAGAGCGCGGAGATCGGCAGCCGCATTACCGCCAACGGCACCACCGTATTGAGCGCGAACAACGACTTCATCATGGAGGGCGCGGCTGCTCATCGGTGCGGGCAGTCGGGAAGAGCGACCCCTTGCATCCATTCATCGACGCTAATTTCGAGGGGGGAGTTGTCGATATCAAGCGAATGCACATAAGGGCTCTGGCCAGCGTCCATCACAACGCGTTGCCTATATCGGTAGGCAGAGTCCAACGACCGACGCCGCCAACAGTCGCGCACTCCTACCCCGCCAGCGCCACCACTGCCCGATTAATTTCCACCGAGATATGCACCAGCTCTTCATGCACCCGCAATTGCGATTTGAAGTAGTCCGGCGACACGTCTGCATTCGTCGCGAGTGAAAGGATGCAGGCGTATTTGCCGCGGCCGACGCGCCAGACATGCAGGTCGCAGATCTCCGCCCGGACCGGGCTTTGCGCGATGACTTCGCGGATTTCTTCGACCACGGGCGCGTTCATCTCTGCGTCCAGCAGCACGCGGCCCGACTCGCGCAGCAGCCCGTAGGCCCAGGCGGCGACCAGCACCGCGCCGACGATGCCCATCACGGGGTCGAGCCAGCTGGCGCCCCACAACTTGCCGCCGATCAGCGCGACGATCGCCAGCACCGAGGTCGCCGCGTCGGTGACCACGTGGATGTAGGCGGCGCGCTGGTTCAGGTCGGCATGGCCGTGCGCAGGGGATGCGTGCGACGCGTGTTCATGACCATGGCCGTGATGGTGCGCATGACCATGACCACCTCCACGACCCCCGCGCAGCAGCCAGGCGCAGACCAGGTTGACCAGCAGCCCCGCCACGCCCAGGGCAATGGCTTCGTCGTAGTGGATGGCCGTCGGCGATATCAGGCGTTCGACCGACTGGAACAGCATCAACGCCGCGATGAGCGCCAGCACGATCGCGCTGCTGTAGCCGCCCAGCACCTCGATCTTCCAGGTGCCGAACGCGAATCGGCTGTCGCCCGCCAGCCGCCGCGCCGCCGCATAGGCGAGCACCGCAAGCCCCAGCGCCAGCGCGTGGGAGCTCATGTGCCAGCCGTCGGCCAGCAGTGCCATCGAGTTGAAGGCCCAGCCGCCCGCGATCTCCAGCACCATCATCACGGCGGTCAGCAACACCGCCCAGCGCGTGTTGCGCTCGGCGAGCGGATCGCCCTCGTCGAAGACATGCGTGTGTTGCCAGCCGTGGGCCGTGGAAGTGGTTTGCATGGGGTCGTCCGATCGCTTCTGGATACTGTACCCCAGTATATTGCCCTGGCCTAAAATGGCACGATGGCACATACGATCACAGGTAAGAAGCAGTTGCTGACGCGGGTGCGCCGCATCAAGGGCCAGGCCGATGCGTTGGAGCGGGCACTTGCCGAAGAGGGCGATTGCCTGGCGATCCTCCAGCAGATCGCGGCGGTGCGCGGCGCTGTGAACGGGCTGATGGCCGAAGTGCTGGAAGGCCACATCCGCGAGCATCTCGGTGACCCGGATGTCGATGCGGTCACGCGCAGCCAGGACCTCGATGCGGTCGTGGCCGCGCTGCGTTCGTATCTGAAGTAGGCGGCATCAGCGCAATGCGGCGCAGTTCGGGCGGTCGCCCGCGCGCGTGGTTTCACGTCGTCGTTTGCGCCGCCGTGTCAGATCGGCGAATACGTGCCCGTGCCGTCCGGCCAGGGCGTCAGCACTTCGAAGCCGGTGTCCGTGACCGCGACCATGTGCTCCCACTGGGCCGACAGCGAATGGTCTCGCGTCACGACCGTCCAGCCGTCGGGCAACTGGCGGGTTTCGCGCTTGCCGGCATTGAGCATCGGCTCGATCGTGAAGATCATTCCGGGCTCCAGCCGCAGCCCCTCGCCGCGCTGGCCGTAGTGCAGCACCTGCGGCTCGTCGTGGTAGATCTGTCCGATGCCGTGCCCGCAGTATTCGCGCACCACGCTGAACCGTTCGCGGTGCGCCACCGTCTGGATCGCGTGGCCGATGTCGCCGAGCGTGGCGCCCGGCCGCACCTGCATGATGCCGGCGCGCATCGCTTCGTAGGTCGTGTCGACCAGCCGGCGCGCGAGCGGCGTGGGCTCGCCGACGTAGTACATGCGGCTCGTGTCGCCAAACCAGCCGTCCTTGATGACGGCCACGTCGATGTTCAGGATGTCGCCCTTCTTCAAGACGCGCTGCGTCGAAGGAATCCCGTGGCAGACGACCTGGTTGACAGACGTGCACACGGTCTTCGTGAAGCCGTGGTAGCCGACATTGGCCGGGATCGCGCCCTGCACCTGGACGATGTAATCGTGGCAGCGCCGGTCGATGTCCTCGGTCGTCACGCCCGGCTTGACGTATTCGCCGATCATGGTGAGCACATCCGCGGCCAGCCGGCCGGCGATGCGGGACATCGCGATCTCGGCGGGCGAGTGGATGGGAACGGCGTGCTTCATGCGTGCAGTTCCGTCGCCGCCGCCTTGGCGCGCGGCTTGCCGTTCGGCAGCGCCGACACGGTGGCCAGGTCGAAGCCGCCTGCCTGTTCGGCGCGGATCAGCAACTGGCAGATGTCGCTGTGTTGCAGGCCGGGATGCAGTTCGGCCAGCATGCCGATACGCATCCAGTGCTCCGCTTGTGCGTTGATCGAGCGGCTGAGCGCATTGCCCACTACACGAAGGTTCTCGTGCATGTGGTCTGAAATCTTGACGATGCCCATGGTTGTTCGATAGATGATTGATATATGAAACGTATATGAATCATATCATCAACGTCGCTGCGCGACCAACGGGACATGGCGGCGCGCTGGCCAAGGTAATCTCGGGTGACCGCAGCAATCCGGGCTACCGATGAACGACTCTTCCCCGCTCCCCCCGATCGACGTATTGGCCGAACGCATCGGCGCCACGCTGCGTGATCGGCAACAGACCGTCGCCGTCGCCGAATCCTCGGCCGGTGGTCTGGTGTCTGCCGCGCTGCTGGCCGTGCCAGGCGCATCGGCGTTCTACCGCGGTGGCGCGGTTGTCTACACGCGCTACGCATTCCGCGGATTGCTCGATCTGGGGGCGGAGGACATGGTTGGCCTGCGTGCCGAAACCGAGCCGTACGCGGCGCTCATCGCCGGGCGCATCCGCGACATTCACCGCGCGACCTGGGGTCTGGGCGAAAGCGGTGCCGCCGGACCATCGCCGAGCCCCTATGGCGACGCGCCGGGCCACGTGTGCGTTGCAGTGGCAGGCACCGATGCACCGCCTGCCACGCGCACCGTCGAAACCGGCGACACGCGGCGCGGCATCAACATGGAAGTCTTTGCGCGGCAGTTGCTCTGGCTGTTCGACGGCGTGCTTCACGGCACCGATTCGCGCAGCTGATCGTGTTGCCGATCCACAGCCGCAACGACGGCCGCCGCGCAGTCCGCGTTCAGGCTATGGCTGCGATGCCCGGGATGGCCGGTATGCGCGCCACGAACTGCGTACCGAGTTCCGCGGTCGAACTGACCTGGAGCGTGCCGCCATGCGCCTTGACGATGAGCGAGCAGATGTGCAGCCCGAGGCCGAGGCCCTCGCGGGCTTGCGTGGTGCCTGGCCGCCAATAAGGCTCGAAGATCCGCACCATGTTGTCCGCGCTGATCGGCTCGCCGCCGTTCACCACCGAGATGACGAGCCAACCTTGCTTGGTCCACGACTCGACCACCACGGGTGTGTCGTGTGCGCCGTGTGTCAGGGCATTGGCCAGCAGGTTCGACAGCAATTGCTGGATGCGAGCGCAGTCGCACCATACGACGCCGTCGATGTGGATGTTCTCGACGATGCGGCGATCGGGATGTGCACTTCGCAATTCCAGCACCACCTCGCCCAGCGATTTGGCGAGTTGCGACACCTCGGTCTTGCTCACCTCGAAGCCGCCGCCGGCGCGCCCACGCGCAAAGTCAAGCACGTCGTCGATCAGCCCGGCCATGCGCCGCGTCGTGGTCCGGATCTGTTCACCCGCGCGTGCGATTTCAGGCTCGGCGATGCGCCGCGCGAACAGCTCCCCCAGCGTGCTGAGTGCCGACAACGGATTGCGCAGATCGTGCCCGAGGACTGCGATGAATTGCTCTCGCATCTCGGCGGTCGCGCGTTCGTCGACCAGGGCGAGCTCGGTTTCGCGCTGGCGCTCCTCGATCTCGAGCTGGCAGCCGATCAGGTCCGCGAAGCTCTCGAACATCGCCACGGTCTTCGGGTCCGACACCGACATGGGCCGCGGATCGATCGCGCAGAGGTTGCCGAAGTAGCGCCCGTCCGGCCGCACGATCGGCACCGAGATGTAGCTCTCGATGCTGTAGATGCGCGGCGTGTGATGACTGGAGAAGATCGGGTCCTGGCTGGCGTGATCGAAATAGATCGGTGCGCGCAGGTTGCGGGATTCGAAGCACAGTGTGGTCTTCAGCTCCAGCTGGCCGCCTGGCATCAGTCCGAATCCGATGTGGTCCTCGACCGCGCAGGCGGTCCAGCTGCTGTCGGAGACCCGGGCCACGGCGGCGAAGCCCATTCCGGTGTTGCTGCAGATGAGCTTGAGCAGCGACGGCACCGCGCTGATGCGACCGATCAGGTCGATGTCCTGGCTGATGGCCTCTGGAGAGTCGTCCATGCTGCCTGCGAAATCCTGGTGCGCACTTGGCGCGTTACGTTACGTGTGTAAATGGAATTCGATCATAAACGCTGGCCCAATCTCCAGCCTCTGCCGAGGCAATGCTACGCTGCGGAGTGCAAATGACCCACTAATACTTTTCGCACTTTTCTGGACACTCGACCATGCGAGCGGCATTGCAACTTTTCTCGGACTGCGCCTTTGTGGCGCAACTCGCATGACCCACATGACCCACATGACCCACATGCCCCGGCGCATCGGCCTGATCGGCTTCGGCTCGATCGGACAGTCCATCCTCCGGGCGTGGCCTGATGGCGATGCGGTAGCGCATCGGCTCGCCGCCATCCTCGTGCGGCCGCATCAGTGCGAAGCGGCGCGGGCGCTAGTGCCGACCGCGGTGCACGTGACCGACGCCATCGACGATTTCCTGACCGCGGGGCTGGACCTGGTCGTGGAGGCGGCCGGCCATGGGGCCGTGCTTGCGCACGGCGAGCGCATCTTGCGCGGAGGCACCGATCTGATGTTGTTGTCGATCGGCAGCCTGGCGCAGGAGCCGGTGCTGCAGCGCATGCGTCAGGCCGCGACCGACGGCGGGGCGCAGATGCTGTTGCCGGTCGGCGCAATTGCCGGACTGGACGGCCTGATGGCGCTGCGGCAGGCCGGCCTGTCACGGGTCACGTACACGTCCACCAAGCCGCCAGCGTCGTGGCGCGACACGCCGGCCGAGTCGAACGTCGACCTCGATCGCCTGACGCAGCCGACCGTGGTCTTCTCCGGCACTGCGCGCGAAGCCGCCACGCTGTATCCGAAGAACGCCAATCTCGCGGCTGCCGTGGCCTTGGCCGGGCTCGGTTTCGACGAGACGCGGGTCGAGTTGGTCGCCGATCCGGCGGCGACTGGGAACAGCGGACGCATCGACGCGCACGGGGTGACGTCGCGGCTGAGCGTGATGGTCGCCGGCAGTAGCGCGCCCGGCAATCCGAAGACATCGCAGATCGTCGGGATGAGCGTGCTTTCGGCGTTGTTCAATCAGGCATCGCCGATCCGGTTCGTCTGAACTTCTGGCGTTTCACCAAGAAATAACCCTAAATTTTCACCAATCGAATGAGATTCATTCTCATTTGATGTATGATTCAACCCATGGATGGGCGCGACACCGCGTTGCGCCTCCCGCCAGTTTCATCGTGGGGCGACCCGAGATCTTCAACGGTCTCCAAGGTCGTTTTTTGCTAGCCATCGGTTCTCCGGCCAGCCATGCATTTTTTCCCCACCTTCTGCCGCAACGCGCGGCCTTCTTCGATTTCCATCTCGCCAGCCGCATGGAGCATGTCGACAAACTCAAGCACACCGGCCTGAAGGCCACCTTGCCTCGCATGAAGGTGCTCGAGTTGTTCGAGCGCAGCGCGCAGCGGCATCTCGCCGCCGAGGATGTCTACCGCCAGATGGTGCTGCTGGGCATCGACCTCGGGCTGGCTACCGTCTACCGCGTGCTCGCGCAGTTCGAACAGGCCGGCCTGTTGAAGAAGAGCCAGCTCGGCGCAGGCCGGGCGGTCTACGAACTCAACGACGGCGAACAGCACCACGGGCATCTGGTGTCGATGGCCGACGGCGCGGTGCATGAATTCTTCGATCCGCAAATCCAGGCGCGCCTGGCGGCGATCGCGCGCGAGCAGGGCTTCGAGATGGCCGACTATGTCGTGACGGTGTTCGGCCGTCCGCTCTGAAATGAATCCCTCGCCTACTATCCCGCCAACGACCCCGTTACCTACCCATTCAGCCGGTCGCAACGCGCTCGAACTTCTCCTCGGGCGTCATTCACCGTGGCCGCTGACCGCCCCTGCCCCGAGCGACGACGAGCTCGATCTGGTGTTCCAGGCAGCGCTGCGTGCGCCTGATCACGGTCAATTGCGACCCTGGCGCTTCGTGTTGATTCGCGACGCTGCGAGAAGTGCGCTGGGCGAGCTCTTCGTCCAGGCCGCGCGTGCACGCGATCCGGCCGAGGACGGTGAGCGCTTCCGTACCAAGGCAATGGCCGCACCGCTGCTGATCGCGCTGTGTGCCCGGGTGCAGTCGCAGCACAAGGTGCCCGAAGGCGAGCAACTGCTGGCCGTGGGCGCTGCTGCGATGAACATGCTGAACGCGCTGCACCTGCTGGGCTACGGTGGATTCTGGGCCACCGGCATCAACAGCTACGACCCTCGGGTGCATGCCGGTCTCGGACTTGCTGACGGCGAACGCTTGCTCGGCTTCCTGTACGTGGGCACCGCCAAGGAACGAACCGGCGCGCCCACGCGTGCTGATGCGCAGGACTTCGTTCGCGAGTGGCGCGGCTGAAACGCGCCGCGAGCGGCCACCGTACCGTCAGCCATTGCTGCCCGCTGGGCGGACGGTACGCCTGGGTTCAGACCACGTCTTCAGGCGCAGCCACCAGCCGCCCATAGCGCGCCATCGCCTCTGGCTCGATGCCGAGCCACCGCG
>JAZKDL010000389.1:0-3712 GCA_040387575.1 Pseudomonadota bacterium
TCGATCGGCCAGCCGGTCCGCGTGATCGTGCAGACGCGCACGCCGGTTCAAGGCGCGGCCGTGCCGTCGGCTGTGCTGATGAAGAACGCCGCCAACCAGACCACGGTGTGGGTCAAGGTCGCACCGGAGCGTTTCGAGCCGCGCGTGGTCATGACCGAGCCGCTCGATGGCGCTGCGGTAGCCGTCACATCTGGCCTGCGCGCCGGCGACCGCGTGGTCACGCAGGGTGCCGCGCTGATCAACCAGATCCGCTGAGGACCACCGCATGTTCAAGTGGCTCCTCCACAACAGCCTGGCCAACCGGCTGCTGGTGCTCATCGCGGCACTGGTGCTGATGGCCTATGGCGCCTTTACGCTGTCGACCACGCCGGTCGACGTGTTCCCCGACCTCAACAAGCCGACCGTCACCCTGATGACCGAAGCCGGCGGCATGGCCGCGGAAGAGGTCGAGCAACTCATCACCTTTCCGCTCGAGACCACGATGAACGGGCTGCCCGGCGTCGAGTCGGTGCGCTCGGTGTCGTCGGCCGGCCTGTCCTTTCTGTACGTGACCTTCGGCTGGAGTACCGACATCTTCCGCGCGCGCCAACTGGTGTCCGAACGGTTGTCGTCGATGGAAGAAGCGATCGCGCCCGGCGTGGTGCCGCGCATGGGGCCGATCAGCTCGGTCATGGGCGAAATCATGCAGATCGCGATCCCGGTCGACACGTCGAAAGTCTCCGCGATGGCCGTGCGCGAGTACGCCGACTGGGTGCTGCGCCCACGGCTTCTTGCCGTGCCTGGCGTGGCGCAGGTGATCCCGATCGGCGGCGAGGTGCGGCAGTTCCAGGTGCAGCCGGACACGGTGCGCATGGCGGCGCTGGGCATCACCCATGAGCAGCTCGAGGCGGCGCTGAAGGGCTATTCGTCGAACACGTCCGGCGGCTTCCTGGAGCTGAACGGGCGCGAGTACCTGATCCGCCACCTCGGCCGCAGTTCGCGGCTCGACGACCTGCGCAACCTCGCGCTGACCGCGCGCGGTGGCCAGCCGGTGCTGCTGCGGCAGATCGCCGGCGTCGACTTCGCCGCCGCACCGAAGCGCGGCGATGCGGGCTTCGAAGGCAAGCCGGCGGTGATCCTCGGCATCCAGAAGCAGCCGACCGCCGACACCATCGGCCTCACGCGGAGCATCGAGGAAGCGCTTGTCGGCATGAAGACGTCGCTGCCGCCGGGCATGGAGGCGCCGCGCGTAACCTTCCGCCAGGCGAGCTTCATCGAGGCGTCGATCTCGACGCTGAAGGGCAAGCTGGTCGGTGCGGCGATCTTCGTCGCGGCGATCCTGTTCTTCTTCCTCGGCACGGTGCGCCCGACGGTGATCGCGCTGACCGCCATTCCGGTGTCGATCCTCGTCACGGCGCTGGTCTTTCGCTACTTCGGCATGTCGATCAACACCATGACGCTCGGCGGGCTGGCGATCGCGATCGGCGGGCTGGTCGACGACGCGGTGGTCGACGTGGAGAACATCCTGCGGCGGCTGAAGGAGAACCGGTTGAAGCCGGCGGCCGAGCGGCTGGGCACGATCGCGCTGGTGGCCAAGGCATCGATGGAGGTGCGCTCCGGCATCCTCTATGCGACGGTGATCATCGTGCTGGTGTTCGTGCCGCTGTTCGCGCTGCCAGGTCTCGAAGGCAAGCTCTTCATCCCGCTGGGCATCGCGTTCATCGTGTCGACGCTGGCGTCGCTGGTGGTGTCGGTCACGGTCACGCCGGTGCTCAGTTCGTTCCTGCTGCCGCGCATGAAGAGCCTGGACCACGGCGACACCAAGGTGCTCGCATGGCTCAAGGCGCGCTACGGCAACGGGCTGGCGCGCGTGCTGGCGAGGCCGAAAGCGGCGCTGTGGGCCGCGGGTGCGGCGGTGCTGCTGGCCGGCGCGGCGGTGCCGTTCTTCCCGACCACCTTCCTGCCGCCGTTCAACGAAGGCACCTTCCTGATCGGCATCCGGCTGAACCCGGGCGTGACGCTGGCCGAGAGCGCCGCGCTGGCACGACAGGCCGAGGTGCTGGTCGCGCAAGTGCCGGAAGTGGTGCACGTCGGACGGCGCAGCGGCCGCGCCGAGCTCGACGAGCATGCCGAGGGCGTGCACGTGAGCGAGCTCGACGTCGGCCTGCTGCCGACCGACGAACTGAAGCGCCCGATGTCGGAGATCGCGGCCGACATCCGCGCGCGGCTCGCCAACCTGCCGGCCGCGATCGCCATCGGCCAGCCGATTTCTCACCGCATCGACCACATGCTGTCGGGCGTGCGTTCGCAGATCGCGATCAAGCTCTTCGGCGAAGACCTCGACACGCTGCGTGGCCAGGCCGACGTGCTGCGTGCGCGGCTGGCGGCGATTCCGGGGCTGGCCGATCTGGAGTTCGAGAAACAGGTGCTGGCGCCGCAGATCAAGGTGCGTGTGGACTATGCCGCCGCCGCGCAATACGGCGTGCCGGTGCCGCAGGTGCTGACCGCGCTGCAGAGCCTGGTCGAGGGCGAGAAGGTGGCGCAGATCATCGAGGGCGGCCGGCGCTTCGCGCTGGTCGTGCGGCTGCCGGAAGACGCGCGCTCGATCGACGGCCTCGGCCGGATCCTGATCGAGACGCCGAGCGGGCGCATTCCGCTGTCGACCATCGCGAGCATCGAGGACGGCGACGGTCCGAACCAGATCAGCCGCGACGATGGCAAGCGGCGCATCGTGCTGTCGGCCAACGCGCAGGGCAGGGCGCTGTCGGAGGTGGTGGCCGACATCCGCGCCGCCGTGGCCGGCACGCCGCTGCCCGAGGGCTACTTCGTGACGCTGGGCGGCCAGTTCCAGGCGCAGGAAGAAGCGTCACGGCTGGTCGGGCTGCTGTCGATCGCATCGCTCGCGCTGATGTTCGTGGTGCTGTACAGCCGCTACCGCTCGGCCGTGCTGTCGGCGCTGGTGATGTCGAACATTCCGCTGGCCCTGGTGGGCGCGGTGGTGGGCTTGTGGCTGTCGGGCCAGCCGCTGTCGATCGCGGCGCTGGTCGGCTTCATCACGCTCGCGGGCATCTCGGTGCGCAACGGCATCCTGAAGGTCAGCCACTACGTGAACCTGATGCGTTTCGAGGGCGAGCGGTTCGACCAGGCGATGGTCGTGCGCGGCTCGCTCGAGCGGCTCGCGCCGGTGCTGATGACCGCGCTGGTGACGGCTTTTGCGCTGGCGCCATTGCTGTTCGAGGCCGAGCGGCCCGGCACCGAAGTGCTGCATCCGGTGGCGGTGGTGATCTTCTCCGGGCTGATCAGCTCGACGCTGCTCGACACCTTCCTGACGCCCGCGATGTTCTGGCTGTTCGGCCGCAAGGCGGCACAGCGGCTGGCGGACGACCGCACGGCCGAGGCGCTGTGATGGCCCCCATTTCTTTTATCCACAACTTCAACCGAAGACTCGCATGAAACTGCATACCCTGATCGCCGGTGCCGCATTGGCCGCATCGTTCATTTCCACCCCCGCCGGCGCGCATGGCGACGACCACGAACACACGGCGCTGCATGGCGGCGTGGTGACCGAAGTCCGTGACATGGATTACGAGCTGGTCGCCAAGCCGACGGTCGTCCAGCTGTACCTGCGCGACCATGGCGCGCCGGCCGACGTGTCGAAGGCCGGCGCGAAGCTGACGCTGCTCAGCGGCACCGAGAAGCAGGAGGTCGAACTGAAGCCGGCGGGCGACAGGCT
>JAZKDL010000390.1:0-3590 GCA_040387575.1 Pseudomonadota bacterium
TGTTGCCGAAGTAGTAGTAGAGAAGTTGCTTGTTGACGCCGGCGCGCGCCGCGATTTCGTTGACCCGCGCACCCGCCAACCCCTTGGCCGAGAACTCCGCGCGGGCGGCCGCGAGGATGGCGTTGCGCGCGGCGTTCTGCTCGGCATTGGCTTCGTCGGGGACGGCGGCGGCGCGGCGTGAAGGCGGCATGGGAGATAGGCGAAAGACGCGTATGCGGTTGGGAGCGCGGATTATCCGCGCGCACTGCGCATCCCCTGTTTTCGCTATTTCAAGCGGCCTAACGCCAAAGCGAAATAGACGCTTTCATTCTGCTTTCTTAGTCTTCCGGGCTGGACGGCTTGCATGTCTGTGAGCGCGTCCCACACGTCACCGCGGCGCACCGAAGCGGCGGTCCCCTGCACATTGCCCTGGAGAAGATGATGAAAAGAATGCCCATAGGCAGATGGCTGGCCGCAAGTTCGCTGGCCTTGCTGCTGGCGGCTTGCGGCGGTTCGAACGACGACGGTACGCCGCCGCCGACCGGCAGCACGCCACCGCCCACGACCACGCCGGACACACCGACCACCCCGACGACGCCCGAAACGCCGACCGTGCCACCCAATCAGGTCAGTGCGACAGGCGGCGTGGTCGAGGTCACCGACCCGTCGAGCCCGATCCGCGGCACGCGCGTCACGGTGCCGGCCGGCGCGGTCGCGGGCGGCACCGTCGACATCACCATCAGCTACGAGGACAACCCACCTGCCGCGCTGTCGGGCGACGTGGTCGCCGGTGGCGGCGCCGTGCTGGGCAAGACCTTCGTCATCACCAAGAACGTGGCGGGCACCTTCGATCAGCCGATCGAAGTCACGGTGCCGTACACCGCGGCCGGACTCGACTCGGGCGACGTGCCGTCGGTGCTGTTCTACGACGAGAGCGCGGGCGCCTATGCAGCGATGTCCATCAGCGGTTTCGACCCGGTCGCCGGCACCGTGACATTCCGCACCTCGCACTTCTCGAAGTACATCGTGGCCGGGATGAAGGGTCTCGGTGCGCGGTTGATCGCGGCCGGCGGTGGCGGCACCGGCACGGGCAGCAGTGGCTCGCTGACCGTGGACACCGGTTTCCTGCCGTCGAAGGATTCGTTCTTCCGCTCGAACATCAGTTCGTACTCGTCACCCGGCGGCAACAGCCTCGGCATGGCAGCCTATGCCGACTGGTTCTACGAGCGCGCGAAGACGCCGCAGAACAATGGCGTCGGCCTGTTCCAGACCTACATCGAAGGCAACCCGGCCAACCTCGATGACGACGTGACGGCGGAAGAACTCATCGTGCGCGCCCACGCCATGAGCAGCCAGCAGTGGGCCACCCGGCTGGGCCAGCAGCAGAGCAGCCTGACGTCGCTGCAGACCGCCATCGGCCTGCTGCAGAACCTCTGGCTGACCGGCAAGCCGCAGGTCTTCCTGATGTGGGGCAACCCGACCTGGTCGCCGCAATATGTGGCGGGCACGGCATCGTGGTCGCAGGCCATGGTGGCCTACAAGTTCGACGTCGCCACGCTGACCTTCGGCCTGTACGACCCCAACCTGCGCGGCGACGACACGCTGGGCATCGGCGTCAACGCCAGCGGCTTCACGACCCTCACCAAGCAGGGCCTGTTCTCGCCGGAGCCGAATGTGTTCGCCTACGACTCCTACCAATCGATCTATGCCCCGAGCGACATGCAGGGACTGTTCGACGGCGCCAAGGCCGGCTGGTCGGATGGACTTTTCGGCCGCATCCAGATCAGCAACCTCGGCTTCGACGTCACCGGACGGACCGCGCTCGTGACCGACCGCACCAATGTGCGCCTGGTCGGCTCGGTGGCGCTGGGCACCGGCAACGCGAGCGTCGCACCGGACTCGATCGACGTGTACGTCGCCGGCAGTTTCGTCGGCCGTTTCCCGCTCGCCGGCACGGCCTTCGACATCCTGTTGCCGACCCTGCCCAACACCACGAGCGCGGAGATCCTGATGGTCGCGAGCCGCCAGGCCGGGGTCGGCCGCAGCAGCAGCGGCGTGTACGGCACCT
The DNA here is from genome assembly GCA_040387575.1 of Pseudomonadota bacterium. Taxonomy (GTDB): domain Bacteria; phylum Pseudomonadota; class Gammaproteobacteria; order Burkholderiales; family Burkholderiaceae_C; genus Variovorax. The sequence goes on from JAZKDL010000390.1 coordinate 2,048, forward strand.
TCAAGCGCTTCAAGATCAAGTCGGGCTCGGTGCTGGAGAACTGGGGCTTCGAGAAGGGCGACTTCTCGCTGTGGGAATCCATCCGCCGGGTCTGGGGCGGTGGCGACGTGGTGAACCCGTCGGACAAGAGCGTGATCGCGACGCCGGGCTTCGACGAGATTGCGACGACCGTCCCGCGCGTGCTGTTCGGCAACTATTCGGCGCGGGTCAACAATTCCGACGACAGCTATCACATCAGCACCATCACGCGCGACGTGATCGTGCCGGCCGGAAACGCGCCCTTCGCGCTCGCCTTCAGCTGGGCCGCCGTGCTGGAAGATCCGAACCATCCAGCGGAAGACCAGCCCTACGTGAACATCAAGGTCGAGAACACGACGACCGGCGAGGTGCTGTATCAGCGTCACTACTTTGCCAATGACCCAAGCTGGCCGGGCTGGCAGTCGTTCCAGGGCGGCCAGTGGAAGGCGATCGACTGGCAATCCGTCAACCTGACCAACCTCGAACGCTTTGCCGGCAACACGCTCAGGGTCACGATCGAAGCGGCCGACTGCGCACAGGGTGCCCACGGCGGCTACGCTTACTACGACGCGGACGAATAGCCGTCCAGGCCATCAGGCCAGGGGCGCCCGGGTGCATCAGCGCCCGGGCGCTTTTTCATGGCGTCGCGCGGCGCCTCAGCTGGACCGTCAGTCCCACCGCGGACAGCACCAGCAACGCCGCGGCATAGCCTTCCACCGTGCCCAGCAGGCCGAGCGGCGCCACCAGGAAGCCGGCGACCATCGCGGGCACGCTGAACGCGAGATAGCTCACGACGAAGATCGCAGCGAACAGCTCGCCACGCTCGTGAGGTTGCGCCATCGGCGCCAGTGCCTGGATCAACGCCGAGAAGGCCGCGCCGAAGCCGACGCCCGCGACCGCCGTGCCGACGAAGAACAGCCCAATCGAATGGATGGCGAGCGACAGCAGCAGCAACAGAACTCCGACGACGATCGTCGCCATGCCAAGCGCGACCGCACGCGGCGGCGGCAGGCGCCTGAGCAGCGTCGGCGCAACGGCCCCGACACCCCCCAGAACGGCGATGAGGAGACCGTTGACGAGTCCGTTGTCGATGCCGAACACGTGATGCACCAGCGATGGCCCAAGCGACAGGTACAAGCCGCCGAGCGCCCATACCGCCACGAAGACCGGCACACCACGCATGAAGTCGGGGCGCGCCCGAGCGGGCACCGACACGCGCGGCACCAGCGAAGCCCATGCACCGGCGCGTGGCACGACCGTCTCTGGCATGAACAGCACGAGCAGCGCGCCGACCGCGAACACGGCGCCCAGCACACCGAACACCCACTGCACCGGGAAGGCGGTGAAACGCACCGCGGCGCCGGTGAGCAACGCACCGACCGCCAGGCCGGCCAGCGGCGACACACTGCCGATCAAGGCCCCGAGCTGCTTGCGCGCGGGCGGTGCGGCCTCGACGACGGCAGCGCTCAACGCGCCACTCACGATGCCGGTCGCGATGCCTTGCAGCACGCGCGCGCCGATCAGC
>JAZKDL010000391.1:0-6028 GCA_040387575.1 Pseudomonadota bacterium
CAGGGACCTACGGATTAACAGTCCGGCGCTCTACCAACTGAGCTATCGGGGAACAAGCCTCAGATTATAGCGTTATTTTTTGGGTCTTCTGAAAAGCGGCATGTCGAGGTGCAAATTTCTTAGATATTTGCAGTCATGGTCAGCCGCAGCGTGCGCGGCGCGCCGGGGAACAAATAGACGTGGCCATATTGGTACGGCGACTCCTTCCAGTAGCGGCGATCGAACAGGTTGTCGACACCCAGCGTCCAGCTCGTATTCGCTCCACCGATCTTGGTGTCGTAGCGCAGCGCCGCGTCGAAACGAGTCCATGAAGGCAGCGTCACCGAGCCATCGGGCAGCACGTTGCGGCGGCCTTCGTACGACACCTGCGTCTGCACTTCGAGCCCAGGCACTGCTGCGATTCTGTAAGCCGCCTGCGCACGCAGCACCTGCTTTGGCACGTTCGTCGGGCGCTGGCCGTTTGTCGATGGCTCCAGCGTGCTGTCTTCACGCTTGGCATCGATCAGCGTGATGCCGCCGCCGAGGCGCCAGGGGCCTTGCGACCATTGCGCATTTGCTTCGAGGCCGCTGTGCTTTTCGCTGCCGTCGTAGGCGCCTTCGCATGGCGTGATCCCGAGCCGGCTGCAGGCATCGAGGTTGGTCATCGGCCGCGTGATGTCGAACCAGGCGAGCTGCCAGCCGAAGGTGTTGTCGCCGCCCTTCAGGCCGATCTCCCACTGGCGCGAAGTCAGCGACGGCAGTGCTTCACCCGCGTTGGTGTATTGCGAGCTCTTGTTCGGCACGACTTGCGACTCGACGCCCTTGCCCCAGCTCGCGTACGCCATCAAATCAGGTCGCAGTGCATAGCTTGCGGCCAGCCAGGGCGTCGTGATGCCTTCTTGGTAGCCAGTGGGGCGCGAGCCGTCGGTGCGCACACTGTCGCGGTCGAAGCGCGTGTGGCGTGCACCGACCCAGGTCGTGAACTGCGGTGTCCAGCGGATCGCGTCCTGCGCCGACAGTTCGGTCGAGCGCTCGTCGCGATTGGTGTTGACGTCGGTCAGCGTCGGGTCGGCCGGCACGATCGCCGTGCCCTGCACGTTGCCGGTGCCGACATAGTTGTAGGCCTGGTCCTGGAAGCGGTTGCGCACGCGGCTCGCCATGAGGCCGAACGACAGGTCGTGCTGCACGCTGCCCGTCATCGCCTTGCCTTTCAGGTTCAGGCTGCCGGCGGTCTGCACGCGACGCTCGTTCTCGCTGCGGAAGTCGTAGAAGTCGAAGGTGCCGTCGGAACAATAGCGGTCGTAGTTGCCTTCGGCGCCGCAGCCGAAGGCATAGGCCAGTCGGTCGTCGGTCTTCAGCCGCTGCTGGCCGAGTTGCGCACTCCAGCGCCAGTCGTCGTTGATGGCCTGCGTGAAGCGCAGCGTGCCGGTCAGGCCTTCGAACACCGAAGGCTGCGACCAGCTCTGGTTGTTGAGGTTGATGCGCGGATCGACCGGTGCCGGCAGCGTGTTGCCCAGCAGGCTGAAACCGTTCTGGCTCGGCTGTGTCTTCTTGCTGTATTCGATCTCGGCCTCGAGCACCGAGTCGCGCGTGATGCGCCAGTCGGTGGCCAGCGAGAACAGGTTGCGATGACCGTCGAGGTCGTAGGTGCGCGGCTTGATGTCCTCGCTCACCACGTTGAGCCGATAGCCGAACTGGCGGTCTTCGCCGAAGCGGCCGCCCAGGTCGACTGCGCCCAGCACGCCACCGCGGCCTGACAGCTCCACGCGCACTTCGCGCAGATCCTTCTCGGTCGGCCGCTTGACCACGTAATTGACCAGCCCGCCCGGCGCGCTGGTGCCGGCCTGGATGCCGCTGGTGCCACGCAGGATTTCCACGCGTTCCTTGTTGTCGAGCGGGATCGAGGTCTCGGCGTTGATCGGCTGGCCTTCGCGCCGGTAGTTGAAGCGGTTGTCCAGCACGAAGCCGCGCACCGTGAGGTAGTCGATGTAGCCGGCCGAGTTGTATGCGTCGGTCACCGAGGCGTCGAACTGCGCGAGGTCCGCCAGCCGGCGTGCACCGCTCGCCTGGATCTGCGTGCTGTCGATCACGGTGGCGGAGATCGGCACATCCTTCAGCGGCAGGTCGCCGAAGCCGCTCACGTCGGCCTGGCGCGGTGCCGTGCGCTCGTCGACCGTGACGGTCGATAGCGTCGCCTGCTGCGCATGCGCGGCACCGGCCAGCGCCATCAAGGCCGCGAAGGCGCGGGCGAATTCATTTTTTCTGTGTGCCACATTTGCTCCAGTGCAAATTGTTGGCAGGTGGGCACGGCCCGGCTGGGCGATGAGATGGCCGCGCGCGCATGGCGTGCATGACGAGACGGCTGCCGGACCAGCTTCCCTGCGCGAGGATTACCTCAATCAGGTTCAAAGGGACTCTCTCAGTCACCTGGCTGTCTTGCGACCGCCGGGCAACACCCCTAGCGAAGTGCTCCGTCTTGCGGCGGAGCGGGCCGGATTGTAAAGGCAGCGCCCGGCTTCAGCGCTGTTGCATTGCCTTGATGAAGCGCGCCGCCTCGGCTTCAGGCGATGCGGCAGCGATCAGCGCGCGCACCACGGCCACCGAACCCACGCCGCTGGCCAGCACCTCGGGCAGCCGCGTGAAATCGATCCCGCCGATCGCGACCAGCGAGTGGTTGCGCATCAGTCGCGCATAAGCAGCGAGTCGTACCGTGCCCTGCGGCGCGGTTGCCATCTGCTTCAAGGTGGTCGGAAACACGGCGCCCATCGCGATGTAGCTCGGGCTCCAGGCGTCGGCGCGCAGCATCTCTGCGTAGCCGTGGGTGCTCAGTCCCAGGCGCAGCCCGGCGCGGCGGATCGCGCCCAGGTCGGCGGTGTCGAGGTCTTCCTGTCCGAGATGCACACCATAAGCGCCTGCATCGATGGCGGCTTGCCAGTGGTCGTTGATGAACAGCAGAGCGCCGGTGCCTGCGACCGCATCGACGGCGGCGCGCACTTCGCGTTCGATGGCCGATGTGTCGTTCGACTTGAAGCGCAGTTGCAGTGTCGGCACGCCGGCCCGCGCCATGCGAGCGACCCAGCCGGCGTCCGGCAAGACCGCATACAGGCCCAGCGCGGGCGGGCAAGGCGCGAACGCTTCTGCGCGCGGCCAGCGGCTCAGGCCGAAGTCGAGCGGGTCGTCTGGCCAGGCGGTGGCGTCGAAGCCGAGTCGTGCGCTGCGTGCGGCCCAGGCATGCGCGAGGCACTCGGCGTCGCGCGCGATGAAGCCCAGGCGGAGGCAGGCGTTCTTGGCGGCGCGGCAGATCGGATCGTCGCTGTTGACGGTGTCGATGGCGAACACTTCGGCGGTTTCCGCGGCTTCAATGTGGTCGGCCACCGTGCCGAAGCGCGCGGCGTGTGCGTCGAAGATTTCTTGTGCGATCGATCGGTTCATGACTGGTGCCAGAAAGGGGTGCCGAGCACGGGCGTGCTGGGCTGGGCGCTGTCCTGCGCGCGCATCGCGCCGGCGCGGTGTGCGGCACGGCCGGCATCGACGGCATCGGCGAAGGCGCCGGCCATCGCGATCGGGTCCTGCGCCAGCGCCACCGCGGTGTTGAGCAGCACGCCGTCGTAGCCCCACTCCATCACCTGGCAGGCGTGCGAGGGCAAGCCGAGCCCGGCGTCGATCAGCATCGGCACCTCGAGGCGTTCGCGCAGCATCTGCAGCGCATACGGGTTGACCGGCCCGCGACCGGTGCCGATCGGCGCGGCCCACGGCATCACGGCCTGGCAGCCGACGTCGACCAATCGCCGGCACAGCACCAGGTCTTCGGTGCAGTACGGCAGCACCCGGAAGCCGTCGCGGATCAGCTGCGACGCCGCATCGACCAGGTTCAGCGTGTCGGGCTGCAGCGTGTAGTCGTCGCCGATCAGTTCGAGCTTGATCCACGGCGTGTCGAACAACTCGCGCGCCATCTGCGCGGTGGCGATCGCTTCCTGCACGCTGTGGCAGCCGGCGGTGTTGGGCAGCACGGGGATGCCGAGTTGGCGCAGCAGCGTCCAGAAGCCGTTGTCGGCTGCGTTGTTTGCCGTTGCGGCGGCCGCGGTCTGCCGGCGCAGCGACGCGGTCAGCATCGCCGGGCGCGCGCGGCGTACTGCGGCTTCGAGCACGTCGGGCGATGGATAGCGCGCAGTGCCGAGCAGCAGCCGACTCGGGAAAGCCTGGCCGTAAAGAATCAGCGGGTCGGCCGGAGGATCAACCAACCGGGCGTCGTGGATGTCGTCGTTCAGGTCGTCGTTCATCGGTATGTTCTTCATGGGTTCAGCCGCCGGTCACGGGGCGGATCACTTCGATGCGATCGTCCGGTTTCAAGACATGCGCGGCATGAATGGAACGTGGCACGAAAGCGCGGTTGACGGCCGCCGCATACGGCGGCACCGCCGCCAGCGCGGCGATCGCATCGGCCAGCGTGGCGCCCTCGGCCAGCGTGTACGGCGTGTCGTTGATCAGCACGTTCATGGCGTGGTCTGGCTCAGCAGTTCCAGCGTTCGGTCGAGCAGGGCCGGGGCGATCAGAAAGCCATGCCGGTACAGGCCGTTGACCTGCAGCACGCGCGGCTGCAGGTGGCGGACTTCCGGCAGGTTGTCGGGGAGAGTCGGGCGGCATTGCGTCGCGATCTCCAGGATGCGCGCCTCCGCGAAGCCGCTGTGCACGGTGTAAGCGGCGCTCAGCAATTCGAGCGTCGAGCGCACGCTGGCCGGCGACATGTCGTCCGACTCGATTTCCGTCGCGCCGATCACGAACACGCCGTCGGGCTTCGGCGCGATGTAGAGCGGATAGCGCGGGTGCACGAGCCGTGTCGGTCGCGTCAGCCCGACCTCCGGCGCATGCACGCGGATCACCTCGCCGCGCACACCGCGCAGTGCCGGCCATTGCGGCCGCGCACCGAGGCCGCGGCAATCGATCACGCGTTCCGATGCGCCGGGCGCGAAGTCCTCGGGCGTGCGCGGGCTGTGCCAATGCAGCTGTACGTTCGGCAAGGATTGCAGCGTCGCCAGCAGCGCGGCGAGCAGTGCGCGGTTGTCCAGTTGGCCTTCGCCGGGTAGCCACAGGCCCTGCATGAAGCGCTGGCCGACATCCGGTTCGAGCGCCGAGATGCCGCCGGCGTCGAGCCGCTGCGGGGCGGGCAGTTCGGCCAGCGCCTGCGCATTGCGATCGAGCGTGGCGGCGAAGCGCGCGGCCTCGGCTGCGTCCTGCCGGTGCCACAGCACCAGCGTGCCTTCGCGCTGGAAGAACACGGGTTGCGCCAATTCCGCGAGCAGTTCGGGCCAGCGCTGCAGGCCGTAATGGCCCATGCGCGCAACCGACAGTGGCGCGATCGCGGATTCGGCCAGCGGCGCGAGCATCGCCGCAGCCACGCGCGCCGCGGCGCCGCCGGCATCCGGCCCCTGCGCCTCGTGCAGCGATACGGCGCAACCGCGCCGGGCCAACGCCACGGCCAGCAGCCGACCCATCAGGCCGGCGCCGAGCACCGTCGCCTTGTCGAACGGAAGCGATGGAAGCGATGACGGTGCAGTCATCGCGCGGCCCGATAATTTTCGGGATGACCAACGCCCCCTTGCGCTATGCGCGCGTGCTCTCGATCGCCGGCTCCGACAGCGGCGGCGGTGCCGGCATCCAGGCCGACCTCAAGACCTTTGCGGCGCTCGGCTGCTACGGCATGACGGCGATCACCGCGCTGACCGCGCAGAACACACGCGGCGTGCGCGGCATCCATGCGGTGCCGGCGGACTTCCTGCGCGCGCAGATCGAGGCCGTGGTCGAAGACATCGGTGTCGACGCGGTCAAGCTCGGCATGCTGCATTCGCCGGAAGTGGTCGAGGTGGTGGCCTGGGCGATCGACCGCTACCGCTTGCCGAACGTGGTGTTCGACCCGGTGATGGTCGCGACCAGCGGCGATCGGCTCATTCAGGGCGACACGGTGCAGCGCCTGGTCGGCGAACTGTTTCCGCGGGTGCGTGTGGTCACGCCCAACCTCGACGAGGCCGCCTTGCTGATCGGCCGCTCGATC
>JAZKDL010000392.1:0-4023 GCA_040387575.1 Pseudomonadota bacterium
ACGCTGACGTACGCGTGGCCGATGCGGCTGTCGAAGTACAGCATGTCGCCGCGCTCGAGATGGATGACCTCGCCATCCTCGAAATGCACGTCGACCGCGCCGACCAGGATGTAGACGAACTCTTCGCCGTCGTGCCGTGCATAGTCTTCCGGACCGTTGACGCTGCGCGCGTGCACCGTGCCGAGGATCGGGCTCATCTGCTTGCCGACGACTTGCGTGCCGAGGAACTGATAGGAGAACGCGAGGCCGCGGTAGGTCACGCCCTCGCCTGCACGCGTGACCACGGGGCGGTCGAGCCCGCGGGTCTTGGCACCGGCTTCGGCAAACATCGCGCCCATGTCCATGCGCAGGGTGCGACCGAGCGCGGAAAACTTCTCGTAGCTCAGCGCAAGCTGTCCGCGCTCGGCCCGCGAGATGGTGGTGATCGACACGCCGGACTGTTCCGCGACATACGCCAGCGTCCAGCCGAACTGCTTGCGCGCAGCGCGCAGCCGCTTGCCGAACGCCACGCGATCGAGCGTGTGCGGCTCGGGTTGCGGCGCCGGGCCGGGCACGGCTCTTGCGCCAACGGCCTTGGAAGCCCTTGCAGGCTTCGATGGCTTGGGCACCTGGGCGGGCCCGGTGGGCCTTGGCGCTGTCTTCGGAGTGGTCTTCGGGCTTGTCATGCGGGTTCTCGGATGGCTTCGATTCTGCCAGCGGACATCTCTTGTCCCTCGCGCGCTCGATGCGAATCTCTGGCCTGAAAGTTGCGTATCTGCAAATTGCGGAAACGCAAACGCACCAGAAGAGGTTCAGCGGATCGATTGCCATCATCGAACAAAAATTTGCATATGTGCAAATTTTCTTTAGACTGCGCGGACGCCGCGAATCACCACCGACAGCGGCCACCCACGGTTCCCCCACATGCAGAGTGCCATGACTGACACGGTCGATTTCCTCATCATCGGTGGCGGCATTGCCGCCGCTTCCGCTGGCTACTGGCTGGCACCGCATGGCCGCGTGCTGCTGCTCGAACGCGAGTCGCAACCCGGCTACCACTCGACCGGCCGCTCGGCCGCTCTCTTCATGGAAAGCTACGGCACGGCCCAGGTGCGTGCACTGACGATGGCCAGCCGTGCCTTCCTGCAGTCGCCGCCCGAAGGCTTGGCCGAGCACCCGGTGCTGAGCCCGCGCGGCGCGATGATGGTCGCCGCACCCGGGCAGGACGCCGACCTCGCCGAGCACTGGGAGATCCTGCGCGCCATGTCGCCGAAGGCCAAGCTGCTCGACAGCGCCGGCGCCTGCGCGATGGTGCCCGCGCTGCGTGCCGACTGCGTGCTCGGCGCGGTCTACGAGCCCGACGCCGCGGACATGGACGTGCATGCGATCCACCAGGGCTATCTGCGCGGGCTGCGCCACGCCGGCGGCCGCATCGAATGCAGCGCCGAGGCGGAAACCATCGAACGCGTCGGCGAGATGTGGCGCGTCACCGCTGGCGGAAAAACCTACGAGGCACCGGTGCTGCTGAACGCGGCCGGCGCCTGGGCCGACGTGGTGGCTGCGCGTGCGGGCGTGCCGCCGATTGGCCTCGAACCGCGGCGGCGTTCGGCCTTCATCTTCGCGCCGCCCGAGGGCTTCACGGATGTGGCGAAGTGGCCGATGACCGCGGCCGTCGACGAGACCTGGTACTTCAAGCCCGACGCCGCCATGATGCTCGGCTCGCCGGCCAATGCCGATCCGGTCGAACCGCAGGACATCCAGCCCGAAGAGATGGACATCGCGCTGGCCATCCACCGCATCGAAGAGAACACCACCATGACGGTGCGCCGCCCGACGCGCACCTGGGCCGGGCTGCGTTCGTTCGTGGCCGACGGCGACCTGGTGGGCGGCTTCGACCCCGACGTGCCCGGCTTCTTCTGGGTCGCGGCCCAGGGCGGCTACGGCATCCAGACCTCGGCGGCGATGGGCGAAACCTGCGCTGCGCTGGCGCGTGGCCTGCCGGTGCCCGAGCGTGTCGCCGGCTTCGGCCTGACGGCCGAGATGCTCAGTCCGTCGCGCCTGGCCAGCGTGCAGGCGCGGGCCACGCAAGCCGCTTCCACGACCGCGGCTGCGAGCGCCTGAGCACGCGCTCGAGCCACGGCTTCGCCTTTCGAGCGCCCCACTTCCGACTTCCCCCTCCAACAAGCCACAGAGCAGCCCCACCATGCGTGTCTTCAGCGGATCCCTCGCCACCGAAACCAACACCTTCGGCCCGATGCCGACCGGCCTTGCGTCCTTCAGGGACCGCGGCTACTTTCCGGCCGGCCAGCACCCCGAGCAGCTCACGCTGTTCTCCGGCCCGCTGTGCGCCGCGCGCATCCGCGGCAAGGACGCGGGCTGGACGCTGATCGAAGGCATGACGGCCGGCGCCCAGCCCAGCGGCACGACCACGCGCCACGCCTACGAAACGCTGCGCGACGAACTGCTGGCCGACCTGCGCGCCGCGCTGCCGGTCGACATGGTGCTGCTCGGCATGCACGGCGCCATGGTGGCCGACGGCTACGACGACTGCGAAGGCGACCTGATCGAGCGCGTGCGCGCCATCGTCGGCCCCGACGTGGTGATCGGCGGCGAGCTCGACCCGCACAACCACCTGACGGCAGCGATGGTCGACAACACCGACGTGCTGATCGCCTTCAAGGAATATCCGCACACCGACGTGCTGGAGCGCGGGCTCGAGGTGGTCGACATCTGCGCGGCCACGGTGGCGAAGAAGATCAAGCCGGTCCATGCGATGGTCGACTGCGGAATGATCGTGACCATGCACACCTCGCGCCAGCCGGCACGCGGCTTCGTCGACCGCATCCAGTCGCTCGAAGGCAAGGACGGCGTGCTGTCGATCTCGGTGTCGCACGGCTTCGCCTGGGGCGACGTGCCCGAGATGGGCACCAAGGTGATCGTCTACACCGACGGCGACCAGGCCAAGGCCGATTCGCTGGCGCGCCAACTCGCCGACGAACTGATCGGCATGCGCGATGCGCTCGCCGTCAGCTATCCGTCGATCGACGATTCGCTCGACCAGGCGCTGGCTTTCGACGGCGGCCCGGTCGTGCTGGCGGACGGCGCCGACAACCCCGGCGGCGGCGCGGCCGGCGACTCGACCTTCATCCTGCGGCGCATGCTGGAGCGCGGCATCGGCAACGCCGCGGTCGGCCCGATGTGGGACCCGGTGGCGGTGCGCATCGCTTTCGACGCCGGCGTGGGTGCGCGGCTGATGCTGCGCGTCGGCGGCAAGATCAGCCCGCTGTCGGGCGACCCGCTCGACCTCGACTGCACCGTGAAGGCGCTGGTGCGCGACATGGTGATGACCGGCCTGGCCAACACGCCGACCGCGCTCGGCGACTGCGCGCTGATCGAGACGCAGGGCATCGAGATCGTGCTGATCACGCTGCGCAACCAGGCGATGGGCACCGACGTGTTCACCGGCCTGGGCTGCGACCTGGCGGCCAAGAAGATCATCGTGGTCAAGTCGTCGCAGCACTTCTATGCGTCGTTCTCGAAGGTCGCGAAGCACGTGATCTATGCGGGCGCGCCAGGCGCCGTCACGCTCGACCTGAAGACGCTGCCCTACCGCAAGGTGCGCCGCCCCAAGTGGCCGCTGGACGCCTGAGCCCGGCACCCGAGCCGCCCAAGCCAGCACGCACGCACCGACACCTTTCCGCTTTCCCTTCCTTCCTGCCCTCGGAGATTCCAAGATGAAACGACGAACGCTTTCCGCCCTTGCATCCCTGACGCTGGCGGCCGCCGCAGGCGTCGCCAGCCTGCCGGCGCTGGCGCAGACCAAGACCCTCAAGGTGGTCGCGCACGCCGACGTGAAGATCCTCGACCCGACCTTCACCACGGCCTACATCTCGCGCAACTTCGGCTACATGGTCTACGACACGCTGTTCGCGCAGGACGCGACCGGCAAGCCGCAGCCGCAGATGGTCGAGAAGTACACGACCTCGAAGGACGGCAAGCAATGGAGCTTCACGCTGCGTCCGGGCCTGAAGTTCTCGGACGGCT
>JAZKDL010000393.1:0-19951 GCA_040387575.1 Pseudomonadota bacterium
GCCATGGGCGGACTGATGTTCCGCCGGACCGTGACCCGTTTGCCTTTTGACTTGCAAGCCGGATTATGACACCGACTTTGCTGCAGTCCCAACCCTCGGCCGAGGTATGAGGCGATGCCATAATTGGCACCAACCCAAAAGAACGTTCCAGCGAGACGAACCGCCCCACCTGCGCATCGAAGCGCCCCTTGCTTGGCCACCGATAAAGAACTCTCCGATTTCCTGAAAAGCGTGGAACGACGCGCGTTCAAGCGATCGGTCTATCACGTACGGGATGACGAAGCTGCGCTCGACATCGTGCAGGACAGCATGATGAAGCTCGCCGAGCACTATGGGGACAAGCCGCCTGCCGAGCTCCCCATGCTGTTCCAGCGGATCCTCTCGAACTGCACGCTCGACTGGTTCCGTCGCCAAAAGACAAGACGCGCCCTGTTTTCGAATCTCAGTGATTTTGAAGCGGTAGACGATGACAACGGCGACTTCGATCTGCTCGAAAACTTTGTCTCTCCGACAGATTCCCGCGAGGCCGAAAGCGCCGAAGACACCACTCGCAGGGCTGAAATCTTCCATCAGATCGAGGACGAGATCAGCGCGCTGCCAGGTCGTCAACGAGAGGCTTTCCTGATGCGTTACTGGGAGGACATGGACGTCGCCGAGACTGCTGCAGCAATGGGCTGCTCCGAAGGCAGCGTCAAAACCCACTGCTCGCGGGCAGTTCACGCCTTGAGCAAAGCGCTAAAGGCCAAGGGAATATCGCTATGAACACCTCACCTTCCTCTAGCGTTGCGTCGCTGGAAGACCAGTTCGGCCGCAGCGTCGCGGCTCGCCTGTCGGCTGGAAACAACGAATTGCCTCACGACATCAGTGAGCGCCTCCGGGTCGCGCGCGCTCAGGCCATGGCCAAGCGCAAGCTCTCCCCCGAGATGCGAGTGGCCCAGACAACCCACGTGGCTGGTGGAACTGTTGCGCTTGGCGGCGGCTGGTGGTGGACACGTATCGGCGCCGCGTTGCCATTGGTTGCCCTGGTCGGCGGGCTGATCGCCATCAATGTGGTTCAAGCCGAAAATCGAGCAATCGAGTTGGCCGATGTTGATTCGGCTCTATTGACCGACGACCTGCCACCCGCCGCCTACACCGACCCTGGCTTTGCGCAATTTCTAAAGTCCGAGGCAGCCGCCGGCAAAAACTAGGCACCGACAAGTCTGCGACACATGCTTTTTTTGCTTGGAACCCTCTCGCAACCGTTTACCGGACGCACCGTGCGCCGGTTTGCGTCTGCGCGGGCGAGCGCCATCGTATTGTGTTGTGTTGCGGCTTTTTCTTCGGTGTTGGCCGTTGCCCAGACCAAAACCGCGATCGCGCCATCGGCTTCAATAGAAAAGCCGGGCCGAGTGACGACTTCTCGGCCCCTCTGGAAAGAGCTTTCGCCCAGCCAGCAACAGGCACTGTTTCCGCTTGCCGCACACTGGGACAGCCTCAGCAGCGGACACAAGCGCAAATGGCTTGCACTGTCACGAAATCACAGCAAGCTCTCACCGGGCGAACAGACCAAACTGCACAGTCGCATGAGCGACTGGGCTGGCCTCAGTCAACAGGAACGTGCACAGGCAAGGTTCAATTTCGACGAGGCCAAGCAGATTCCCAGCGATGAGCGCAAGGCCAAATGGGAAGCGTACCAGGCGCTCAGCGAAACCGAACGCCGCGCGCTTGCGGAACGCGCCACAGCCCCACGCGCATCTGGAGCGACCGCTACGGCGAGACCGGTGCCTGTACAGAAGCTGGCTCCCGTTCCGACGAGCGCAGTCAAGACTCAGCACAGTCCGCGCATTGAACTGGCTCCCGCGGCCGATTTCGAATCGGTGCCAACGCCCGCCGCGGCAGAGTCATCTACGACTGCGACAATCATCGCGCCGCTGACGACGGCCGCGCCTGTACCGGTGCGCACGCCGCCGGTGCCTGTCACCGAGCAACCTTCATCCGCTCCCTGACACAGCCATAGATGGCAACGAACAGACCGCACGACGCGCGCCGGCCTCTTTCATCCCCAGCCTCCGAACCGCAGGCACTCGAAAGCGCCTTCCCGCCATTGCCAACACCAAGCCTCTGGCGCCGGATGGCTTGCTGGCTTTACGAAGGCATGCTGATGTTCGCGGTCGTGTTCGTGGCGGGGTGGCTGTTCAGCACGCTAGGGCAAATGCGTGATGCCATGGATTCGCGTCGCCACCTGCTCCAGGCCTTTCTGTTCGTCGTCTTCGGCGTGTACTTCGTGTATTTCTGGTCAAAAGGCCAAACATTGGCGATGAAAACCTGGGGCATTCGAGTCGTCGACACCCAAGGCAACCCGGTTACCCAGGCACGTGCGCTGCTGCGATACGTGCTGAGTTGGCTCTGGTTTCTCCCACCTCTGGCAGCTCTCTCGCCTTTCAAGCTTTCCGGCGGTGAATCGTTTTTGCTGATATTCGGCTGGGTCGCCGTCTGGGCGCTACTGGCGCGCTTTCATCCAGAACGCCAGTTCTGGCACGATGCCTGGGCCGGCACACGCCTCATATCGGCACGACCTGTGAACCCATGAGCAGCCCCGACCCAGCAGTCAATCCACAGAAAGCCCGTAGCGGCTTCGACCGCGTCTGGCACGCCGGTCTTATTTCGATTGCCGGCCTTCGCGCCGGTTGGAGCGAGCCAGCGTTTCGCCAGGAAGCCATTGCAGCGATCGTGCTTCTGCCGGCCGCATTCTGGCTTGGTCGTCAGTGGACTGAAACCGCACTGCTTGCCGGCAGCGTTCTGCTCGTCATGATCGTCGAACTGCTCAATACGGCAGTCGAGGCGGCCATCGACCGGATCGGCCCTGAATGGCACGATCTTTCCAAGCGCGCAAAGGACATGGGCAGCGCGGCCGTGCTGCTGTCGTTGCTGCTGGCAGGCGGCATCTGGATCAGCGCGCTCTGGCAGCACTTTCGCGGCTAAGGTCAGTCCATTCGCGGCATGATCTGAGAATGACTTCAGCATTTTCATTATGTGTGTATTGCGGCTCTCGCCCCGGCGAGCGGCCCGAATTTGCGGCTGCGGCCGAAGCCGTCGGCCGATGGATAGGTGAACGGCGCGGGCAGTTGGTCTACGGTGGAGGCCGGACTGGCTTGATGGGAACGGTTGCCGAAGCAACGCGCGCGGCAGGCGGCCGCGTGGTCGGTGTGATACCCAAGGCCCTGGTCGACAAGGAACTTGCGAACCGCCTCTGCGATGAACTCCACATCGTCGACACCATGCATGAACGCAAGGCCATGATGAGCGAACGGGCAGATGCCTTTCTGGCAATGCCTGGCGGTATAGGCACCTTCGAAGAGTTGTTCGAGATATGGACCTGGCGGCAACTTGGCTACCACGACAAGCCCGTCGGCATCCTCAATGTCGCGGGCTACTACGATGGGTTGCTCACCTTCATGGCAAGCAGCGTTCGCGATGGTTTGATGAACGACTGGCAGATGGGCTTGATACGGACCCATACTGACTCCCAGAGCCTGCTGGAAGCGATGGTCGACGAAGCCGCTCGCCGCCCCAAGGGCGATCGGCTTGCCGACGTGGTCTAGTTAGACAGCTGCTTCGTCCTGCTCGCCAGTGCGAATACGGACCACGCGCTCTACGTCGGTGACAAAGATCTTGCCGTCGCCGATCTTGCCGGTCCGGGCAGCCAGAATGATCGCCTCGATCGACCGATCGACATCGGTTTCGTTCACGACAACCTCAACTTTCATCTTGGGGAGGAAATCGATGACGTACTCCGCACCACGGTACAGCTCCGTATGCCCCTTCTGACGACCAAAACCTTTCGCTTCGGTCACAGTCAGACCGCTGACGCCGATTGCGGACAGCGCTTCCCTTACGTCGTCGAGCTTGAAGGGTTTGACGATGACTGTTATCAATTTCATATACATCTTCCCAAAATGAATTGTTGCTTTAAGTTGCCGCTTCAGGCTGCTGACAATCGTCGCTCAAAAGTAGCCATTCGGTTCCCAACAGCTCTTGAAATCCGGTAATAGCACACACTGTTACGCTTCTTTTTGTTGCATACGACGCTATTCAGACCCGGAGTTCCCTTGCCCACGCCCGTCTTTCGAATTCACAGTGCTCCTTCCGAAATTGACGCAGCCGCATGGAACGAATTGCTTGCACAACAGGCTGTGCCAAGTCCGTTCATGCGGCATGAATAC
Organism: Pseudomonadota bacterium; assembly: GCA_040387575.1. Taxonomy (GTDB): domain Bacteria; phylum Pseudomonadota; class Gammaproteobacteria; order Burkholderiales; family Burkholderiaceae_C; genus Variovorax. The sequence continues at coordinate 4,206 of JAZKDL010000393.1, forward strand.
CTGAATGCGCTGAACGAAAGCGAAAGCGCCACGCCCGCAACTGGATGGACGCCTCAGTTCGCAACGCTGTGGCAAGGCAGAACGATGACAGCGATGTGTCCGCTGTATCTCAAGAGTCATTCCTATGGGGAGTACGTTTTCGACTGGGCCTGGGCCAATGCCTATGAGCAGAACGGGTTGGCCTACTACCCAAAGGCGGTTGTCGCTGTTCCGTTCACCCCGGTTCCTGGCGCCCGGCTGCTGGCGCGGGACGCGCAAAGCCGAAGCCTGCTGATTCGAGGCTTGGTTCAGTGGTGCGAGCAAGCGGGCGTGTCGTCGCTACATCTGCTTTTCGGTGACGACGATGACATCCGCAGCTGTGCGGATGCCGGCCTCATGTTGCGGCACACGGTTCAATTTCATTGGACGAACGAGGCTCCTCCGACGAGAACGAACTCAGTCGTCACCGTCGATGGCGCGTCGGCCCCGACCGACGCACCGCGCTACGCCGACTTCGACGCGCTTCTTGCCAGCCTTTCGCACGACAAGCGCAAGAAGATCCGACAGGAGCGCCGCAAGGTCGCGGAGGCCGGCGTCACATTTCGGTGGTCGCGCGGCGTCGACATCGGCGCGGCCGACTGGGACTTCTTCTACCGCTGCTATGCGCGCACATACCGGGAACACGGCAACGCGCCCTACCTGACCCGCGACTTCTTTCATCGGATGGCCGCCACGATGCCCGAATCGTGGCTGCTGTTCATCGCGGAGCGTGAGGGTCGGCCGATCGCGGCGAGTTTGATCGCACTCTCGGCCGACGCACCGGACGGCAATGCGCCAATGGCGGCTTACGGCAGGTATTGGGGCGCGATCGAGCGCGTCGACTGCCTGCACTTCGAAGCCTGCTACTACCAGCCGCTCCAGTGGTGCATCGAACACGGCGTGCATCGCTTCGAAGGCGGCGCGCAAGGCGAGCACAAGATGGCGCGTGCGCTGATGCCGGTGAAGACGACCAGTGCACATTGGCTCGCACATCCTGCATTCGCCGATGCCGTCGAGCGCTTCCTGGAGCGCGAAGGCGCGGGCATCGAGAACTACATCGACCATCTCGGAGAACGCACCCCCTTCAAGACGCCGGGCTGACAGCGCGCCGCTGGGCACGCCCCAGTTTGCGTCGCCCTGTCTGCGTCAGTACGTGCACCGCGTGCTCGACGAAGGCTTGGGCCAGCGCAGGCAATGTGCGGCCGTCGAGCGACAGCAACTGCAGCCGGCGCTGCTGCAGTTGCAGGTCGCTGAATGGCCTGGCGACCAGCGTGCCCGCATCGATCAAATGCACCACCGTGTGATGACCTGCCAGCACGATGTCGGGCGCTTGCATCAATGGCAACAATGCCGCGGAGAAATTGCTGACGAAGTTCGCCCGGTATTGGAGCCCCTGCTCGCTGCAGGCAAGGTCGAACAGCTGGCGCGTCGTGGTCACGCCGCGGCTTCCTACAGCGAGCGGATAGCGGACGACCTCCGACACCTGCACCACGCGCTGTAGCGCCAGCGGATGGTCTGGCGCCATCACCGCGTAAACCGGGGCCGTCACTGCGTATTCGACGCGCAGGCCAGGCTCGGGCGCGACCACGTACTTGAGTCCGAGGTCTGCCTCGCCGCGCATCAACAGCGCGCTGACCTCATCCGGCGCACCGACATGCAGCTCGAACTGGCTGCGTGGATTCGCCGCCTGGAACACCCGCATCATGCCGGGCATCAGGCTGCCGGCGAATCCTTCGGTGCACGCGACGCGGATGCGGCCAGCGCTCTGATGGCCGAGATCGCGCACCTGCTCGAGAACCTGCTCCGCATCGAGCAAAGCGTTTCGCAGATGCGCGGACAGCCGCTCTCCGGCAGGCGTCAGTTCCATGCCGCGCGTGCGGCGCTCGAACAAAGGCGTGCCCAAGCTGGCCTCCAGCTTGGCGATCTGGCGGCTCACTGCGGAGGCGGCTACAAATAGCCGCGCCGCAGCTTGGTTGACCGAACCGCTATGCGCCACCTCCATGAAATAGCGCATCGGGATGCTGAGCAAGGGTGTCATGTGCGTGCTCCAAGCTGAATTTGGCATTGCCTTCAAGGCAATGGTAGCTTGCCAAATCGATAGCGTCGGCAATGGTGATCCGGCCTTCTACTTGCATGCATTCCAGCCGAAAGGAAGCCATCCATGCAACGAACAGACGCGCTGACCGCCGCGGCCAGCTATTTCGATAACGGCAGTTTCTTTGCCGATCTGCGGCGACGTATTGCCTTGCGTACCGAAAGCGACACGGGCACCGCGACGCCCGCACTGGACACCTACCTGAGCGACGAGCTGATCCCCTCGATGACTGCAATGGGTTTCGATTGCGAAGTGGTCGCCAACCCCGTGGCGGGTGGCGGTCCATTCCTGATCGCCCGCCGCACCGAGGACGAGAGTCTGCCGACCGTGCTGACTTATGGACACGGTGACGTGGTCAGCGGCCAGGACGCGCACTGGCGCGAGGGACTGTCGCCGTGGATTTTGACCGTCGAGGGGGACCGTTGGTACGGCCGTGGCACGGCTGACAACAAGGGGCAGCACACGATCAACCTCGGTGCACTTGCCGCTGTGCTCAAGGCCCGCGATGGACAACTCGGCTACAACATCACGGCTCTCATCGAGATGGGCGAGGAAGCCGCGTCGCCGGGGCTGCATGCCCTCTGTACCCAGGAGCGCGCCAAGTTACGCGCTGATCTGCTGATCGCCTGCGACGGTCCGCGCGTGCAAGCGCAGCGGCCCACGCTGTTTCTGGGTTCGCGTGGTGCGGTGAACTTCAGCCTGAGGCTTCGCAGCCGTCCGCGCGGCTACCACTCTGGTAACTGGGGCGGTGTGCTGGCCAACCCCGCGACCGTGCTCAGCCACGCGGTCGCCAGCCTGGTCGATGCGCAGGGGCGCATCCTTGTCGATGCGCTGCGTCCGCCGCCCATCAGTAACGCCGTGCGCGCTGCACTGGCCAGTATTCAAATCGGCGGCGACGTCGACGATCCGGCGCTCGACATGGGTTGGGGGGAGCCAGGCTTGAGTCCGGCGGAGCGCCTGATGGCCTGGAACACCATCGAGGTGCTGGCCCTCGGTGCCGGCTCGCCGCAACGTCCGGTCAATGCCATCCCTGGCGAGGCGGTCGCGCATTGCCAATTGCGCTTCGTGGTCGGGACGCCGTGGGAGCGGCTGGAAGACATCGTGCGCGCTCACCTCGATGCGCATGGCTTCGAGCAAGTCGACATCCAGATCACGCTGACCGGTGCCGCCACACGGCTGGATGTCGAGAACCCCTGGGTGAGCTGGGCACAAGGTTCGATCGAACACAGCGCCGGACAGCGCCCCGACCTGCTTCCCAATCTCGCGGGCTCGCTGCCCAACGACGTCTTCGCGGACCTGTTGGGCCTGCCGACCCTGTGGGTGCCGCACTCGTATCCAGCCTGTGCGCAGCACGCGCCCAACGAGCACCTGCTGGCGTCGATTGCCCGCGAAGGGCTGCAAATCATGGCTGGCCTCTACTGGGACCTCGGCGAGCCCGGCCATGCACCGTGGCAAACCAGCAAACCATGGCCCGCACGCTGAAACGCCCCGACCACTCGACGTCACGCCCAACCATTCAAGGATTCGAATTCACATGAACACCACACGCCGCGGCTTTCAAGCCCTTACGCTCGCCCTGGGCGCCAGCCTCTGCCTCAGCCCCGTTTTCGCACAGGACGCCTGGCCCACCAAGACCGTCCGGCTCGTCGTCCCCTTCCCGCCCGGCGGCGGCACCGACCTGGTCGCACGCGCCATGGGCCAAAAGCTGGCCGAGCGCCTCGGGCAACCCGTCGTGATCGACAACAAGCCGGGCGCGTCCACCATCATCGGCACCGACGCGGTCGCCAAGGCCGCGCCCGACGGCTACACGCTCCTGCTCTCAGGTTCGACCAGCTACACCGTGAACCCGGCCCTGCGCGCCAAGCTGCCCTACGACCCGATGCGCGACCTCACACCAATCGCAATCGTTGCGCGCACGCCGCTGGTGCTGGTCGTCGGCGGCAGCTCGAACCTGCACTCGGTCAAGGACCTGATCGCCGCCGCCAAGGCAACGCCCAAAGGCATCCGCTACGCGACCTTCGGCAGCGGCTCGGGTCCGCACCTCGCGGGCGAGCTGTTCGCGCTGGCTGCAGACGTGAAGCTGCAGGACGTGCCATACAAGGGCAGCAGCCAGAGCTCCATCGCGCTGATCTCGGGTGAGATCGAGATGGGCATCGACACCGTCGCCTCTGTCGCGCCGCATGTGAAGTCGGGCAAGATGCGCGCGCTCGGCATCGTCGGCACGACGCGTTCGAGCATGCTGCCGGACGTTCCGACGTTGACCGAACTCAAGCTGCCCGAAGCCACGTTCGACGCCTGGTACGGTTTTGCTGCGCCTGCACGCACACCGGCGCCCGTGATCCAGCGGCTGGTGCGAGACGTCGGCGCGACGATGGCCGATCCTGCCCTGCAGGCGCAACTGCGGATTCAGGGCATGGAGCCGGTAATGATCGGCGCGGACCCGTTCCGTAAGCAGATGGAAAGCGAAATCTCGCGCTACCTTGCGCTGGCGCATCGCGCGGGCATCCAGCCTGAATAAGCTCGAGGGATGACCGACCCGAACACCACGCCGGAAACTGCGGCGCATGCCGATGCCGATACCGGCAGCGAAACGCCGCATCGACACACGCGCACTGAAGATGCGCTAGCCATCGCCAGCGGCACGCTGATGATTTCCGTCGGCGTCGCGTTCTTCAGCAGCGCCGGGTTGATGACCGGTGGCACGGCCGGGCTGGCGTTCCTGGCGCACTACGTCACCGGAGTAGGCTTCGGGCCGGTGTTCTTCGTGCTCAACCTGCCCTTCTACTGGCTGGCGCTGCGCAAGCTGGGTCTCTCGTTCACGGTCAAGACCTTCATTGCAGTCGCGCTGTTGTCGCTGCTGACGTCGCTGCAAATCCACTTCCTGGCCTTCGCGTCGCTCCAGCCGCTGTACGCCGCGATCGCCGGCGGGCTGATCACGGGCACCGGCTTCCTGATCCTGTTCCGCCACAAGTGCAGCCTGGGCGGCATCGGCGTGCTGGCGCTGTGGCTGCAGGACCGCTTCGGATGGCGCGCAGGCAAGGTCCAGATGGCGGTGGATTGCGCGATCGTGTTGCTCGCGCTGATCTCCATCGAGCCGATCCGAGTCGCCTATTCGGTGGCGGGCGCAATGGCGCTGAACATCGTTCTGGCCATCAACCACCGTCCGGGCCGCTACCTGGGGATGTGAGCTGAAGAATGCGGCGCGCCATCTGCGTCGCCATGCAAAACGCCCCGCAAGCGGGGCGTCTGTTCGTGCGGGGTATCGCGGCTTACTTGTTGTAAGCGGCAATGCCGTCGAGCACTTCCTTCTTGGCGGCGTCGATGCCTTCCCAGCCCAGCACCTTGACCCACTTGCCGGCTTCCAGATCCTTGTAATGCTCGAAGAAGTGGCTGATGGCTTTCAGGCGCATCGGGTTCACGTCGTCGATCGACTTCCAGTGGCTGTAGATCGGCAGCACCTTGGTGGTAGGCACGGCCAGCACCTTGCCATCCACGCCGGCTTCGTCTTCCATCATCAGGATGCCAAGCGGGCGGCACGGCACGACCACGCCTGGCAGCAGCGGATACGGTGCGATCACCAGCACGTCGACCGGATCGCCGTCGCCGCTGAGCGTCTGCGGCACGTAGCCGTAGTTCGCCGGGTAGTACATCGCCGTCGTCATGAAACGGTCGACGAACAGCGCACCCGACTCCTTGTCCACCTCGTACTTGATCGGGTCCGAGTTCATCGGGATCTCGATGACCACGTTGAATGCGTCGGGGACGTTCGTGCCGGGGGAAACTTTGTCGAAGGACATGGTCGATCTCGTTGAGGGTTGGTTTTAGGAGGATTCGGACAAACCCGCAGTTTACTTTCCGCGCACCGCGATGGGCACCACCGAGGTGAGATTTGCCTGTAAATTGCCGTCGTTGGCCAATCCGGCTCCCCGTCACACGGGCGGCTCGAGGAAGCAACGCGACGGAAGCACAGTCCCGTGGCGTTGCGCACCAGGACCGTGCTTTCGTCTCCAAAAGTCACAACGAACGAATGGAGACAACGCATGAATGGCAACACCCCTCTCGTCCTGGCCATCGTCTGCGGCCTCGTGGCCGTCGGCTACGGTATCTGGGCCCGTAGCTGGATCCTGGCGAAGGATCCCGGCAATCCCCGAATGCAGGAGATCGCAGCGGCGATCCAGCAAGGCGCCGCGGCCTATCTGGCCAAACAGTACCGAACCATCGCCATCGTCGGCATCGTGCTGGCGGTACTGATCGGCCTGTTCCTCGACCTCACGACCGCGGTCGGCTTCATCGTCGGCGCCGTGCTCTCGGGCGCCTGCGGCTTCATCGGCATGAACGTGTCGGTACGCGCCAACGTGCGCACAGCGCAGGCCGCGACCCAAGGTATCGGCCCGGCGCTGGACGTGGCATTCCGCGGCGGCGCCATCACCGGCATGCTGGTGGTTGGACTCGGGCTGTTGGGCGTCACCGGCTTCTACTGGTTCCTTGCGAGCACGGGAAAGGCCGGCGCCAACCTGGCCTCGCTGCTTAATCCGTTGATCGGATTCGCTTTCGGCTCTTCGCTGATTTCGATCTTCGCGCGGCTTGGCGGCGGCATCTTCACCAAAGGCGCGGACGTGGGCGCGGACCTGGTCGGCAAGGTCGAGGCCGGCATTCCGGAGGACGACCCGCGCAATCCGGCCGTGATCGCCGACAACGTGGGCGACAACGTTGGCGATTGCGCAGGCATGGCGGCCGACCTGTTCGAAACCTATGCCGTGACGCTGATCGCCACGATGGTGCTGGGCGCGCTGATGGTCACCGCGGCGCCGCTCAATGCGGTGATGTATCCGCTCGCGCTGGGCGGCGTGTCGATCATCGCGTCGATCATCGGCTGCTTCTTCGTGAAGGCATCGCCCGGCATGACCAACGTGATGCCGGCACTCTACAAAGGTCTGGCGGTGGCCGGCGTGCTGTCGCTGATCGCCTTCTGGTTCGTCACGTCCTGGCTGATTCCGGACAACGCCATCGCCGCGTCGGGCAGCGTGATGAAGCTGTTCGGTGCCTGCTTCGTCGGCCTCGCACTCACGGCGGCGCTGGTCTGGATCACCGAGTTCTACACCGGCACGCAGTACGCGCCGGTGCGCCACATCGCCCAGGCATCGACGACCGGCCACGGCACCAACATCATCGCGGGCCTTGGGGTGTCGATGCGCTCCACGGCCTGGCCGGTAATCTTCGTCTGCATCGCCATCCTGGCGTCGTATTCGCTCGCCGGCCTCTACGGCATCGCGGTGGCGGCCACGGCGATGTTGAGCATGGCCGGCATCGTGGTCGCGCTCGACGCGTACGGGCCGATCACCGACAACGCGGGCGGCATCGCCGAGATGAGCAACCTGCCCGACAGCGTGCGCGCCGTCACCGACCCGCTCGACGCCGTCGGCAACACGACGAAGGCCGTGACCAAGGGCTATGCGATCGGCTCGGCCGGCCTCGCGTCGCTGGTGCTCTTCGCCGACTACACACACAAGCTCGAGAGCTACGGCCAGGCGATCACCTTCAACCTGAGCGATCCGATGGTGATCGTCGGCCTGTTCATCGGCGGACTGATTCCCTACCTCTTCGGCGCAATGGCCATGGAAGCCGTGGGCCGCGCAGCCGGAGCGGTGGTGGAAGAAGTCCGCCGACAGTTCCGCGACATCCCCGGAATCATGGAAGGCACTGCCAAGCCCGAGTACGGCAAGGCCGTCGGCATGCTGACCGGCGCCGCGATCAAGGAAATGATGATCCCGTCATTGCTGCCCGTGGTGGTGCCGATCCTGGTCGGTCTGCTGCTCGGGCCGAAGGCGCTCGGCGGGCTGCTGATGGGCACGATCGTCACTGGCCTGTTCGTCGCCATCAGCATGTGCACCGGCGGCGGCGCCTGGGACAACGCCAAGAAATACATCGAGGACGGGCACCATGGCGGCAAGGGCTCCGAGGCGCACAAGGCCGCCGTGACGGGCGACACCGTCGGCGACCCCTACAAGGACACGGCCGGCCCAGCGATCAACCCGCTGATCAAGATCATCAACATCGTCGCGCTGCTGATCGTGCCGCTGGTGGTGAAGTTCCACGGCGGCTGACGCGTACTTTCATCACGGTCAAGAAGGCCCGCCTCGGCGGGTCTTTTTTTTGGTGGCGACGTAAACGCCGTTCGGTTAGCGGATTGGCCGTTCTTATGACTCTTACTTCGCTTGCCCTCACATGGCTTCGACTGTCCGGCAGGCAGTCCAGGGACTCTGAAGACGATGGGGTCGTGCGGGCGGATTGGCCGTCCGCCCGTGTCCTCCACCTTCGTCCACACAGGAGTAAGCCATGACCAATTCGACCAATGTCACTGGAGCGCTCTCCAGTCTTCTGCTGCGATCCCTCACGGGTACAACGACGATCCACCCGCCTTTGAACGAAACCGGAACATCCACAATCCCACTCCAGGGGCTCAGCGTGCATCAACTCTATGAGCGAGGCGTAAGACCCACCGGGATCCTTGAGGGATTGAGCAACAAGAACGCCGATCTGATCAGGGACTACGAAGACTACGAGGATTACGAAGAAAAAAAGTATGACGACTTCGAATCCCCTGTTGACGAAGATGATGAAGATCAATCGGTAGAGTCCGATCCCGATTTCCACGATGCAATCCCGTGGAACTCCGACATCGACAATGGCTCAGCCTCGCCGGCCGACACTGCCGCTTCAGTTGGCATCGTGCGAGGGCGCCGCGCACACGAACCGGCGTCGACCAACGATACGGCGACGGCGAATGCCGAACACAAAGGCATCGGCGATACGGTGGTTCACGTCACGCGCGATGGCACACGCGTGCACTTGCGCGAGCTGCTTCCGCGCTTTGCGCTTCATCTATGGAATCAAAGGCTGGTCATTGCTGCAAACCAGTCCTTGGAAGCGCACAAATATGTCGCTTCACCCCACTACATCAAAGCCTACGCGACCCTCTATCTGCGCGAGAACGCGCCGCATCTTCTCGACACAGTGAAGGGCATCTTCCGTTCGCTTCGCCGCTTCGTATTGAAGTTGCACAGCGCCATGGTGCAGTTCGACCGTCACCATCCGAGTCGCCTGAACGTCACCCGCGCCCACTCGGAACGCATCCTCCTCGATACGTTACCCGCGCTCGCCATGAACAACGCGTCCGACCCCCAACTCAATATGCTGATGCAACCGTTGAGAGATGAGGTTGCCAATCTCGAAGCAGAAGAAACCATGTCCCCCGACGAACGGGAACGACTGAGACTGGAAGAAAAAAAGAGCGCCGACGAACAGGAACGACTGAGGCAGGAAAAAAAGGCGGCCAACGAACAGAAGCTCCAGCGACTCGAAGAAAGCGCCCGGCAAGCACAGGAAGAAGAGCGCACGAACGTATTGAACTACCGCCGCCTGGAAATCAAATCCTTCTATGGAGTGGAGGCTCTACGGGGCAACTATTCTCCCGGAGGTACCTCGTTGCTGTCACCCGAGGAGTTCCTGAAATATGTCACTGGGCCGGACAAGGGCCACGACTACAGATATGTCGGACCTCCTCCAAACCGCGGATGGGGCGGAGGCCATGTCACCGATTACCGTGTTTCGGGCAACAACGGCGACCACATATTCATGGTGATTCCGGGCCCCAATCAGCCGGCAGAGCGTTGGTACTACCGGACTTGGCAATGCAGGGAGTACACCAGGAACAATGGGGTGAGTTGGATCGTCAACCCCTACGCCACGCCTTATGACGAGGAAGGGGATATCCGCAGACAGGAACTCAATAGCCATATAGGCAACAGACCTGTCGTCAATAACCGGGGCCAGCTTCAGCACGAACAGGCCTATCCACACCACTACCGGGACCGAGGCCGTGCGGGTGGACCCGGTCGAAATCATCCGATAGGCAGACCAGAGCCGCGGCTCCTGCCTCGAACCGGCGACACCGATCAGCTGATTTCCAATTCCACGAACATCACTGACACCACAGGCACCGCGAACGCGACGGCCACGCCTGCAATCCCGGCACCCATCAGATAGCGGTGCAGCGTCGCACTGCTGCGCGTACCACTGGACTGCTCAGAGCAACTCTTCGGGTATCAGCGGTCCGAACACGTCGTTGTAGAAGCGTTGCGTCCACGTCGACTCCGGCTCGGCATGGAGCACCTTCTCGCCGTCTTCGTCCAGCGTCAGCCACTCGAGATCGTTGCCGGGCTTGCTGAGCCGCAACCGGTAGGCGCTCTCGAGCTTGCTGATGTTGATGATGCGCAGCATCTCGCGGGCGAGTTGTGGGCTGTCGACCGCGATGCCGAGCTCGGTGTTTTGCGTCGCCGAGCGCGGATCGAGGTTGACCGAGCCGATGAACATCAGCTGCTTGTCGACCACCGCGGTCTTGGCGTGCAGCCGGCCGCGAGAGCTGCCGAATATGCCGAGCCGCTTGCTGAGCGTGGTGCGCGCCGGGCTCAGTTCGTAGAGGTCGACGCCCGCATACAGCAACCGCAGCCGATAGCGTGCGTAGCCACTGTGCACCAGCGGCTCGTCGTTGGCGGCCAGCGAATTGGTCAGTAGTGTGACGTCGACGTTGCGCCGCCGCAGATCCTCGAATGCGGCCATGCCGGTCTCGCCCGGCACCAGATACGGAGAGGTCAGCACCACCTCTTTCTGGGCAGCAAGCAGCCGCGTCCAGAAGCGCATCGTGACGCTCGCAGCCAGTGCCTCGTCCGAAGTGACGAAACGCAACTTGGCCGGCGGATCGGCTACCGCATTGGCTGCGCCCCACAGAAAACCAATACGGCCCGCGTCGAGTTCTTCACCGATCGGGCCATAGCCCAGCACGTCCGTGGGCGGAAGGATCACCCGCGGCGGCGGACCGGCCATGCCGACCGCGTCGTCGAACTCATCGGCCATCGCCGCATGTCCACCATGCGGCTCGACGATGGCCGCGATCGGATAGACCTCTTCGCTGTTCCAGTAGTTGTCGAAAATCGCGCTGAGCTGGCCCAGCACCTTGCCGACGACCACCGCATCCATGTCGATGAAATTCTGCGAACTGTTCAGCGTGAAGTACTCGTCTGCGATGTTGCGTCCGCCCGCCACGGCCATCACGCCATCGGCAATGAAGAGCTTGTTGTGCATCCGGTGATTCAGTCGCTTGATGTCGAAAGCCGAAGCGACGAAGCGTCCCGCCAGACTGCCGCGCGCGCAGCAGAAGGGGTTGAACAGGCGGACCTCGATGTTCGGCGTGGCGGCGAGCGCCATCAGCAGTTGGTCGGTGCTGGCGGTGTAGAGATCGTCGACCAGCAGCCGCACGCGCACACCACGCTGCGCCGCTTCCTTGAGCGTGCGCAGAAGCAGCCGGCCCGCACCGTCGTTCGCTATCACGTAGTACTGCACGTCGAGCGTGCGTTCGGCCCGCTTCGCCAACTCGAGACGCGCATCGAGCGAATAGACGCCCAGCGGCATCAGCCGGAAGCCGGACTCCTCGCCCGGCGGCGTCGAGTCGCTCACGATCTTCGCCAGCGCGGTCGTGCCGCTCACCGGCAGCGCCTGGGTCTCGGGCATCTGCTTGTAGGGCGGAAGGCTGCCGCAAGCGGCGAGCAGCGCACCCAGCATCGCGGCAACAAGCAGCCGCCATGGCCAGGCGAGGCCTTGAAACGCGTGTGGGCTGGGTCTGCGGAATAAGATGTGCATCATCTCTTTTCAGGATTGAAGACGTGAAGCTGCTCGCAACCAAGGCCCTTGCCGTGCCGCTCATGATGCTGGCAGGCGCGGTATCCGCACCCGCTCTCGCGGCGCTCGATGTCGGGGAAAAAGTGCCGAACTTCAGCACGACCGCTGCGCTCGACGGCAAACCCTTCACCTACACGCTGAACGCGGCGCTGGCGAAAGGCCCGGTCGTACTGTACTTTTTTCCGGCGGCTTTCTCCGTCGGATGTTCAATCGAAGCACATGCGTTTGCCGAGGCGATCGATCAGTTCTCCGCTCTTGGCGCCACGGTGATCGGCGTATCGACCGATGACATGGAGACGCTTTCGAAATTCTCCAGCCAGTCCTGCCAGGGCAAATTCCCGGTGGCGTCCGACGCGGACAAGTCGATCAGCAAGTCTTTCGATGCGCTGATGCAGACGCGGCCGGACTACGCCAACCGCATTTCCTACGTGATCGCTCCAAACGGTTCGGTTGCCTTCTATTACCAGAGCCTGAATCCGTTCAAGCACGTCGAGAAAGTGCTGGCAGCGGTGAAGGATCTACCGGCTCAGTCGCGCCCCAAGAACTGAGAAGCGAGCGCCGAGCCGGTGACCGCTCACTCCAGCTTCGCGCCGGATGCGGCGACGATGCCTTTCCACTTTGCGTGATCCGTCTTCACCAATGCCGCGAAAGCTTCGGGCGAAATCGGCCGTGGCTCGGCGCCCTGCGCCAGGATCGATGCCTGCACGTCCGGCAGCGCGAGCTGCTTGTTGACTGCAGCGTTGACTGTCGCTACGACATCCTTCGGCGCGCCTGCCGGCATGAAGAGGCCATACCAGGAACTCACGTCGAAATCCTTGAGGATGGTCGACTCGGCAATCGTCGGTACGTCCGGCAAGCTGGCGCTTCGGCGTGCCGAAGTCACGGCCAGGGCGCGCAGCTTTCCTGCCTTGATCTGCGACATCGCCGACGGGATCGACGACACCATCATCGACACTTGGCCGCTCATCGTGTCGATCACCGCCGGATTCGAACCCTTGTACGGCACGTGCGTGATCTTGATGCCGGCAGCCAGCTTGAACATCTCGCCCACGAGGTGCGTCGTGGTGCCATTGCCTGGGCTGCCATACGTGATGGTGTCCGGCGCGGCCTTGGCTGCTGCGATCACGTCAGCCATGGTCTTGAAAGGTGAACTGGTTGCGGTGACGATGACCAGCGGCGACTCGGCTACCAGCGCCACCGCCGTCAGATCTCTGGACGGGTCGTAAGTCAGACCGCTGTACAGCCAGGGCGCGACAGCCAGATTGTCCTTCTGGCCCATCACCATCTCGTAGCCATTGGCAGGCTGACGCACGGCTTCGGTAATGCCGATGGTGCCGCCAGCACCTGGCTTGTTGTCGACCACCACCGTCCATTTGTTGGCTTCGCCTAGCCGGGTCCCGACGATGCGTGCCAGGATATCGGTGCCACCGCCAGGCGGGAACGGAACGATCACGCGGATCGGCTTGGTCGGATAGCCCTGCGCAGGCGCGAGGGCGGGGATGAGTGCCAGCGCCGAAAAGGCCAGCAATGGAAGCAGTTTGCGAATCATGGTCGTATGTCTCTGGGATGGGCGCGCCATCGCGCGCCGGTTTCACGGGCGGGGGAGTCTACTGCGAGCGCCAATCGGCCACAGAACGGATCAACCGCGTAGCCGGCGCCACGAGGTCGCGCAGATCGCCGGAACGATCGTGCTCGATTGCCTCGAGGATCAGCTCGTTGATGCCACCGACCACCGTCATGGCCAGTTCGGGCGACAGCAGCGCACCACCTTCGCCGCCCGTCGAAAGCTGGATGAAGCGCGCAATTTCCATGTTCATGCGCCGCCTGACTGCCAACCCTGGCAATCCCAACCCCAGGATTTCAACGAACAGGGTCTTGAGCAGTGCCGGATCCTGCGCAAGGAAATCGAAGTACGCCGTGACCGCATGTTCGACTTGGGTCTGCCACGGCTGAAATGGATCCACCGCCTCGCTGAGCACACGGAGCGCCTGCCCGCTCGCAACCTCGTAGAGCGCAATGAGGCAATCGGCCTTGGTGGTGAAGTGCTCATAGAAACTGCGCCGCGAAACGGCCGCCTCGCGCACGATGTCGCCGATGGTGGTGTCCGCGTAGCCCTTGGTGGCCACCGCCTTGGCCATGCCCTCCAGTAGGCGGTCGTAATGGACGTGGCGCGTGGCCTCCGTAACCATGACGGGATCTGCAACGGAGGCGTTCATGGTGACAGTATGGTGAAGAAATTGGTACTTGACAGTACCAGACAATGCCAGCAACATCGCGGTACGCACTCGTACCAAATGCGGTCGCAGTGCAAGCAATGATGGAACTGCCATGACCGACCTCGTCGTCCGCCGCCTGCTGATCGATCTTCAACCGCACATTGCCCACAACTGGTGCGGTGGCGACGCGTTCTCGACCGCGTTCTTCAATGCACTGTCGATGAGCTTTCCCTTCGGAGAGCAATTCTTCATCGACGCCGTGCGCGACACCGTCGCCACACTGCCACCTGAAGCTCAGGCCTATCGCAAGGAAGAAGTCAAGGGATTCATCGGCCAGGAGGCGACGCACCGACGCATCCATGCGCTGTTCAATGCCCAGTTGGAACGCCAGGGACTGACCGATTACTGGACACCCCGCGCGATGTCGCGCATGAAGCTGTTGGATGGTGCGGATCCGCGCCATGCATTGGCGATCACCGCGGCCACGGAACACTTCACGGCAATGTTCGCCGACTGGCTTCTGGCGCACCCGGAAGTGCTGGACGGCGCCGAACCACGACTCAAGACGATGTGGCTCTGGCACAGCGCGGAAGAGTCGGAGCACAAGAATACGGCCTTCGACATCTACCGTGCTGCTGGCGGTTCCGAGTCATGGCGAACCCGCTGGTTCCGCCGGACCACGATCATGTTTCTTGGCGATCTGGTTCGGCAGACCGTGACCAACCTGCGCCACGAAGGCGAACTCTGGAAGCTTGCGACATGGCGCAGCGGAGCACGAATTCTGTTCGGGCGCGATGGTCTGCTTGGCAGCAACCTCAAGGCATGGCGCAGCTACTTCCATCCGGACTTCCACCCCTCGCAGCACGACAACGGCCTGGCTGTACGGTGGTTGACGGAAAACCAATCTGCCTTCGTCCCTGTGAACGCGCCGAGCCCAGCCGCCGTTCCGGCCTGAGCACGCAAGGGCGGATCGGTCAGCGCGCGTGGGACCGCGCCCAGCGAACGATGTCCGCGACGCCCATCGCGCCAGGCTGGCGCGCTATTTCACGGCCACCAGAGAAAAGCGCGAGCGTCGGAATGCTTCGAATGTTGAAGCGAGCGCCAAGATTCGGCACCGCCTCGGTGTCGACCTTGGCCAGTCGCATGTGCGGCTCCAGCTGTGCAGCGGCCAACTCGTAGGCTGGTTCCATCTGGCGGCAAGGACCGCACCACGGCGCCCAGAAGTCGACCAGCACCGGTATCTGGTTCCGGACGATATGGCGATCGAAAGCCGCCTCATCGAGCGCCACCGAGTGCGCGACAAAAAGCGCCTGATGACACTTGCCGCAATCCGGCGCACGCCCCATATCGGCCAGCGCCACGCGATTCGTCGTCTGGCAGTGCGGGCAGACGATATGCCGCGCGTCGGTCATGGCGCTGCTGCTACTGCGACGCGATCAGCTCGTCGAGCGCCTTGCAGGAAGGCGCGCACACGCTCTGGGACTTGCCCAACACCTGACGCGTGCGCAACTGCGCACGCGTGCGATGCTTGCCGCACATGAAGCACGACATGGTCGCACCGCTGAACGACGCCGAGGCGCGAAACGGAGAGCCCGAAGGCTTGGATTTATAACGGAGGCCGTCGGCGACGACGGCGGTCTTGACTTCAGCTTTGGACATGGGCGTGATCTGGTTTCGGGCGC
>JAZKDL010000394.1:0-3695 GCA_040387575.1 Pseudomonadota bacterium
ACGAGTTGCGTGCCGACCAAAGATCGCCCAACTGCAGGCCGTTAGCATATTTATTCAGATGGGCCTGTGCAAACCATGCCTGCGAGTGATGAATTACCGGACGCGTGCCGCCGCGTCAGCGACATCAACGCGCGCGGTCAGCGCTTCGCGGCGCCCAGTGCCAGCGTACGTTCGAGTTCTGCGATGCGCGCCTCCATGGCAAGCAGTTCGGCTTCCAGCGACATGATTCTCCGAGCCTGGGTCTCGACGCCTTCTGCCAGGCGACGTGCCGATGTTTCCTGCGCGGTGCCATGGAGGCGCGTGACGATTCCCTGCTCGTCACGCTCCGAGTCACCCCGTGCTTCCAGCCAGCCGCGGCGCCCGCTGCTGTGGATGTATTCAAGTTCCAGCGCATAGGGTGCGCCATTCTTCGCCGCGCGGTCCACGGTCTGCACCAGGCGCTGCCAGCTTTCGGACGTGTAGCAGACTGCATGCGCATGAAATCCCGGCGGACCCGATGCAGGATCACGACCGAAGAGCGCATACAGCTGCGGCGACCAGGTCATCGTCCCGCTCGTCACATCCAGGGTCCAACTGCCGATCTGGCCCAGCGCCTGTGCCTGCCGCAAACTGGCATCGCTCCTCTGCAGGGCAGTCATGGCTTTTTCCCTGTCGTCGACCTGCCGTTGCAGGCGTACCTGCATGTCGTACAGCCGGCTCACGTCGGTCACCTGCACGACGAAGCCGACGACCTTGCCATGCACGACGTGCGGCAGGAGGCTGACCAGACCAGGGCGCCGGATGCGCTCGGAGTCCGCAGGCCGTCGGTCGAATTCCTGTGGCTCACCCCGCAATACACCCTGGATGTATGGCTCGCTCTTGGCGAAGAGTTCTGGGCCGAGAAGATCGATCAGCCGACTGTCGAACAAGCGCGACGGCTTGATGCCGAACCAGTCCTCATGCGCATGGTTGGCAAACCGGCAACGCAGGTCGCGGTCCCAATAGGACAGCATCGACGGCAGGCTTCGAAGAATGGCCCAGACGGGATCGTTGAAGTCGATCGGTGGCTCTTGGTCCATCGCAGTCTCTTGATGGTCGTTGTCGGAAGCGACAAGCGCCATCGGCGGCGCGTGTCGGTGAGCGGAGTTTAGGACGCCGCCGCCGACACGACCAAGCCTGGCCGGCCTGGCAGTGCGTTCTTACTTCTTGCCCGGATCACCTTCTCCGAACACCGGAAGCTGGCCGGCCTTGTTGGCCTTCGCCATGTCGGCCGTGCGCTCCTTGCGCGCGGCACTGCGCTCCGCGCGCAGCACCTTGGCCTTCGCAGTCGGCTCCGGGCTGCCTTCCCCAGGCTTGAATTCGCGTGCGGCGACTGCGCCTTCGGGCTTGCGCGCCTGGCGCGCAGCCGCGCGTTCGCCGCTTGTGGTCTTGGGCGCCGCCGCGGGCTTGGGGTTGCCTTCGCCGGGCTGGAAGGCGCGCGCTGCAGCGCTCCCTTGCGTCTTCCGCTCGGCACGTGCGGCGGCTTTTGCATCGGATGTTGGCGGCGTCTGGGCATGTGCCGTGACGGCGAGCGCCGGTGCGAGGGCAACGGCAAAAGCGAGTGCAAATTTCAGCATGTCTTGTTCCTGGATTCGAGGGATTGGCAGAGTTTTTGATGCACCAAGACCGCCGCGTTGCGACGATCGGGAGCGTGAGCAGGAATGGTCGCGACGAGGCAGCCTGGCGATAAGCCCCATCCGGCAGATCGAAAGACTGGCCGGAAGAGAGAGTTGGTGCCTCTCGACGTCATCGGGCTTGAATACAGGCCGCAGAAGCGGCACGATGACGCAGGCACGGACTGCGCGCTCATCCGCATGCGGATGCCGCGACTCGACGTGCCCACCGGTTTCCCCCACGAACCACAGGAACGCACCATGTTCGGACTCACTCCCCTCGGCCTGGCCCACACGGCCGTCAGCCTCGTCGCGCTTGCCGCCGGCATTGCCGCGCTGATCCGCTTCGGCGAGATTCCAGCGCAGCACGCACTCGGCCGCACCTACATCTGGGCCACGGTGCTGACCTGCCTGACGGGCTTCGGCATCTTCCGGCATGGTGGCTTCGGGGCGCCGCATGCGCTGGGCGTGCTCACGCTGCTGGTGTTGGCGGTCGCCGTATTCGTCGGCATCAAGCCGGTGTTCGGCCGGGCGTCGCGCTACATCGAGACGATCGCCTATTCCGTCACGCTGTTCTTCCACATGATTCCAGGACTGACAGAAACCTTCACCCGACTGCCGGTCGGTGCGCCGCTGTTCAACGGCCCAGACGATCCTGCGCTGCAGAAGGTGATCGGCGTTTTCTTCCTGCTGCTGTTGATCGGCTGCGCGCTGCAGGCGCGGCGCTTGCACGCAGGCCGGGCGCCCTGGCAACCGGCCCGGCCTGTGCTTTGACGGTGCCCAGGCGCACACTGACCCTATTTCGCAGTACCGCAGTACCGCAGTGCCGCCGTGCCGCACATCCGACGCGGCGCCACATCCTCATGTCCCCATCCCACCCTTCAGAAAGCGAACCTTCATGACAGCGCAAGCCGACAGCAAGAACAAAAGCAAGAGCAAGAGCAAGACCCCGACCGCGGAGTTGCAGACCCGTCGCAAGGCGCCCCTGGCCACACCCAGCGACTTGCCCGCAGAAGCCACGCGCGACATTGCGGCCGCGCTCAACGGCGTGCTTGCCGATGTCTTCGCGCTGTACCTCAAGACCAAGAACTTCCATTGGCACATGAGCGGTGCCCACTTCCGCGACTACCACCTGCTGCTGGACGAACAGGGCGATCAGCTCTACGCGATGACCGACCCGATCGCCGAGCGCATCCGCAAGGTGGGCGGCACCACGCTGCGCTCCATCGGCCACATCGCGCGCATGCAGCGCATCAGCGACAACGACGCCGATTACGTCGATCCCCTGGACATGCTGGCCGAGCTGCGCGAGGACAACAAGACGCTGGCCGGCCGCATGCGCGAAGCGCACAACGTGACCGACGAGCACCGCGACATCGCGTCCTCCAGTCTGTTGGAGAACTGGATCGACGAGACCGAGCGCCGCACCTGGTTCCTGTTCGAATCGAGCCGCACCGCGGGCTGACCGTCGCGCACGCCATGAGCAAGCAATGCACGCACACCGCCGGCATCCGGCAGGTCGTCCCGAGCGCACTGGGATGCGAGGAGTGCCTGAAATCCGGCAGCATCTGGGTGCACCTGCGCGTGTGCCGCACCTGCGGCCATGTCGGTTGCTGCGACGAGTCGCCGAACCGGCATGCGCGCGCGCACTTCCACGCGACCGACCATCCGATCATCGAGGGCTACGACCCGCCCGAAGGCTGGGGCTGGTGCTTCATCGACAAGGTCGGGCTCGACCTGGGCGGCGACACCACGCCGCAGAACGGTCCGATACCGCGCTATGTCTGAGCCGGTCCACGTACACAAGCCCATGGGCGCGCGCATCCCCGTCGCCGCCTTGGTGCTCGCGGCCTTCGCGACAGTCGTTCCAACGACCCGCGCGCAGGAACAGCCGAAAGCTTCGGACTACGCGGGCGCCTTGTTCGACACGCACCTGCACTACAACCAGGAAGCGTGGGACGGCAACACCGGCCCGTATCCGCCGGCCGAGGCACTGGCGCGGATGCGGCGCAACGACGTCCGCGCGATCATCGCGAACTCGCGGCCCAACGCCGGCACGCAGAC
>JAZKDL010000394.1:3705-6605 GCA_040387575.1 Pseudomonadota bacterium
CGCCGCCCGTGAAACGCGCGAGGCCGGCGTGACGGTGGTGCCCTTCGTGCGCCTGTACCGCAACCGCGACGACTACACCAACTGGTTTCGCGACGAGACCATCTACGAGATGGTGCAGTCCGAGTTGGCACGCGGCACGCCGAGCGGGCCTTACCGCGGGATCGGCGAGTTCCACTTGTACGACAGCGCCAATGCCAATGGCCCGGTGGCGAAGAAGCTGATGGCACTGGCGGAGCGGCAGAAGCTCGCGGTGCTGGCGCATGTCGACGATGTCGCGATCGACCTGCTGATGGCGAACACGCCGTCGAAGGGCCAGTCCGTGCGCCTGATCTGGGCGCACACCGGCATCGGCGGGCCGCCGATCGATCGGGTCGAATCGCTGCTGGCACGCTATCCGCAGCTGATGGGCGAACTCTCGTACCGGCCGGGGCTGACCTGCGACGGTGGACGGCTGTGCCCCGAATGGCGCGCGCTGATCCTCAAGTACCCAGAGCGTTTCATGGTCGGCTCCGACACCTGGGTCAACCAGCGCTGGAGCGCCTACGACCAGACCATGCGGGGCTACCGCACCTGGCTCGGCGACCTGCCGCCGGACGTGGCGCAACGCGTCGCCTGGGGCAACGCTGCAGCGCTTTTCGACATTCGCTGAGTTGCCGCCGCGGCAGACGCCGTGACTGGATTACCACAGCCAAGCCATGCGGCATGGGTGACGGCGCCGCACATTGGCCGCGAGAATATCCGCATGGATCAAGTGCTTGCCCAACTCTCCGACACGATCGCCAGCGCCGCCACGCTGGAAGACCTGACACGCCCGATGCTCGAGATGCTGGAGGCCGTCACCGGCTGTGAATCCACCTATCTGACTTCGGTCGATCTCGACGGCGGCATCCAGCACGTGATCCTGGCGCGCAACGCCAGGGGCGACGGGCTGCAGATTCCCGAAGGCCTCAGCGTGCCGTGGGCCGACACACTGTGCAAACGCGCACTCGATGAAGGCCGGCCCTACACCAGCAATGTCGCCGAATGCTGGGGCGACTCCGCTGCCGCGCGGGAACTCGGCATCCGCACCTATGTCAGCGCGCCGGTGCGTACGGACGACGGCCATCTGTACGGCACGCTGTGCGCCGCGAGCGTGACCGAAGTGCCGCTGCGGCTCGATGCGCAGCACGTGCTTCAGCTGTTCTCGCGCCTGATCGGCCAGCATGTCGAGCGGGAGCGGCTGGTGGCACAGCTGCGAAGTGCCAACGCGCTGCTGTCGGCAAGCACACGCACCGACACGCTCACCGAATTGCCCAATCGGCGCTCGCTCATGGAGGAACTGCAGGCCATGCTCGCCCGCGGCGCGCGCGCCGACGAATCGGTTCTGGTGGCCTTCATCGACCTGGATGGCTTCAAGGCGATCAACGATATGCACGGCCACGAATGCGGCGATGGTTTCCTGCGTGCAATGGCGAAGAGCCTGAGCACGGCGCTGCGCAAGGGGGATCTGCTGGCACGGCTCGGTGGCGACGAGTTCGTCGTGGTCGGGCCGGGACCCGCGCTGGGCGAAGACGCCACAGCGGCGGCCGACGCACTGGCGAGGCGGCTTGGCGATTGCACCATCGGCGATGTCACCGTCGGCTCCATCCTCATTCCCTATGCCGGGGCGAGCGTCGGCGTCGTCGCCGTCGACCCCCGACGCTGCGGCGCGGACCAGGCGCTTCGGCTGGCCGATGCTGCGATGTACGCGGTGAAGCGACAGCGCGCCAGCACCAGGCACTGAAACCGCGCCGAGGCGGTAGACATATTCCCGAGAGGGGTAACGCTCACATGCGAGTCATTCGCATCGCCGCATTTATACTCGCCGCCGTCATCGACCACCCGACCACTGCGCGCAGGGCTTGGCGCCAAGGTGAACGGCACTCTCCACCACCTGCCGCGTTGCACCGTTTTCTCAACCACTCCCACCCGCTTCGGGCGGGACTTTCGATCCGACATGCGAACTCCAGTCCGCGGTGCCTTAGAGGCCCGACCCCAATGAACGTCGCCCTGCGCATCGCTGCCGGCATGCTCGGCGGCTACGCCTTCACCTGGGGCTTCATCGCGCTGGTGATCGGCCTGCTGTTCGCTGCCGACCTCGACTTCCATGACGCCGAGGCCGCGGGCTACATCCTCGGCTTCATCGTGTTCCTGGTCGTATTCCTGTGGGCGTTTGCAGCGCGCAGCGTGGCGCGCGTGTGGCTGGTGCTGGCCGGCGGCGGCGCACTCATGACCGGCGCCGCCTGGCTGATGCAGCGCGCGCTGCTCTGATTCACGAGACTTCACCATGTTCCAGAATTTCCGCCTCTCCATGGCCTGGCTGCACACCTGGTTCGGCCTGGTGCTGGGCTTCGTGCTGATGGTCGTTTTCTTCTTCGGCTCGCTGTCGGTGTTCGATCGCGAGATCGATCGCTGGGCGATCCCGGAGTCGCGCTTCGAGCCGCAGCCGATGCCCTCGTTCGACAAGATACTGCTGCCGGTCTTCCAGGACATGAAGCCCACGGCCGCCAGCATCGACGCGGCGCGCAGCCGGGTGAACGGCGCGATGGCCGACAGCTTCCCGGTGATCAAGAGCTGGGGCGCGTACACCACGCACCGCGACCCGGTGCTCGGGATGTTCTCCAGCTACGAGCTGCCCAACGCCAAGGACCCGGAAGACGGCGTCTTCGGATCGCGAACCATCGACCCGCGCAGTGGCAAGGCGTTGCCCGACGACCACCTGAAGATCGGCAGCCAGTTCTTCTATCCACTGCACTACAGCCTGCATCTCGAGTGGAAGAACCTGGGCTACTGGATCGTCGGCTTCGCGGCACTGATCATGCTGGTCGCACTGGTCAGCGGTGTCGTGATGCACCGCAAGATTTTCCGCGAGCTGTTCACCT
>JAZKDL010000395.1:0-4625 GCA_040387575.1 Pseudomonadota bacterium
CAGCCCGAGGCCGTCGCCTTCTGCGAGAAGCTGTTCGCCAAGTACCTGGGCGGCCATTCGCTGATCAGCAACGCGTCGCACCTGCGCGGCTCGGCCAACTGGATCCGCTTCCCGCGCGTGGTCTGCAAGCATTGGACGCACCGCGTCGAGATCGCTGGCAAGACCGTGCCGGTCGTGCTGATGGGCGATGCGGCGCACACCGCGCACTTCTCGATCGGCTCGGGCACCAAGCTCGCGCTGGAAGACGCGATCGACCTGGCCGACGAATTCGGCAAGGGTGGCGACATCGACGAAGTGCTGACCGGCTACGAAGCACGGCGCAGCGTCGAGGTGCTGAAGATCCAGAACGCCGCGCGCAATTCCACCGAGTGGTTCGAGAACGTCTCGCGCTACACCGGCATGGAAATCGAGCAGTTCGCCTATTCGATGCTCACGCGCAGCCAGCGCATCAGCCACGAGAACCTGCGCCTGCGCGATGCGGCCTGGCTCGGCGGCTTCGAGCGCTGGCTGGCGGGCGGCAAGAAGGCCATCCCGCCGATGCTGATGCCGCTGCAGGTGCGTGGCCTCGAACTCAAGAACCGCATCGTGGTCTCGCCGATGGCGACGTACAGCGCGGTCGACGGCGTGCCGCAGGATTTCCATTTGGTGCACTTGGGCGCACGTGCGCTCGGTGGTGCGGCGCTGGTGTTCGTCGAGATGACGAGCCCGACACCAGAAGGCCGCATCACGCCGGGTTGCCCCGGCCTCTACACAGATGAGCAAGGCCAGGCCTTCAAGCGCATTGTCGATTTCGTGCATGCACAGAGCAGCGCGAAGATCGGCATCCAGCTCGGCCACAGCGGCCCCAAGGGCTCGACGCAGGTCGGCTGGGAAGGCACCGACGAGCCGCTGCCGGCCGGCAACTGGCCGCTGCTAGCCGCCAGCGCGCAGGCTTACGGCGAACAGAACCAGACGCCGGAAGCGATGACGCGCGCCGACATGGACCGGCTGCGCGAGCAGTTCGTCGCGTCGACGCAGCGCGCCGCCGACGCGGGCTTCGACTGGCTCGAACTGCACTGCGCGCACGGCTACGTGCTCGCGTCCTTCCTGAGCCCGCTGACCAACCTGCGCACCGACGACTACGGCGGCGACATCGACAAGCGCGTGCGCTATCCGCTCGAGGTGTTCGAGGCGATGCGCGCCGTCTGGCCGGCCGATCGGCCGATGAGCGTGCGCATCTCGGCGCACGACTGGGCGCCCGGCGGCAACACGGACGACGACGCGGTCGCGATCGCGCGGCTGTTCAAGGCGGCGGGCTGCGACTTCATCGACGTGTCTTCCGGCCAGACCACGCGCGCCGCGAAGCCGGTGTACGGCCGCATGTACCAGACGCCTTTCGCCGACCGCATCCGTAACGAAGTGGGCATCGCGACCATCGCCGTGGGCGCGATCACCGACGCCGATCAGGCCAACAGCATCATCGCGGCCGGCCGCGCCGACCTCTGCGCGGTCGCGCGCCCGCATCTGGCCGATCCGGCCTGGACGCTGCACGAAGCGGCCAAGCTGCAGAGCCGGTACGTCGACTGGCCCAGGCAGTACACCGCCGGACGCGACCAGATGTACCGCGAGATCGCCAAGCAGCAACAGATGGCCGCGACCGCGGCCCGGACCGAAGAATCGGAGACCTGATGGACCTCGAAGCACGCGCGCACAGCGAACACCCGGACGAACTGCGGCTCTGGCTGCGGCTGCTGACCTGCACCCAATTGATCGAGAAGGACGTGCGCAACAGCCTGCGCGAACAGTTCGCGACCACGCTGCCGCGCTTCGATCTGCTGTCGCAGCTCGAGCGCTCGCCCGAGGGCTTGAAGATGAACGAACTCTCACGCCGGATGATGGTGACCGGCGGCAACGTCACCGGCATCACCGACCAGCTGGTGACGGAAGAACTGGTCGAGCGCGTGAACGTCGAAGGCGACCGGCGCGCCTGGCGCGTCCGCCTCACGGCCCGCGGACGCAAGCTGTTCCACGAGATGGCGCAGCAGCACGAGGCCTGGATCGTCGAGGCCTTCGCGGGCCTCAACGCGCGCGAGATCGCGCAACTGCACAAGCTGCTCGGCAAGGTCAAGCAGCACGCTCAGCACAACACTCTGGAGACGGCATGAAGCACTACATCGGCGCGGGCAATCCCATGCACGCGCAATTCGAAGCCAAGGCGGGCTACGTGGCCCGGCATTTCAGCTGGTCGTACGACGAAGGCGTCGGCACCATCACGCTGAACCGGCCCGAGCGCAAGAACCCGCTGACCTTCGAGTCGTATGCGGAACTGCGCGACCTGTTCCGCGCGCTGCACTATGCGACCGACGTGAAGGCGATCGTCATCACCGGCGCCGGCGGCAACTTCTGCTCGGGCGGCGACGTGCATGAAATCATCGGGCCGCTGACGAAGATGAGCATGCCCGAGATGCTCGAGTTCACCCGCATGACGGGCGACCTGGTGAAGGCGATTCGCCAATGCCCGCAGCCCGTCATCGGCGCGATCGACGGCATCTGCGCCGGTGCAGGCGCGATGATCGCGCTGGCCTGCGACATGCGCTACGGCAGCCCGTCGACGCGCACGGCCTTCCTGTTCACCCGCGTCGGCCTGGCCGGTGCGGACATGGGCGCCTGCGCCCTGCTGCCGCGCATGATCGGCCAGGGCCGCGCGTCGGAACTGCTGTTCACCGGCCGCGCGATGAGCGCGCAGGAAGGTCTCGCCTGGGGCTTCTTCAATGCGCTGCATGAAGGCGATGCACTTCTCGCCGCGGCAACGTCCGTCGCGCGCGACCTGGTGGCCGGCCCGACCTTCGCGCACGGCATGACCAAGACGATGCTGTCGCAGGAATGGTCGATGACCATCGAGCAGGCGATCGAAGCCGAGGCGCAGGCACAGGCGATCTGCATGCAGACGGCCGACTTCAAGCGCGCCTATGACGCGTTCGCGGCCAAGCAGAAGCCCGTGTTCGGCGGAGACTGACGATGAGTTCCGGTCCCACCTCACTCGTGCCGTCGACGGCGCACCTCGCGCTGCCCTTCTTCGATGATGCGCACCGCGAACTGGCCGACGGCCTGCTGCCCTGGGCCGCAGCGCAGGAAGTCGACGAACACGATGACCGCGCCGCCTGCCGCGAATGGGTACGCCGCCTGGGCGACGGCGGCTGGCTGCGCTACTGCGTGCCGGGCGCATCGGGCGGCGCGCTCGAACGGCTCGACTCGCGCGCCCTCGTGCTGCTGCGCGAGACGCTCGGCTTCCATTCGCCGCTGGCCGATTTCGCCTTCGCGATGCAGGGCCTGGGCAGCGGCGCGATCACGCTGGCAGGCAGCGCCGATCAGCAGGCGACCTACCTCCGCGCCGTGGCCAAGGGCGACAAGCTCGCGGCCTTCGCGCTCAGCGAGCCGGATGCGGGTTCCGACGTCGGCGCGATGGCCATGACGGCCGTGCCGACGGCCGACGGCTGGCGGCTCGACGGCCAGAAGACCTGGATCAGCAACGGCGGCATCGCCGACTTCTATTGCGTCTTCGCCAAGACCGAGCCGACTGCCGGCACGCGCGGCATCACCGCCTTCATCGTCGATGCGACGACGCCCGGCCTGGACACTTCCGAGCACATCGAGGTAATGGCGCCGCATCCGCTCGCGACGCTGCGCTTCGACAACTGCGTGGTGCCGCGCACTGCACAGCTCGGCGATCTGAACGGTGGCTTCAAGCTGGCGATGCGCACGCTGGACATCTTCCGCGCCTCGGTCGCCGCAGCCGCGTTGGGGATGGCGCGCCGCGCGCTCGCAGAAGCGATTTCGCATGCGCAGAAGCGCCGCATGTTCGGCCACACGCTGGCCGATTTCCAGCTGACGCAAGCCAAGCTCGGCGACATGGCCGCGCTGGTCGACGGCGCCGCGCTGCTCACCTACCGCGCTGCCTGGATGCGCGACGAGGCCGAGCGCAGCGGCAAACCGTCGGCCGACCTGACGGCCGCCGCCGCAATGGCCAAGATGGCCGCGACCGAGAACGCGCAGCGCGTGATTGACATGGCGCTGCAGATGCACGGCGGACTGGGTGTGCAAGTGGGCACGAAAGTTGAAAGTCTGTATCGCGACATCCGGGCATTGCGCATCTACGAAGGCGCGACGGAAGTCCAGCAATTGATCATTGGCAAATCCGTTCTGCGGGGGTAGATCTTGAGCGCGCAAATCGACCGATTCGTCCACGACGGGCTACCGCCCGCCGACCAACTGCCCATCTTCCGGTACGACCTGCCGGAGCTGCAGTTGCCCGATCAACTGAACCTGGTCGAGGAGCTGCTCGACAAGGCTGCATCCAAGGGCTTCGGCGATCGGCCCATGCTGCGGTCGCCGACCCGCACGCTGACGTACGCGGAGGCCGCGCTGGAGGTCAATCGCATCGCACAGGTGCTGACCGAGGACCTCGGCCTGGTGCCTGGCAACCGCGTGCTGCTGCGCGGCGGGAATTCGATTCCGATGGCGCTCGGATGGCTGGCGGTCGTCAAGGCTGGACTCATCGCAGTGGCCACGATGCCGTTGCTGCGCGCCCGGGAACTGGGCGACATCATCGACAAGTCGCGCCCCGTGGTCGCGCTGTGCGAAGGCCG
>JAZKDL010000395.1:4725-6491 GCA_040387575.1 Pseudomonadota bacterium
ACCTGGCCGCGCCACATCCTGAAGGCGACGCCGGACGACATCGTGCTCGGCTCACCACCGCTGGCCTTCACCTTCGGGCTCGGCGGCCTGCTGATCTATCCGATGTGGGCAGGCTCGTCGATCTACTACCCGGATGTGCCGTACACGCCCGAAGGCATGGTGAAACTGATCAACGACGTTGGTGCCACCATCTGCTACACCGCGCCGACCTTCTACCGCCAGATGGCTCCCTTCGCGAAGCAGCACGGCCTGCGCACGCTGCGCATCACCGTGAGCGCGGGCGAGGCGCTGCCCGACGCGACGCGGCAACTCTGGAAGGGCGCCACCGGCATCGAGATGCTCGACGGCATCGGTGGCACCGAGGTGTTCCACATCTACATTTCGGCGGCCGGCCATGAAGTGCGGCGCGGCGCGATCGGCAAGGCCGTGCCCGGCTTCACTGCCAGGGTGGTCGACAAGGACGGCAACGAGGTACCTCGCGGCACCATCGGCCGCCTTGCACTGGTCGGCCCGGTCGGTTGCCGCTATTTCGACGACGTCCGCCAGAAGGACTATGTGAAGGACGGCTGGAACTACCCGGGCGATTCCTTCACGCAGGACGACGACGGCTACTTCTTCTACCAGGCACGCGCGGACGACATGATCATCACGGCCGGCTACAACGTCGGCGGACCGGAGGTCGAGGACGCCTTGCTGCAGCATCCGGCGGTGGCCGAATGCGGCGTGATCGGCAAGCCTGATGACGACCGCGGCATGATCGTCAAGGCCTATTGCGTGCTCAAGCCGGGCACGGAAGGCGACTCCGCGCTGATCAAGGCCCTTCAGGACCATGTGAAGGCGACCATCGCACCCTACAAATACCCGCGGGAGATTGAGTTCGTGACGGTGCTTCCCCGCACCGAGACCGGCAAGCTCCAGCGATTCAGACTCAGACAGGCACCATGATGAACAAACTCCTGCAACCCGCCGGCTGGCTTCCACCCAAGGGTTATGCCAACGGCATCGCCGCACGCGGCACTCAGATTTTCGTCGGCGGCCAAATTGGCTGGAACGGGCAACAACAGTTCGAATCGGACGACTTCATCGAACAGACCGGGCAGGCGCTGCGCAACATCGTCGAGGTGCTGCGAGAGGCTGGCGCCGGACCGGAGCACATGGTTCGGATGACCTGGTACATCACGGATCGCGATGAATACAACAGCCGGCTTGCCGAACTCGGGCCTGTCTATCGGGAAGCGATGGGCCGAAACTTTCCGGCGATGACTTGCGTACAGGTGGCGGCACTGGTCGAGTCGCGCGCGAAGGTGGAGATCGAGGTGACGGCCGTTTTGCCGGATTAGGTATGCCTCATGGGCTGCAGCGCAGATCGATTTCTTGCCGCTCTGCCCAGCTCTCTTCCGAGCGTCACCTGAATGTCCCATTAGAACCAGGATTCAATATCGCTGGTTCTCGTCAAGGCCCACCGACCGCGCTCACCTGCCCTCGCATCGCACGCCTCGTATTACCTACCGAACGACATCTGTAAGGTGCTCGGCAATTCCGTCCCGTCGCTCACGAAGCAGTAATCTGCATTGCTTCAATTGCAAAAATGCTTCGGAAATAGAAAAAGCCTCTTTGATTTCTCAAAGAGGCTTTCCGATTTGGTTGCGCGAGCAAGATTTGAACTTGCGACCTTTGGGTTATGAGCCCAACGAGCTACCAGGCTGCTCCATCGCGCGGCAGAATTAAATTATAGCTTATTCCGAAGCGCTTTGCGAATCTTCCGA
>JAZKDL010000396.1:0-4446 GCA_040387575.1 Pseudomonadota bacterium
CGCCTTGAACCGGCGTGCGCGTCTGCACGATCACGCGGACCGGCTGGCCGATCGACAGCTGCGCGAGTGCGCCTGCGCCCGCTTCGGCCGCGAACACCATAGGCACCGCCTGGTCGCGCAAGGAGCGCGAAGCGCCAATGAAGCGCAGCGCCACGCGCTGGCCGCCGACCGCGATGGACGCACCGGCGACCTGCGCCGGCAGCGCGCTGTCGAAGGCCAGCGCCTCCACGCGCAGGCGTGCCGGATCGACGATCTCGAACAGCAGCTCGCGCGCATCCACCACCTGGCCGAGCACGGCGTTGACCGACGCGACCACGCCCGACACCGGCGCGACCAGCGCGTCGCGCGTGTCGAGGCCGGCACCGATCGCACCGATGCGCGCGCCGAGGCTCGCCAGTTCACTTTCTGCTGCCTCGATGTCCTTGCGCGGCACGGTGTCGGCAAGTTCGTTCAGGCGCGCCAGCCGCTTCTGGGCCAGCGTGCGGCCCGCGCGCAGTTCGGCCAGTTGCGACTGCTGGCCTGCGCGTTCGAGGCTGCCGGTCGACGGCACGACATAGGCGAGCACTTCCCCCTTCTTCACCGCCTGGCCCGGCGACGGCAGGCCGCGCGGGCCGGCCTCGATGCGGCCCGCCACCAGCGGCTGCACGCGGCCGCCGGCGTTCGGGTCCATCACGACACGGCCGTTGAGCGCGACCGTCTGCGGCAGCGCCGCGATGTCGACCGGCTGGGTGCGCACGCCGATCTGGCGCTGCGCGGGCTTGGGCAGGAACACGCTGCCGTCGGGCAAGCGCTGCGGACCGTTGGCGCTGACCGCGGCGGGCGCTTCGCCATGGCTGTGGCCGGCGTCGGCGAAGGCCGTGGTCATGCCAGCCATGGCCGCGGTGGCGATGACCATGCGGAAGGCGCCCGAGGCGCGATGGACGAGTCGAAGCAGCTTCATGCGGCACCTCCGACGCGGCGCGTGCCGCTCGCCAGAAGTCGGCGACCCGTCCAGGCCAGCAGCGCGAGCAAGGCGATGCCGCCCACTGCCCATGCGGCGATGCGCGTCGGACTCGTCGCCACAGTCTCTTCGTGGTGCGCATCCTCATGGATGTCGAGCTCGCCGGCCAGCAGATCGGACGCGGCCGGCGTGATGACGGTGGCGGTGATCGGTGTCTGTCCGGGCTTCGGCGCGGCCGTCAGCGTGGCTTCGAACTCGCCGCTGCCTTCGCCGTGCGGCTTCAGCGTCAGCGGCGCGCCGCCGAATTCGACCTCGAGCCGGGCGTCCTTCACCGGGCTGTTGTCCGCGGCATGGTCGAGGTACAGCGTCAGCGTCTGGCCGTCGAGCACGCCGACCAGCTCGAACAGGTCGGACGTGGCGGTGAAGCGCGGCAGTGCCGGGCCAGCGGCTGCGGGTGGCGCGTCGCCATGCGAATGTCCGTGACCGTCGTCGGCTCGGACTGGCGACCCGAAGAGCAAGGCCAGCAGCAGGATGCCTGCCGAGGCCGAAAGCGAAAGATGTTTCATGAACAGGTTGTGTGTGGGTTCGTGGTGCGCCGTCATTCCGGCAGGAGGCCGAGGGCCTGGCGCAGTTGGGATGTGGCGGCCGACAGATCGACACGGGCACGCGCGCTCTGGCGCTCGGCCTCCATGTCTTCGAGATCGATGCGCAGGCGATTCGGCAAGTCGGTCTCGCCAAGGCGGAAAGACTTCTCGTAGAAGCCGCGTGCCTCGCGGGCCAGCACGGCGCGTCGCGCGGCGGCTTTTGCAACGACTTCGGCCGCGGCGAGCTGGTCGCGGGCCGACGCGATGTCGGCGGCGATGCGCTCGCGTTCGGCCATGAGCGCGATCTCCGCCTCGGTCTGGTCGGCGGAGGCTTCGGCCAGTCGCGCGGCGTGCCGGTCGCTCGATCCGAACGGGATGCGCACGCCGATCGTGAGCGCGCGTGCGTAGGGCTCGCCGGCGCCGCCACGCTCGCGCGAGGTGGCGAGCGTGAGCTCCGGATTCGCACGTTTCTCGATGCCGGCCAGATCGCGGGTGCGGCGCGCCACCTCGGCCTTGTCGGCGAGCTCGCGCAGCGCCGGATGTGCAAGCAGCGCGGCATCCGCCGCCAGCGCGGGGACCGCTTCGCCGCGCACATCGAGCGCCGTCGCGACCGGCAGGCCGGTCAGCGCGCGAAGGCTCTGCGCAGCGCGGCTCGCGGCCGATTGCGCCAGAGCGAACTCGGCCTGGGCCGCCGCCAGTGCGCCGTCGGCCTGGTGCTGGTCGGCACGCGACAGGTCGCCGGCTCGCACACGCCGCGTCACGTCGGCCGCAAGTTGCTGCGCGTGATCGACGCGGGACTGCGCGGTGCGCTGCGCTTCGCGCGCGCCCTGCACGGCCCACCAGGCCTCGCGCACGGTGGCGGCGGCGCGCCAGCGGACGGCGTCGAGCTGGCTGTCGATGGCGGTCCGAGCGGCGTCGGCCACGGCGATGGTGCCGTCGCGCTGGCCCGGAAGCCACAACGGCGCGGCGATGCCGGCGACCCATTCGCGGTCGCCCTGATCGGTCTGGAGCCGGTCACTCTTGGCCGACAACTCCAGCGCGATGGGCTCGGGTGTCCAGCTGCCGGCGGCGCTGAGGCGGGCTGCGGCCGCGTCGCGTCGCACATCAGCCGCGTGGGTCTGCGGCAAGCGCGCGAGCGCCGCCTCGACGGCCTGCTTCAGCGTGACCGGCGCGGCGCCTGTGGAGACCACTGCGGCGGCCTCGGCCGTTGGTTGCGCGTATGCGCTCGATGGATTCAGCGCGCCACAGACGAGCGGCGCACACAGGACGAGGCGCGACAAATGCCGCCTCGCACCCCTGGATGTCCAGGGTGGGATGTTCATGATCGACCTCGTTGGTTGCGGGCGAGCGCCCGCGAATCAAAACCAACCGGCGAGGCATGGCGCGCCAGAGCAGCGCGCCGGGGGAAGAAAAGGACGACCCCGCCGGAAACTCAGGCGAGGCGTGGCGACGGCGGTCGCAGCGGGTTGTCGAGGGTGCGGTCGGTCAGTTGCCGACGGTAGAGGCTGCGGCCCTGCGCGCTGCCCAGGATGGGCGACGACAGGTCCGCGAAGGCCATGGCTGCGGGCGATCCGTGTCCATGGCAAGTGGCGCAGTCGGCGTGGTAGGCCGCTTGTGCGCGTTCGACATCGCCCACGTCGTCGCTGAACGCGACGGGCGCATTGGCGTCGTCGATGAAGCTCACCGCCTTCGCGTCGTGGCGATGTTCATGGTGGCCCAGATGCTGCGCGGCGCTGCCGCTTTCATGCGCGCACAGCTCGCCCACTGCCGCCCAGGTGGACTGGAGCGAGACGATCAACATCATGAAGACGAGCAAGAGGCGGCGCATGGCGCGGCGAGTCTAGCGAAGCGGCAATAGCCCTTTGCGAATTGGGCGTTGAAGCCGCACCGATTGCCGCTCAATCCGCCTCGACCGACAACCACTCGCCATGGGCAATCGGCTGCACCGGCCACTCGGCGGCATCGCGCGGGCATCGCACGCCGCGCTGCAGCAGCCACACGGCGCGGATCACACCGGCATGCGTGAACCAGGCAGCGTCGCGACCCGTGGCGCGCCAGGCGTCCCAGGCTGCGCCCACGCGCTGCATGAAGCTGCGCGTGCTCTCGCCGGTGATGCCGGCGCGCTGGTCGGCGAAGTCGGCGGTCCAGGCGTCGATGTCGGCGCGCGGGATCTGCTGCCACGGCTGCAGTTCCCATGCGCCGAAATCCATCTCGGCGAGGCGCGGGTCCAGCCTCGGGTGTTCGAGGTCCGGGCGCAATGCGCCGATGGCCTGTGCCAGCGCCGTGCAGCGCCGAAGTGGCGAGCTTTGGAGCGCGATCCCATTCGGCAATTGGGACGCCATCGCGATAGCCGCACGCTGAGTTTCATCAGCTTGTGCAGGCAGGTCGCTCGCGCCATAGCAAAGCCCCGGCGCGGCATCCACCGGCGCATGGCGAATCAGCCAGAGCTTCATGCGTGCGCCGCCAACACCAGGTAGATCGCGAGTTCGGCCACTTGCTGCGTCGCGCCCAGGCAGTCGCCGGTGAACCCCGCCAGCCGGCGCCGGAACTGCCAGCCCAGCACGGCCGTGACTGCAGCCATTGCGAGCAGCGCGGCCACGCCACGCACGACGCCGTACGGGCACATCAGCAACAGCACGGCCGGCAGCGACCACAGCAGTGCAATCGCCAATGCTGACGTGCTGACTGCATCCGCCAACGGCTTGGCCTTGCCACCATCGCCGCCGACGTAGGGCAGCGTGCGCATCAGCAGCAGCGGTGCAAAGCGCGACAGCACATGCGCGGCCAGCACGGCACCGCACGCCAGTGCAGCGCCCTGACCGGCCAACGAGGCCAGCAGCGCGACCTTCAGGCCCAGCGCCAGCACTAGCGCGATCGCGCCGAAGGCACCGATGCGCGAGTCCTTCATGATCTCCAGCGCCC
>JAZKDL010000397.1:0-6738 GCA_040387575.1 Pseudomonadota bacterium
TCAAGCTGCGCTATGCGCTCCCGCAGGAAGGCGAGGGCGGCGAGCAGGAAACCGTGGCGCCCGCGCCCGGCGCGCCGCGCCAGGTGGTCGAGATGGAAGCCAACCGCTCGACCAAGGCGGCCGCGCACATCGCTGCGACCGCACCCAAGGCGCCACCGCCGAAGGTCACGATCGGCAATGGCGACGTGCTGATCGCGGCCATCACCTCGTGCACCAACACCTCGAACCCCAGCGTGCTGCTGGCGGCCGGCCTGCTGGCCAAGAAGGCGGTCGAAGCCGGCCTGAAGGTCAAGCCGCACGTCAAGACGTCACTGGCGCCGGGCTCGCGCATCGTGACCGAGTACCTCGAGAAGGCCGGCCTGCTGCCGTACCTCGAGAAGCTCGGCTTCTACCTGGCGGGTTACGGCTGCACGACCTGCATCGGCAACGCCGGCGACCTGGCGCCCGAGATCAACGAGGTGATCACGCAGAACGACCTGATCGGCGCGGCCGTGCTGTCGGGCAACCGCAACTTCGAAGCGCGCATCCATCCGAACATCAAGGCCAACTTCCTGGCGTCGCCACCGCTGGTGGTGGCGTTCGCCATCGCAGGCAACGTGACGGTCGACCTGATGACGCAGCCGGTCGGCAAGGGCCACAAGGGCAAGGACGTGTTCCTCGGCGACATCTGGCCGACCGCGCAGGAAATCGATTCGCTGCTGGGCTTCGCGATGAACGCCAAGGCCTTCCGGAAGAACTACGAGCAGATCAAGGACAACCCGGGCAAGCTCTGGAGCAGCATCCAGGGCGTGAGCGGCCAGGTCTACAACTGGCCGGGTTCGACCTACATCGCCGAGCCGCCGTTCTTCGAGGGCTTCAAGATGAAGCCGCACGCGTCCGACCCCGGCATCAAAGGCGCGCGCGTGATGGCGTTGTTCGGCGACTCGATCACCACCGACCACATCTCGCCGGCCGGTTCGATCAAGGAAAGCTCGCCCGCCGGCATCTGGCTCAAGGCCAACGGCGTGCAGAAGGCCGACTTCAACAGCTACGGTTCGCGCCGCGGCAACCACGACGTGATGATGCGCGGCACCTTCGCCAATGTGCGCATCAAGAACCTGATGCTGCCGCCCGACGCCAACGGCACGCAGGAAGAGGGCGGCCTGACGCGCTTCCAGCCCGGCAACGAGAAGATGTTCATCTACGACGCGGCGATGAAGTACATCGAGCAAGGCGTGCCGACGGTGGTGTTCGGCGGCGAGGAATACGGCACCGGCTCCTCGCGCGACTGGGCGGCCAAGGGCACGCAACTGCTCGGCATCAAGGCGGTGATCGCGCGCAGCTTCGAGCGCATCCACCGCGCCAACCTGGTCGGCATGGGCGTGCTGCCGCTGCAGTTCCGTGGTGCCGATTCGTGGCAGAGCCTGGGCCTGACCGGCGACGAGAAGATCGACGTCGTGATCGGCGGCGAGCTCAAGCCGCAGATGGACGTGAAGCTGGTGGTGCACCGCCCGGACGGCAGCCACCAGGAAGTCACGGTGCGCCTGCGCATCGACACGCCGATCGAGGTCGACTACTACAAGCACGGCGGCATCCTGCCCTTCGTGCTGCGGCAGTTGCTGGCGGCCTGACGATCGTTGAATCCGGCGACGGCGCATGGCGCCGAGCCGGTGATCGGATAGACCCGCGCAGGTCAGCGGGTCATTTTTCTCAGATGAGAATTGCTCTCGTTTGATGCGTTATTCTCGGCGCGTCCCTGCCGCCGAGGTGCGCGATGCGCCGGTTTCCGGGGGGACTCCTGTTCCGCTCTCCCGATCCCGATGCTCATCCCATTTCTCATCATGCTGCGCGAGGGCATCGAAGCCGCGCTCATCGTTGGCATCGTCGCCAGCTATCTCCAGAAAAGCGGCCGTGGCGGCCTGATGCCGGCGGTCTGGGTCGGCGTGCTGCTGGCCACCGCGCTGTCGCTGTTCGCCGGTGCCGGCCTGCAACTGCTCGCGGCTGAGTTCCCGCAGAAACAGCAGGAGCTGTTCGAAGGCGTGGTCGGGCTGATCGCGGTGGTCATGCTGACCTCGATGGTGTTCTGGATGCGCAAGGCGGCGCGCTCGATCAAGGGCGAACTGCAGGCTTCCATCGATCGCGCCTTGACGCAAAGCGACGGCCAAGCCTGGGCGCTGATCGGCATGGTCTTTCTCGCGGTGGCGCGCGAAGGGCTCGAGTCGGTCTTCTTCCTGCTCGCGATCTTTCAGCAGAGCAGCGGCTGGGAAGCACCGGTCGGCGCGCTGGCCGGCATCGCGGTGTCGGTGGTGGTCGGCTACGGGCTCTATTCCGGCGGCGTCCGGCTCGACCTGCGCCGCTTCTTCCGCTACACGGGCGTGTTCATCCTGCTGGTGGCCGCCGGGCTGCTAGCGGGCGTGCTGCGCAAGCTGCATGAAGGCGGTGTCTGGAACCAGCTGCAGGGCGTGGTGTTCGACATGAGCGAGTCGCTGCCGATGGACAGCCCGCTGGGCGCCGTGCTGTCGGGGCTGCTCGGCTACCAGGCCGCGCCCGTCGTGGGCGAGGTCATCGTCTACTTCGTCTTCCTCGCCGTCACGCTGTTCTTCTTTTTCCGCCCGGTGGCGCAGGCGCCCGCGCCCGGCCGCGCCGCGGCCCGCTGATTGCTCCCGATGTCTTCTGCTTCCCCGAAATCCTCTGCGCTGATGCGTGTCGCCGTTGCCGGCTCCGCGCTGCTCGTCATCGCCGGCCTCGCGGCCTTCTGGTACGCCTCGGGCGTGGCGAAGAAGGCGCCCGCCAAGGCCGCCGACAACGCCGTGACCGTGACCATCCGCGGCAACGTGTGCGAGCCGAACGAGATCACCGTGCCGGCCGGCCGCACGACCTTCACCATCGTCAACCAATCGACGCGTGCGCTCGAGTGGGAGATCCTCGATGGCGTGATGGTGGTCGAGGAGCGCGAGAACATCGCGCCCGGCTTCTCGCAGACCATGACGGTCAAGCTGCAGCCCGGTACGTTCGACATCACCTGCGGCCTGCTGAGCAACCCGCGCGGCAAGCTGCACGTCACGCCCTCGGCCGCGTCCGAAGCCGAAGCGGCGCGCCCGTCGCTGGTCAATTACGTGGGGGCGCTGGCCGAATACCGCGTGTTCCTGGCGCTCGAGGCTGGCACGCTGGACGACGCGGCGCGTGCGTTGGCGGATGCGGTCAAGGCCGGCGATCTGGCCCAGGCGCAGGCGGCGTACGCGCCGGCCCACCAGTCCTACAAGCGCATCGAGCCGATGGCCGAGCTGTTCGCCGATCTCGACACGCGCCTCAATGCGCGCGCCGACTACTTCGGCCAGCGCGAGGCCGACCCGGCATTCACCGGTTTCCATCGCATCGAATACGCGCTGTTCGATCGCAAGGACATGGCCCGCCTCGCGCCAGTGGCCGAGCAACTGGTCACGGACATCGACACGCTGAAGCAGCGCCTGCGTGCGCTCAACGTGCCGCCGGAGCGGCTGGCGGGCTCGGCGTCGAAGTTGCTGCGGCGCGTGGCGGACAACCTGCCGGCCGGCGGTGAAGACCACTACGGCCACGGCGAACTGGTCAACCTGCAGGGCAGCTTCGACGGCACGAAGAAGATCTTCGATTTGCTGTCGCCATTGCTGCTCAAGGCCGCGCCTGCACTGAACAAGGAAGTCGAGCAGGGCTTCGTCGCGTTCGATGCCGCGCTGGCGCCGTTCCGTGCGGGTGAAGGCTTCAAGCCCACGGTGCTCGACGAGAACCAGCGCAAGGCGTTGGCCGAACCGGTGCGCGCGCTGGCCGAATCGCTGGGCAAGGTCAACGCGGCCCTCGGCCTCGAATGACGCGAGGCACCATGGCATCGCACGATTCCACCGATCTGACATCCACGACATCCACTGGCGACGGCAGCCCGGCGTCGCCGCCGCGCCGCCGCCTGCTGGGCCAACTCGGCGTGGCGAGCGCCGCATTGGCTGGCCTGTCCGCCGCACGCGCCGCCGCGCCATCGGGGCCGCCGGAAGGCCCGGCCGCGGGCGCCCAGGTCACCGACGCGCCGCAGAGCAGCCACACGCAGGACCGCGTGCCGTACATCGGCCGCCATCAGGCCGGCATCGTCACGCCGCGGCCGACCGCCGGGATGATCGCGTCCTTCTTCGTGCTGGCCGAGAACCGTGCCGACCTCGAGCGGCTGTTTCGCACGCTGACCGAGCGCATCGCCTTCCTGACGCAGGGCGGCGCGCAGCTCGACCCTGATCCGCTGCTGCCGCCGGCCGGTTCCGGCATCCTCGGGCCGGTGGTGCAGCCGGACGCGCTGACCGTCACGGTCGCCGTCGGCGACTCGCTGTTCGACGAGCGCTTCGGCCTCGCCGCGCAGAAGCCGAAGCGGCTGAGCACGATGCAGCGGCATCCGAACGACGCGCTCGACGCGGCGCTGTGCCACGGCGACCTGTCGATCCAGTTCTGCGCCAACACGCCCGACACCAACATCCACGCGCTGCGGGACATCATCAAGAACACGCCCGACCTGCTGGTGCTGCACTGGAAGCAGGAAGGCACGGTGCCGCCGATCCCGGCCCAGCCGGGCAAGCCGGCCGAGAGCGCGCGCAACTTTTTGGGTTTCCGCGACGGTTCGGCCAACCCGGACGGCGCTGATGCGGCGCTGATGGAACGAATCGTCTGGATCGGCGCGGACGACGACGAGCCGGTCTGGGCGCGCGACGGCAGCTACCAGGCCGTGCGGATCATCCGCAACTTCGTCGAGCGCTGGGACCGCACGCCGCTGCGCGAGCAGGAGGCGATCATGGGTCGCGTCAAGCCCAGCGGCGCGCCGCTCGGTGCCAAGCCCGGCGCGACCGAGCACGACGTGCCCGACTACACGAAAGACCCGGAAGGCAAGGTCACGCCGATGGACGCCCACATCCGGCTGGCCCATCCGCGCACGCCGGCGTCCGAAGCCAACCTGATCCTGCGCCGGCCGTTCAACTACTCGAACGGCGTCACCAAGTCCGGGCAGCTTGAAATGGGGCTGCTCTTCATCTGCTACCAGGCCGACCTCGAGAAGGGCTTCATCACCGTGCAGAAGCGGCTCGACGGAGAGCCGCTGGAGGAATACATCAAGCCGATCGGCGGTGGTTTCTTCTTCGCGCTGCCGGGCGTTCGCGATGCGCGCGACTGGTTCGGCCGCACGCTGATGGCCGCCACCAAGCCGGCCTAGCGCGTCGCTCGCAAATTTTTCACCGCAACGCACTCACTCAAGGAGATCCATGTCCGTGCAAATTCGCCGCCGCTTCATCGCCACCCTCGCCCTGTGCGCCGCCGGCCTGCATGGCGTCAGCGCCACGGCCGCCGTGGCGCCGCTCGATCTGGTCGGCCCGATCGCCGACTACAAGATCTACGTGGCCGAGAACGTGCGCAAGCTGGTGGCGGACGTGCGCGTGTTCACGGCCGCGGTGAAGGCCGGCGACATCGAAAAGGCCAAGAAGCTCTATGCGCCGACGCGCACGAGCTACGAGCGCATCGAGCCGGTGGCCGAGTTGTTCAGCGACATGGACAGCGCCATCGACTCGCGTGCCGACGACCATGAAAAGGCCGAGAAGGACCCGGAATTCGGCGGCTTCCACCGCATCGAATACGGCCTGTGGACGCAGAAGAGCACGAAGGATCTCAACCCCTTCGCCGACAAGCTGATGGCCGACGTGCTCGAACTGCAGAAGCGCCTGGGCGCGTTGACCTTTCCGCCGGAGAAGGTGGTGGGCGGTGCCGCCGTGCTCATGGAAGAGGTCGCCGCGACCAAGATCTCGGGTGAGGAAAACCGCTACAGCCACACCGACCTGTGGGACTTCCAGTCGAACTTCGAAGGCGCCTACAAGATCGTCGAACTTCTCCGTCCGCTGGTGGTGAAAGAGAACAAGGCGTTCTCGGACAAGACCGACGCGAACTTCAAGGTCGTGTTCGACACGCTGGCCAAGTACCGCACGGCAGACGGCGGTTTCGAGACCTATTCGAAGCTCACCGAACGCGACCGCAAGCTGCTGGCCGGCCGCGTCAACACGCTGGCCGAAGACCTGTCGAAACTGCGCGGGATGCTCGGCCTGAACTGAGCGCGCACCACGGGGTTGAGGGGCTTGGGTGGCCTTGGCGATTGCGAATTGCTAGCATTCGTGTTTTGACACTCCCTGCACCCGGCATCCGGGTCGCTTCGCCCACGTGGACCACAACGACAACGCCGCCGCGCCGCCGCTTTCCGGCCTGCGGCTGGACCAGCTTCCCGACCATCAATGGGCCACGGTGCTCGACGTCGCCCGACCCGACAGCGCGGAGGACCGCGAGCTGGTCCTTCGCCTGACGGAGATCGGTTTCGTGCCCGGCGAGGCGGTGCGCATCATCGCGAGCGGCGCGCCGGGTCGCGAGCCGATCGCGGTGCGGCTCGGGCACACGACCTTCGCCCTGCGGCGCTACGAAGCCGCCTTCGTCCATGTCACGCCGGGAGCCGTGGGCCATGGTTGAAGCCACGATCGATTTCATGCCCCGCGGAACTGCCCAAGCCACGGCACCCGGCCGCATCGCACTGCTCGGCAACCCGAACTGCGGCAAGACCGCGCTGTTCAATCTGCTGACCGGCAGCCGCCAGAAGGTCGCCAACTACGCCGGCGTCACCGTCGAGCGCAAGGAAGGCACGTTGCTGACCGCCGCTGGCCGTCGCGTCTTCGTGCTCGACCTGCCGGGCGCCTACAGCCTGAACGCGCTGTCGGCCGACGA
>JAZKDL010000398.1:0-3491 GCA_040387575.1 Pseudomonadota bacterium
CCTTCACCGACAACTACATCTGGATGCTGCACGACGGGACCGCCGCGATCGTGGTGGACCCGGGTGATGCCCAGCCGGTGTTCGACGCACTGGCGCGCGACGATCTTCAACTGGCCGCGATTCTAGTCACGCACCATCACGCCGATCACACCGGCGGCGTGGCGGCATTGCGCGACGCAACCGGCGCACCGGTGTTCGGCCCTGCCAGCGAACGCATTCCGCAACCGTACATGCCGCTCAGGCAAGGCGACCACGTCGACACACTCGGCTTGCGCTTCAGCGTGATCGATGTACCTGGCCATACCGCGGGCCACATCGCTTTCTATCTGCCTGCGGACTTCGACGGCACAGCGCCGCTGGTCTTCTGTGGCGACACGCTGTTCTCCGGCGGTTGCGGCCGGCTGTTCGAGGGAACACCGGCCCAGATGCTCGCGTCGCTCGATGCCCTCGCTGCGCTGCCCGGCACCACACGGGTCTGCTGCGCGCACGAGTACACACTTTCTAACCTGCGTTTTGCCCAGGCCGTGGAACCCGGCAACGAAGATCTGACTCAGTACACGGCGCGATGCGAAGCCTTGCGCGCCGTCAACCAGCCGACGCTGCCTGCGCAGCTCGCGACCGAACGGCTGATCAACCCCTTTCTTCGCAGCCGCGAAGCCCCCGTCCTTCGAGCCGTGCGTGCGCACGCCGGCTTGCTCGCAGATGCGACCGAAGCCGATGTGTTCGCGGCCCTGCGCCAATGGAAAAACGACTTCCGATGAAATTACTGAATGCTGTCTGCCTCGTCGGTGCCTTGCTGCTGGCGGGTTGCGCGAGCACGACGACCGGCCCGAATTCAAACCAGGCACCTTCCGTCGACACGGCGGCCGGAACGCTTCCCTACCCCGTTCCCGTGCCGCGAGGCGCGGCAGCACCCGTCTACCCCAACGGTTCACTCACGCCGATCGTCTCTGGCCAGACGGGCTCGCACAGCGTGTTCACCCTGGCGCCGCCTTCCGACATGTGGGATCGCATTCGCCGCGGCTTCAAGATGCCCGATCTCCAGGGCGACTTGGTAACCGACCGGG
The DNA here is from genome assembly GCA_040387575.1 of Pseudomonadota bacterium. Lineage (GTDB taxonomy): Bacteria > Pseudomonadota > Gammaproteobacteria > Burkholderiales > Burkholderiaceae_C > Variovorax. The sequence continues at coordinate 1,068 of JAZKDL010000398.1, forward strand.
AACAGTGGTACGCGACCCGGCCCGACTACATCCAGCGCATGACGGAGCGCTCCAACAAGTACATCTTCCACATCGTCGAGGAACTCGAGCGCCGCAACATGCCGACGGAGCTCGCACTGCTTCCCTTCATCGAGAGCGCGTTCAATCCGCAGGCCGTGTCGAGTGCTCGCGCCGCCGGCATGTGGCAGTTCATGCCGGCCACCGGCACCGACTTCGACCTGAAGCAGAACATCTTCCGCGACGACCGCCGAGACGTGCTGGCATCCACCCGTGCCGCGCTCGACTACCTGCAGAAGCTGTACAACATGTTCGGCGACTGGCAGCTCGCGCTGGCCGCCTACAACTGGGGTGAAGGCAGCGTCAGCCGCGCGATCGCCAAGAACGAGCGCGCCGGCCTGCCGACCGGCTACACCGACCTCACGATGCCGGCCGAGACACGCATGTACGTGCCCAAGCTGCAGGCGGTGAAGAACATCGTCGCGAATCCACAGCTGTTCGGCGTCGACCTGCCAGTGATCGCCAACCACCCGTACTTCCAGACCGTGACGCTCACGCGCGACCTCGACGTCGACCTGGCCGCCAAGCTGGCGGACGTGCGCATCGAGGACTTCCGTGCTCTCAACCCCGCCGCGCACAAGCCCGTGCTGCTGGCCGCCGGTACGCCGCAGCTCCTGCTGCCCTGGGACAACGCAGCCGTGTTCCTGCGCAACTTCGACGCCTACAGCCAAGGCCAATATGCGAGCTGGACCGCCTGGACCGTGCCGGGCACGATGACGGTCGCTGCAGCGGCGCAGCGCTCGAGCATGAGCGAAGCCGACCTGCGTGCGATCAACAACATCCCGCCTCGCATGCTGATCAAGGCCGGTTCGACACTGATCGTCCCGCGTGGCGCGCGGGTCCAGCAGGACGTGGCTGCGCTGGTGGCCGACACCGGCCAGCTGAGCTTCCAGCCAGAGATCGTCACGCGCCGCACGGTCGTCAAGGCCGGTCGCAACGAAAGCGTCGCAACCATCGCGCGTCGCTACCGCGTCAGCCCTGCGAACGTTGCCGAATGGAACGATGTGAAGCCCAACCCCGCGTTCCAGCGCGGCTTCCAGGTGGTCGTGTTCCTGCCGGTAAAAGCGGCCGCTCCGGTGCGCGTCAGCACGGGCACGCCGCGCGGCGTCGGCGCCAAGGCGCCTGCACGCAAAGGCATCGCGAGCAAAACGCAGGCCGCGCCAGTCGTGGCCCGCTCGCCGCGCGGCGGCACGCCCGCCAAGAAGAAGCGCTGAGAAACGGCCTAGAGTTTCTCAGTCTCTCCGCTGCTTGGCTGCCATTTCATGAGCCGCCGCTCGACGCGTCCAACAAGCCCGTCGAGCACCAACGCAAACGCCGTCAGCACGACGATGCCGGCGAACACCGTGTTCACATCGAAGGTACCTTCGGCCTGCAAGATCAGATAGCCGACGCCCCGTGCGGAGCCGAGGTATTCCCCGACCACGGCGCCGACGAATGCCAGCCCGACGGAGGTGTGCAGGCTCGAGAACACCCAGCTCGTCGCGCTGGGCAGATAGACCGTGCGCAGCAGTTGTCTTTGGGTGGCACCCAGCATGCGCGCGTTGGCCAGCACCACCGGGCTCACTTCGCGCACGCCCTGGTAGACATTGAAGAACACGATGAAAAACACCAGCGTGACGGCCAGCGCCACCTTGCTCCAGATGCCCAGGCCGAACCACAGGGCGAAGATCGGCGCGAGGATCACCCGCGGCATCGAATTCGCCGCCTTGATGTACGGATCGAGGATCAGGCTCGCGGTGGGCGCCAGTGCGAGCCACAGCCCACAGGCGAGGCCCATCACCGTGCCGATGCCGAAGGCCAGCACGGTCTCCAGCAGCGTAGTGCCCAGATGCAGATAGACATCCGCGTTGCCCTTGAGGCCATCCGGAAACAGCGCATTGGCCGGCACGTCGAACGGCAGGAACCAACTCCAGATGCGTCCCGCCACCTGCACCGGCTCGCCGACGAAGAAGGCGAACTGCTGGTTCCGCGAGGCGAGATGCCATGCGGCAAGCAGCATGATCAAGAGGCCGATCTGCCAGGCGCGGGCAGTGCGTTCGGTGGGCTTCAACATGCTCACGCCGCCTTCCTGAGCTGTTGCGCATAGCCCTTCAGTACTTCGTCGCGCAACACATTCCAGATCTGCCTGTGCAGTTCGACGAAGCGCGGATGCGTGCGCACCTCGGCCACGTCGCGCGGACGTGGCAGGTCGATCGTGAATTCGCCGATCGGATGGGTCGCCGGCCCTGCCGACAGCACCACCACGCGATCGCTCATGGCAATGGCTTCATCCAGGTCGTGCGTGATGAAGAGCACGGCCTTGCGGCGCGCCGCCCAGAGGTCGAGCACCTCGTTCTCCATCAGCTGGCGCGTCTGCACGTCGAGTGC
>JAZKDL010000399.1:0-5016 GCA_040387575.1 Pseudomonadota bacterium
ACGAACGGCCGGCGCTCCTTGACGCCGTCGTAGGGATGGCTGGACACGCCGAGCCCGTAGCGCAGCAGCATCGTGGGACCGAAGCTCCACTCGTGGCCGTAGCGCAGCGACCACATCGAGCCGCTGCCGAAGCCCTGCTGCTCGTAGCGGCCGGCCGTCAGTTCGACCACCTGCGCCAGGCTGCGGTCGTCGCGCTTCCATGTCAGGTAGCGCGCGCTCAGGCCAGCCTGCACCGCGCTCTCGCGGGCCGGGCTGAAGTACGGCGTGTCCTGGCGGTCGTTGCGCGCGGTTTCCGCGCCGAGCGTGCTTTCGAGCTGCCAGCGCGCCGTGCTGAGCCAGCGCTCGCGCCAGGTCAGGCCGAGCGCGTCGCGCGCGTTGCCGTCGCTGTAGTCCATGCGTTGCGCCGTGCCCTCGAAGCTGCGCGACTCGTTCACGACGTAGGTCGCGCCGACCTCCGTCGCATGGGCGCCGATGCCGGCATTGCGCGCCTTCCAGGGCGTGTCGAGGCTGTTGGTGTCGACCGTGGCGAACAGGCGCCAGTTGTCGCTCGCGCGGTAGCGCGCACTCAGCGCGACGCCGGTGCGGTACGGGCCGTCGTTGGCCTGGTGCACTTCACCCGTGAGGTTCCAGCGGCCGCGCAGCCATTCGACGCCCAGGCCGGCGCGTGCCAGCGTCACGTTGCCCGCGTCGGTGTCGGCATGGGCCAGCACCTGGTGATAGAAGAGCCGCCATTCGTCGTCGCCGAACCAGGGCGAGATCAGCCGCGAGTCGACGCGCCATTCGCGGTTGGCCAGCGCACCGCCGTCCTTGCCCGCATCGGCATCGACCTCGAGGCGCGGTGCCAGCGTGGCGTTGCGCAGCCGCACGGCGTTGCGTACCGCGATCGAATCGGGCGCCTCGGCTTCCAGCGCGTCGACCCGTTGATGGCCGGCTTTCAACTCGCCGGCGTCGAACAGTGCGCCGGCGTATCCGGCGCGTGCCTGCAGGCTGTCGGGATGGTCGGTCAGCAGTTCCTGGTAATGCGCGATCGCGGCGTCGGGGTGCTGCCGCGCCAGCGCCGTCTCGGCCTCGGCGGAACGAAAGCCGGCGTTCAACGGTGCGACCGCGGACAGCGCACCGGCGCTGCGCTCGGCCCGCGCGGTCTGCCCTGTGTAGAGCTCCGACAGCGCGCGCAGGTTGCGCACCTCGCCGTACTCCGCATTGCTGGTGCCGGGCGTCGGCGTGAGCCGCAGCATCGGCGGCGTGGCGGCCTCCATCCGGTCGAGCAACGCCTCTGCCTGCTCGAAGCGCGCGGTGTCGAGGTAGGCGTAGACCAGCCCGACGTGCGTGTCGCTCGGCATCGGGATCTGGTCACCGCCATCGCGCAGCGCCGCTTCGTACAGCGGCACCGCAAGGTCGGAGCGGCGCTGTTGCTGCCAGGCGCCCGCAACGGCGGACAGAACGTAATAAGGTGGCGCGACGCCTTCGGCCATCAGTGCGTCGTGAGCCTGCGTGACCTCGGCGTAACGCGCGCGTTCCTGCAGCGCGACGATGTGGTCGTACGTCAATTGCAGTCGAAGCCGCTTCCAGGCGTCGGCGCCGGCCACGTCGCCCTCCGCACGCGCGCGTGCCTCCTGCGCGGTGGCAGCATCGAGTTCGGCGCGATAGCGCGGCAGCACCGCATCGAGCGATGCGAAGCGCGCCGCCCCCCAGCCGGTCGACTGCGCGCGGTCGGCGATGGCCCAGCGCAATTGCTGGCCCAACGCCTGCTGGCGCAGGCTTGCCAGTTCGAGCGCCGAGAAGCTGCCGGGGTTCGCCTTTTCAACCTCTTCCGCATGTTTCAGCGCTGCGGCTTCGGCGCCACTCGCGCCGAGCATGAAGCTCACCGCGCGCGTCGCGTAGCGATGGCCGGGCTGAATCGCGAGCAAGGCGTTGTAGTGCGCAAGCGCGTCCAGCGGACGATTGCGCGCTTCGTCCAGCGCGCCCCGAGCTTCGAGCAAAGCCACGCGTTGCTCGACAGTGGGCGCAGTCCAGGCGGCGCCGAGCCCATTCAGCGCGGTCTCGGCCTGAGCGAACTCGCCGATGTCAGTCAGCCAGAGCGCCTCGTAGATTCGCGGTTGCCAGGCGTCGGGCTCGCGGCTTTTCATCAGCCGGACGGCATCGGCCTCCAGCGGGCGATCCGCCACGGCGCGCGCCGCCTGAAAAGTCGGCAACACCGCATAAGCAGGAAGCTTGTCGACCGGCGCCTCGCGTGCCCAGCGCGCCGCCTCGGCCGGCCGGCCGGCGGCCATCGCCCAGACCACGCCGTCGGACACGACGCGTCGCCGCGCCGCGGGTTCGAGCGTTTGCGCGTGCCAGACGGCCAACTGTGCAAAGCCCGCGGCAGCGGACACCCTGCCCGATCGTTGCGCGGCGACGAGTTCGTCGTGCGCTGCGGCCGTATAGGGCGCCGTCGACAACGCCCGGTCCGCGCCGGATGTCGGCATTGGCGTCGAGGTGGATGACGTGGATGACGTCGAGGTGGGCGAAGAAGGCGATGTGCTGGCGGCCGTTTCAGCCGTCTGGGCCAGCGCGGGCGACGACAAGGTCGTCGCCGTGAAAGCGCCGAAGACACTGCAGAGCGCCAGGATGAGCGGTTTTCTAGACTGTAAAAGTTCCATGACCAGTACCGCAGCGCTCGGAAAACGCTCAGCAGCAAAAAAACGATGAAAAGAGTCGTAAAACGCGTCCGAAACGGATGCCTTTTCCAACTGGAAAGTCGTAATTAGCCTGTAAGTACTAGTTTCAACTCGAAGAAAAAATGAGAACTTTCGTGTAGTCCAGAGGCTTGGATACCTTTTCATCCGGACGATACAAATCTTATTTAATCCGGGTAAAATTGACGGATGACGACCACTACCAGCCCGCCTTCAGGCCGGGGCAAAGCCAGTACAGCGACCCCGGCCACGACCGACACAGCCGCCGTCGCGGACGCGAAACTCACTGCGTTCGCCGGGTTCCAGCGTGTCGCCGTCGGTTCGCTTGCAGAAGTCACGGCGCATCTGCGCGCCGCGCCCGTACCGGACAGCGTGTTGTTGCGCGTCTTCGACGACGCGACAGGCGCGCTGGTCCCGTTGGACCTGCGCGCACTGCCAGCGCCGCAGCCGGGCGGCCTGTCGTCTGAACCTGCATCGGCACCTGCGGTCGCGCGCAGCGTCGGCCGGCCGAAGCTGGGCGTGGTTGCGCGCGAAGTCACGCTGCTGCCGCGCCATTGGGACTGGCTCAGCCGGCAACCCGGCGGCGCTTCGGTCGCGCTGCGCCGGCTGGTGGAAGCCGCACGCGCTGCCCATTCGGGCCGCGACGCCCTGCGCGCATCGCGCGAGGCCGCCTACCGTTTCATGAGCGAGATGGCCGGCGACCTGCCCGGCTTCGAGGAAGCGGCGCGGGCGTTGTTCGCCGGCGACGAAAGCCGCTTCGGCACGCAGATCGCGCCATGGCCGACGGACCTGCGCAGCCATTTGCAATTACTCTCTGCCGCCGCCTGGAAAGAACAATGACGACACCCGAGACACTCCGCCCCGACATGCAGCCCGACGACCTGCGCGTGGCTGGCGAAATCGCTGCGCCGCCCGCCGCCGTCGCCGACCCGACGCTCGCGCCCGTGCTGCCGCCCGCCGCCACGACTGCTTCGGTGCAGTCGCACCGGACGCCCTTCGACGGCAACCGTCCACTGTGGAAGGTGTTCCTTCTCTTCCTGGCGCCGATGCTGCTCAGCAACATCCTGCAGTCGCTGTCGGGCACGCTGAACAACGTGTACGTCGGCCAGATGATCGGCGTCGGTGCGCTCGCGGCGGTGTCGAGCTTCTTCCCGATCATGTTCTTCTTCATCGCCTTCACCATCGGCCTGGGCGCCGGCGCGTCGGTGCTGATCGGCCAGGCGTGGGGCGCGCGCGACACCGGCAAGGTCAAGGCGGTGGCGGGCACCACGCTCACGGTCGGCATCATCTTCGGCCTGCTGGTGGCACTGTTCGGCGGCTTCTTCACGGCGCCGCTGCTGCGGGCGCTGGGCACGCCGCCCGACATCATTGCGGATGCCACCACCTATGCCCGCATCATGCTGATCGCGATGCCCGGGCTGTTCGTCTTCCTGCTGTCGACCGCGATGCTGCGCGGCGTGGGCGACACCGTGACGCCCCTGTTCACGCTGGCGATCTCGACCTGCATCGGGCTGATGGTCACGCCCGCGTTGATCCGCGGCTGGGGCGGTCTGCCGCAGCTCGGCGTGGCCAGCGGCGCCGCGGCGACCGTGGTGGCTTTCGTGGTCGCGACCATCTGGCTGGGCTTCCGGCTGCGCGCAAAGAAGAGTCCGCTGGCACCCGACGCCGACTTCCTGCGGTGCATGCGCATCGACCCGAAGATCTTGAAGACCGTGCTCAAGGTCGGCGTGCCGACCGGCGTTCAGATGATCGTCATCTCGCTGGCCGAGGTCGCCCTGCTGTCGCTGGTCAACAGCTACGGATCGAGCGCCACCGCGGCCTACGGCGCGGTCAACCAGGTGGTGGCGTATGTGCAGTTCCCGGCGATCTCGATCGCGATCACCTCGTCGATCCTCGGCGCCCAGGCGATCGGCGCGGGCCGCGTCGACAAGCTCGGCGCCATCGCGCGCACCGGGCTGCTGATGAACCTGGTGCTGACCGGCTCGCTGGTGCTGCTCGGCTATCTGTTCTCGCGCCACCTGATGGGCTTCTTCATCACCAGCGCGCCGGTGATCGACCTCGCGCAGACGCTGCTGCACATCATGCTGTGGAGCAGCGTGATCTTCGGCATGGCGTCGGTGCTCTCGGGGATCATGCGGGCCAGCGGCTCGGTGCTGGTGCCGACCGCCATCGCGATCTTCTGCATCGCGTGTGTCGAAGTGCCGGTGGCCTATGTCATGAGCCACCGGATCGGGCTGAACGGCGTCTGGTTTGCCTATCCGGCGGCGTTCATCGCGATGCTGGCGCTGCAGACCACGTATTACCGGATGGTTTGGCGGAAGAAGGCGATTCGGCGGCTGGT
>JAZKDL010000400.1:0-7139 GCA_040387575.1 Pseudomonadota bacterium
AGCACGACAGACTCTCCTCAGAAAAAACGCACGCGCACCAGCACCTGCATGACGATCAACCCCAATACAAAACCCATGCCACCGTAGACGAGGGACTGGAGAAGCTTGTTGGTGCGCTTCTGCGCCTGCAGCAACTCAATGAGCTCTCGTCGGTGATCGGGCGGTCGACGCTCCAAAAATTCGTGCAACAGGCGCGGAAACTGGGGCAGCAGCTTGGCGTAACGCGGAGACTCCTCGCGCAGTTGCTCGAGCAGCTTGCGCGGGCCGACCTGGTCGATCATCCATTTCTCGAGGAATGGTTTGGCCGTGGCCCAGAGATCGAGGTCGGGGTCGAGCTGCCGACCAAGCCCTTCGATGTTCAGCAGCGTCTTCTGCAGCAACACGAGTTGAGGCTGGATCTCTACGTGGAAACGGCGCGAGGTCTGGAACAAGCGCATCAGCACCATGCCGAGCGAGATTTCCCTGAGCGGCCGGTCGAAGTAAGGCTCGCACACGGTGCGGATTGCGGCCTCGAGCTCGTCAATGCGCGTGCCTTCAGGCACCCAGCCGCTTTCAAGATGCAGTTGGGCCACACGCTTGTAGTCGCGCCGGAAGAAGGCGACGAAGTTCTGCGCCAGGTATTCCTTGTCGGACTCGGTCAGCGTGCCGACGATGCCAAAGTCCAGCGAGATGTAGCGCCCGAAGGTCTCCGGCGCCAGGCTGACCTGGATGTTGCCGGGATGCATGTCGGCATGGAAGAAGCCGTCGCGGAACACCTGCGTGAAGAAGATCGTGACGCCATCGCGCGCCAGCTTCGGGATGTCGACACCCGCGGCGCGCAGGCGCTCCAGCTGCGCGATCGGAACGCCCTTCATGCGCTCCATCACGATCACCTCGGGATGACAGAAGTCCCAGAACATTTCGGGGATCAGCACCAGCTCGAGCTTTTCCATGTTGCGCCGCAACTGGGCGGCATTGGCGGCCTCGCGCACCAGATCGAGCTCGTCGTGCAGGTACTTGTCGAACTCCGCGACGACCTCGCGCGGCTTCAGCCGCTTGCCATCGGACGACAGGCCTTCGACCCAGCCGGCCATCATCGCCATCAGCGCCAGGTCCTTTTCCATGACGCCGCGCATGCCGGGACGCAGTACCTTGACGGCAGCTTCACGCAGTTCGCCATTGCGGTCGCGGATGATGGCGAAGTGCACTTGCGCAATCGATGCACTCGCGATCGGTGTCTCGTCGAACTGGACGAAAACGTCGGCGACGGGCCGGCGGAATGCGCGCTCGATAGTGGCGATGGCCACCGACGAAGGGAACGGCGGAACACGGTCCTGCAGCCACACCAGTTCGTCGGCAATGTCGGCCGGGAGAAGATCGCGTCGCGTGGACAGCACTTGGCCGAACTTCACGAAGATGGGCCCAAGCCGCTCGAGCGCCTCGCGCAGCCGCTGACCACGCGGCGCGTCGAGATTGCGTCCGACCGACACGATGCGGGCGACGACGCGCAACCATGGCTTCTGAAAACTCGTCAGGACCAGTTCGTCGAGGCCGTACCGGAGTGCGATCCAGACGATGAAAATACCGCGATAGAACCGGCTCATTCGGTGCCCGCGGACTCCGCACCAGCGGCCTGCTTGCCGCCGCGGCCACCGACGAACTGCCGAAGCGCCGTCGCGACGCGGCGTGCACCGGTCGCGATCGTGTGGGCCGGCACGTCGCCGATCACACGTGCCAGATCGTCCTCCACATCCCAACGCACGTGGTCGACCAGCCAGTTGACCTCGGCTGCGAGCTGCACATCCCCAACGATACGGACTGCCGGTTTTTCGCCGCGTAGCGTGGCCTGGGCCAGACCAAGGGGCGACATCTCGGTCACGGTCAGCGTGAGTTCGGGACTCGCAGTTTCAGGCGCCAGATCGAGCAAACCTGCCGGCGTCGCGACCAGCTTGACCTTGACGAAGCGCCATTCGAACTGCACGACCCGATCCTTTTGGCGCACCAGGCGCTGCTGCGCCTCGGGCTCCTGCTGGAGCACATGGTTGAGAAAGAGCACTGCGCGATGCTGAATCTCGTGAACCGCCCAGGGCGGCGGCTGGAGACGGCTGCCGACGCGTTCGAACAGATCGCCAAGAAAAGAAAATGGGGACGATGGTGTGGCCATGTCCCCATTATCCTGTTTCGACACGGCCTTTCGACCGTACCTGATGCTCTCTCTGAGCGTTACTGCAATGCCTGCACGCCTGCGACCAACCAGCCGCTCGTCCCGCTGACGGGCTTGGTCATATTCCAGACCTCGCGGAATGGGCTCGGGCCAGAGGAAGCATCCTCGCGGATCATTCCGGAGAACTCGACGCTCGCCATGTAGGCGTCCGGCATTTCCTCGATGCCAAGCAGCTTGGCGTCGAGCATCACCACGTCGGTCTTGTTGATCACGCCGCCAGTATGGCTGGCGCGATCGGCCAGTTGGGTCTGGATCTCACCAACCATGCCGTCGGTCATCATCGAGCGCAAGGTTGAGACGTCAGCGCGGTCCCAAGCTGCCTGCAGAGTCACGAAGTTGCGTTTCGCTGCACCGAGGAAGCCGTCGACATCGAAGCCAGTTGGAATACCCCAGGCCTGCGAACCGGCGAGTGCGGCGCCAATCATGCTGCCCGAGCCCGCCGCGGCTGCGCCAGCCATCGACGAACCACCCGCCACCGTATCGGCCTGAGCGGGCGTTGCATCGAATGCAGCCGTGTTGCGTTCCCAGGGACGCGCGGAGGCATCGTTGCCCACATGCGCCGGACTGTACTGCGCCGGAGTCGACACCTCAGCCGGCGCGCCAGCCGTTCCGAAGGCGAAGTTGCCGGGACGCACGTTGGAGCCACCCGCGGAACCCGATGCACGCGAACGCGCGCTGAACATGCGCCAGACCATGAATGCCGCAAACACGAGCAGGCCGATGAGCAGGATGTTGCCGAAGCCGGCACCGAGGCCGAGCGAATGCGCCAGCCAAGCCAGGCCCAGACCCGCAGCCAAGCCGCCGAGCATCGCGCCCCACGGACGCTTCGGTGCCGCAGCCGCAGGTGACGGCGTGGCCGGGCGCGGCGCTGCATTCGTCGCGTTCTGCGTCGGTGCGCCGGGGGTGGCGGCAGGCGGCGTCGACTGGCGCTGCGTTACGTTGGACGACTGACGTCCAAACGACTTGCCACCGCCCATCCGGGCCGCTTCAGCCTGAATGCTCGCCACCGCGAGGGCACCCACCAACACGACAGACCAGAACTTCTTCATGACGTCTCCTCTTTCACTGTATTGCTTCAACACTTGATTCCAACATGCAAGGCGACGACGCCGCCGGTCATGTTGTGATAGTCCACGTGCCCAAAACCGCCCTCTTTCATGAGGGTCTTGAGCTCATCCTGCGCGGGATGCATGCGGATCGATTCGGCCAGATACCGGTAGCTCGCATCGTCGCCGGCTACGGCTTTGCCCAGTCGGGGCAGGACCTTGAACGAATACCAGTCGTAGGCTTTCTGCAATGGCTTGGCGACCTTCGAGAACTCGAGCACCAGCAGCTTGCCGCGCGGCTTGAGCACGCGGTTCATCTCTTTGAGAGCAGCGTCCTTGTGGGTCATGTTGCGCAGGCCGAAAGCCACGGTGACCACATCGAAATGGTTGTCGGGGAAGGGCAACTTTTCGGCGTCGCAGACCAGCGTGGGCAACGCGACACCAGCATCGAGAAGCCGATCACGGCCGGTGCTGAGCATCGCCTGGTTGATATCGGTGTGCACCACCTGGCCGGTCGTGCCGACCTTCTTCGCAAATGCCAGCGCGAGGTCGCCGGTACCGCCAGCGATGTCGAGGACCTTCGAACCTTCGCCGACATTGGCGACCATCACGGTGTACGCCTTCCAGGCGCGATGCAGACCCATCGACATCAGGTCGTTCATGAGGTCGTAGCGGGTCGCGACCGAATCGAAGACGCCGCGCACGCGGCGCGCCTTGTCGCTTTCGTCGACTTTCTCGAAGCCGAAATGGGTGGTGCTCATGCGCCCGATGTTAGGGCGGAAGCGTCTGAATCAAGCCGACGACCCCGCTGGAGCGCCGGGCATTGCGCTCAGTGGGCGCTGCAGCCGTGGCCGCCCTTTTCGGGCATCGGCGCATCGCGATCGACGCCTGCTGCAGCCAGACGGCGCTCGTACTCGGTCCACAGCGCATCTTGCTGCGACCCCAGTTGATACAGCAGGTCCCACGAGAAGATGCCCGACTCGTGACCATCGGAGAAGACCGGCTTCACCGCATAGTTGCCGACCTGTTCCAGGTCGGCGAGTTCGACGTTGCGCTTGCCGGTCTGCAGCACTTCCTGGCCCGGGCCGTGGCCCTGCACTTCGGCCGATGGCGAATAGATGCGCATCAACTCGAACGGGATGCGGAAAAGCGCGCCATCGGAAAAGCCGATCTCCAGCACCCGCGATTGGCCATGCACCGTAATCGATTGCGGCGTCGGTGCGCCCGCCTTCAAACCTGCCATCAGAAACTCCTTGCGTTGAGCGACGCGATCATCGCGGACTCCGCTGCCGGCAGGCGCGAAGCCACTGCCGCCAGGCGGGACGCATCCACGTCACGCTGCGCGCTTGCCCAAACCGGCGAAGGAAAGCGGCTGTCCCAGTCGAAGCGCGCAATCACGTGCCAATGCAGGTGCGGAACCATGTTGCCCAGCGCCGCCAGGTTGATCTTCGCAGGCGTGAGATGCGTGAGCAGCGCTTGTTCCACGAGCGCCACCGCATCCATGCACAGCGCGCGATCAGCCGCTGACAGACCTGAAAACTCCGCCACATGATCGGACCACACGACGCGATAGAAACCCGGGAAATCGGCCTCGCCCGCATGGATCACGCGCAGCCGGGTACCGGCCCAGACCAGGCGTCCGCCGGTCTCGGCGCACAACGGGCAGCCATCGACATGCAGCCCGCTCATACCAGCACCCGCTCGATACCGCCGCTGTTGGCCGCGGCCACGTAGTCGGGGAGCCACTGGTCGCCGAGGATCTGGTTGGCCATCTCGACCACGATGTAGTCGGCTTCGAGAAGACCGTTGTTCAGGTCGTCGCCATAGCGGCTCAGGCCCTGCAGGCAGCTGGGGCAGCTGGTGAGGATCTTCACGTTGGCGTCGGCTGCGATCTTGCCTTCAGCGCGCAACGAGGCTTCGCCCTTGCGCAGCTCTTCTTCCTTGCGGAAGCGGATCTGCGTGGAGATGTCGGGCCGCGTGACGCCCAGCGTGCCGGACTCGCCGCAGCAGCGGTCGTTCTTCTGCACGCCATCGCCCACCAGCGCCTTCACCGTCTTCATCGGGTCCTGCAGCTTCATCGGGCTGTGGCACGGGTCGTGGTAAAGGTAACCACCGCCGCCCGCCGCCCCAAGCGTGATGCCCTTCTCCAGCAAGTACTCGTGGATGTCGATGATCCGGCAACCCGGAAAGATCTTGTCGAACTGGTAGCCCTGCAGTTGGTCATAGCAGGTGCCGCAGCTCACCACCACGGTCTTGATGTCGAGGTAGTTGAGCGTGTTGGCGACGCGGTGGAAGAGCACGCGGTTGTCGGTGATCATCTTCTCGGCCTTGTCGAACTGGCCGCTGCCGCGCTGCGGGTAGCCGCAGCACAGGTAACCCGGCGGCAGCACCGTCTGCACGCCCGCATGCCAGAGCATGGCCTGCGTGGCGAGGCCGACCTGCGAGAACAGGCGTTCCGATCCGCAACCCGGGAAGTAGAAGACGGCCTCGGTCTCCGCCGTGGTCGCCTTCGGGTTGCGGATGATCGGCACGTAATCCGCGTCCTCGATGTCGAGCAGCGCACGCGCGGTCTGCTTCGGCAGGCCGCCAGGCATCTTCTTGTTGATGAAGTGGATGACCTGTTCTTTGAGCGGCGCCGGGCCGAGCGTGGCCGGCGGCGCGGACGTCTGCTTCTTCGCGACGCGGCGCAGCAGGTCGTTGGCCAGCCGCTGCGCCTTGAAGCCGATGTCGACCATGCCGGTGCGCATCATCTTGATGGTCTGCGGATTGGTCGCGTTCAAGAAGAACATCGCAGCCGCGTTGCCAGGTCGGAAGCTCTTCTGCCCCATCTTGCGCAGCAGGTTGCGCATGTTCATCGAGACGTCGCCGAAGTCGATCTTCACCGGGCACGGGCTCAGGCACTTGTGGCAGACCGTGCAGTGGTCAGCAACGTCCTCGAACTCCTGCCAATGCTTGATGCTCACGCCGCGGCGCGTCTGCTCTTCATAAAGGAAAGCCTCGACCAGCAACGAGGTCGCGAGGATCTTGTTGCGCGGGCTGTAGAGCAGGTTGGCACGCGGCACGTGCGTGGCGCAGACCGGTTTGCACTTGCCGCAGCGCAGGCAGTCCTTGACCGAGTCGGCGATGGCGCCGATGTCGCTCTGCTGCATGATCAGCGACTCATGGCCCATCAGGCCGAAGCTCGGCGTGTAGGCGTTGGTCAGGTCGGCATGCAGCGGTTGCGCAGCGGCCGGGTCGACGCGCAGCAGCTTGCCCTTGTTGAAGCGCCCTTCCGGATCGACACGCTGCTTGTAGTCGGTGAAGGGCTGCAGTTCGGCGTCGGTCAGGAACTCGATCTTCGTGATGCCGATGCCGTGCTCGCCCGAGATCACGCCGTCCAGCGAACGCGCCAGCGCCATGATGCGCACCACCGCCGCATGCGCGGTCTGCAGCATGTCGTAGTTGTCGCTGTTGACGGGAATGTTGGTGTGGACGTTGCCGTCGCCCGCATGCATGTGCAGCGCGACCCACACGCGGCCCTTCAACACCTTCTGGTGGATGGCCGTGCACTCAGCCAGGATCGGCGCGAACTCGGCACCGCTGAAGATCTGCTGCAGCGGCGCGCGCAGTTGGGTCTTCCAGCTGGCGCGCAGCGAATGGTCTTGCAGTTGCGGGAACAGCGTGTCGATGTCGTGCAGCCAGCCGCGCCACAGTTCGCGCACCTCGCCGACCAGCACAAGTGCTTGCGACACGCGATCTTCGAGCAACTCGGCCGACGGAATGTCGTGCGCGTCGTCGGTCTTGCCCAATGGCAAATTACCGCGCGTGAAGAAGGCTTCGAGCGCATCGGTCAGCGCCAGCTTGTTCTGCAGCGACAGCTCGATGTTGATGCGCTCGATGCCGTCGGTGTA
>JAZKDL010000401.1:0-10214 GCA_040387575.1 Pseudomonadota bacterium
CCGGGCCGTCGATCTTGCTCTGGCCCTTGCCCGAGCTGCTCATCACCGGCTTGACGATGCACGGGTAGCCGATGCCGCCGTCGATCGCGGCCTGCAGTTCTTCCAGCGAATCGCAGAACTTGTACGGGCTGGTCGGCACACCCAATGTTTCGGCGGCGAGCCGGCGGATGCCTTCGCGGTCCATCGTGAGCCGTGCGGCACGCGCGGTCGGGATCACGCGCACGACGCCTGCGGCCTCGAGCTCCTGCAGCATCGGCGTTGCGATGGCCTCGATCTCGGGGACCACGAGCTGTGGCTTCTCGGCTTCGATCAGCGCCTTCAGCTGCGCCGGGTCGCTCATCGTGATGGTGCGCGCGTGGTGCGCCACCTGCTGGCCGGGCGCATCGGCATAGCGGTCGACCGCGATGGTCTCGACACCCAGACGCTGCAGCGCGATCAGCACCTCCTTGCCGAGCTCACCGGAGCCCAGCAGCATGACGCGGGTGGCAGAAGGAGAAAGGGGTGTGCCGAAGGTTGGCATGAGAGCGGGCTCCGAGGGGGAAAACGGCGGACTTTAATGCAATGGCGATGTCGCCGCGGCGAACGTCTGCGCAAAAACGCTGCGCCACAATCAATGCCATGTGGGGCATGCAAGGACATGCCCTCCCCCTCTTTTATTTTTCACATTCATTTTCCAAGGAGTTTTCTCATGGCGATTCAAACGGTCGGGATCATCGGCGCGGGCACGATGGGCAACGGCATCGCGCAGGCCTGCGCGGTGTCAGGTGTGAAGGTGGTGATGGTCGACATCTCGCAAGCCGCCGTCGACAAGGGCCTGGCCACGGTGTCGGGCAGCCTGGACCGTCTGATCAAGAAGGAGAAGCTCACGGAAGACCAGAAGAGCGCCGCGCTCGCGCTGATCAAGGGATCGACCAATTACGACGATCTGAAGACCGCGCAACTGGTGATCGAGGCAGCGACCGAGAACCACGAACTCAAGCTGAAGATCTTGAAGCAGGTCGATGCGCTGCTGCCGCCGGACGTGATCGTCGCGTCGAACACCTCGTCGATCTCGATCACGCAACTGGCCGCCGCGACCTCGCGCCCCGACCGCTTCATCGGCATGCATTTCTTCAACCCGGTGCCGATGATGGCGCTGGTGGAAATCATCCGCGGTTACCTGACCAGCGACGCCACGCACGACGCGGTCAAGGAACTCGCGGTGGCGCTGGGCAAGTCGCCGATCACCGTGAAGAACGCGCCCGGCTTCGTGGTCAACCGCATCCTGGTGCCGATGATCAACGAGGCCTTCTTCGTGCTGGCAGAGGGGCTCGCGACGGCCGAGGACATCGACGCCGGCATGAAGCTCGGCTGCAACCAGCCGATCGGCCCGCTGGCGCTCGCCGACATGATCGGACTGGACGTCTGCCTGGCGGTGATGGAGGTCTACCTGGAGCAGTTCGGCGACTCGAAGTACCGTCCGTGCCCGCTGCTGAAGGAGATGGTTGCTGCGGGCCAACTCGGCCGCAAGACCAAGCGCGGCGTGTACGCCTACTGACACAGGTCGAGACAACAACGGAGACAAAGAATGACCGCCATTTCCACCACGCCACCGCCCGAAGGCTGCATCGACACCCAGGTGCTCGACCACGTGCTGCTGATCGGCATCAACCGGCCAGCCAAGCGCAACGGCTGGACACCGCCGATGTTCAGGCAGCTCGCCGAGGCGTACACGCGCCTCGACGACGACCCGGCGCTGCGCGTGGGCGTGCTGCATGCGTTCGGCGATCACTTCACGGCGGGCCTCGACCTGCCGGCCGTGACCGAGTACATGAAGCGCGGCGAGAAGGCGGTACCGCAAGGCTTGGTCGAGCCGCACGACTTCGGGCTCGAGGGCTATCGCCGCCGGACCAAGCCGATGGTGGTGGCGGTCAAGGGCATCTGCTTCACCGTCGGCATCGAGCTGATGCTCGGCGCGGACATCGTGGTGGCAGCCGACGACTGCCGCTTCTCGCAGATGGAAGTCCAGCGCGGCATCATGGCGACCGGCGGCGCCACGCTGCGCATGGCCGAGCGCGCCGGCCTCGGCAACGCGATGCTGCACCTGCTGACGGCCGACGAATTCGGCAGCGCCGAAGCCTATCGCCTGAACTTCGTGCAGAAGGTCGTGCCGGCGGGTGAGGAGCTCGACGCGGCGCTCGCCATTGCGCAGCGCATTGCCGCACAGGCGCCGCTCGCGGTCGTTGCCACGCGGCTCAACGTGCTGAAGGCCATCGAGCACGGCCCGCTCGCCGCGGTGTCGGAGTTCATCGAAACGCAGAAGCGCCTGTCGAACAGCGAGGACGCGGCCGAGGGCGTGCGCTCCTTCATCGAGCGGCGCCCCGCGCGCTTCAGCGGCCGCTGAAGCCTGAGCGTCCGTCTGGCATCCGCCCGTCAGCGAACTGACGGGCTGCCAGCCGCGGCGCCGACATGATCCGCGGACGCCTTCACCCCACTCACATCAGGGCCACGCTTACAAATTGAATTGCACACAATTCAATTGTTCGACATAATTCAGGCCATGCGCACCGAACACACCACCGACGAGATGCTCCTGCTGGACAACCAGCTGTGCTTCGCCGTGTATTCGGCGTCGCTTGCGATGACCCGGCTCTACAAGCCGCTGCTCGAAAAGCTCCAGCTGACCTATCCGCAGTACCTCGTGATGCTGTCGCTGTGGGAGCACGACGGGCCGATGGTGTCTGCGCTCGGCGAGCGGCTGTCGCTCGACTCCGGCACGCTCACGCCACTGCTCAAGCGCCTGGAGGCCAACGGCTTCGTGACCCGCGTCCGCGACGTGGCCGACGAACGCCGCGTGCACATCATGTTGACATCCGCCGGCCGCAAGCTCAAGACGCGGGCAGCCGGCGTACCGGGCTGCCTGCTGGCCGCCACGCAATGCTCGGTGCCCGAACTCGTCGCGCTCACGCAGCAGATCCAGACGCTGCGCGACCGCATCAAGGCAGCCTGACCCACCTCTTTCTCACCCGCCTCGATACCGGGGCATTTATCCACCACTGAAAGGAACCACCATGACCACGAAACTCGACAAGGTGCTCTACACCGCCGAAGCCCACACCATCGGCGGCCGCGACGGCGCAGGCAAGTCCAGCGACGGCGCAATCGACGTCAAGCTCAGCTCGCCCGGTTCCGGCAAGCCCGGCACCAACCCCGAGCAGCTGTTCGCGGTGGGCTACGCCGCCTGCTTCATCGGCGCGATGAAGGCCGTCGGCCCGAAGATCGGCGTGAAGGTTCCGGACGACGTCGCGATCGACTCGAAGGTTTCCCTCGGCCCGACCAACGGCGGCGCCGCCTACGGCATCTCCGTCGCACTGGCCATCACGCTGCCGGGCCTCGACGCAGAACAGAAGCAAAAGCTGGTCGACACCGCTCACCAGGTCTGCCCGTACTCGAACGCCACCCGCGGCAACATCGACGTCGAAATCACCATCGCCTGATACCAGCGATGAACGGGCCCGGGCCGCATGGCCACGGGCTTGGAAGGCGACCCGGCTTTGCTGCCGCGTCGCCTTTTTTCATGTCGCACGAGCGACCGCCGATGCGTTGGCCGCGGTGGCGGGTTTCACCGGCCTCCGATAAGGTTTGCGCATGAGCACCACCGCCCTCCTCGTCCGCAAAGACCATCTCGCCGAGACCCGCCTGCGCGAAACCACCGACACGCCGCTGCAGCCCGGCGAAGTGCGCGTACGCATCGACGCGTTCGCGCTCACGTCCAACAACATCACCTATGCCGCGTTCGGCGACGCGATGAGCTACTGGCAGTTCTTCCCGAGCGGTGAAGAAGGCTGGGGCCAGATTCCGGTCTGGGGTTTCGCGAGCGTGGTGCAGTCGCTGCATCCAGGTGTAGCCGTAGGCGAACGGCTCTACGGTTATTGGCCGATGGCATCGGCCGCAGTGCTGCAGCCCGGCCGCCTGTCGCCCGAGCGCTTCACCGACGCGGCGCCGCACCGCGCCGAACTGCCCGCCGTCTACAACCAGTATTTCCGCTGCACCGCCGACCCGCTCTACACCGCGGACACCGAGGACGTGCAGGCATTGCTGCGCCCGCTCTTCATCACCTCATGGCTGATCGACGACTTCCTCGCCGACAACGATTTCTTCGGCGTGCGCTCGGACGCCACGCCCGGCGTCGTGCTGCTGTCCAGCGCATCGAGCAAGACGGCCTACGGCACCGCCTTCCAGCTGCATCAGCGCGCCGGCATCGAGGTCGTCGGGCTGACCTCCGAGGCGAACAAGGCCTTCTGCGAAAGCCTGGGCTGCTACCACCGCGTGATCGGCTACGACGCGCTCGAGCAGATCGCCGCCGACGCGCCATGCGTCTACGTCGACTTCGCCGGCAATGGCGAGCTGCGCCGCCGCATCCACACCCGCTTCACCGACCTGCGCTACAGCAGCTCGATCGGCGGCACGCATGTCGACGAACTCGCGCCGAGCGGATCGGGCAAGAGCCTGCCCGGCCCGCGCGCCACGCTGTTCTTCGCACCGGCACAGATCAAGAAGCGCAGCGCCGAATGGGGCGCCGACGAATTCGGCCGGCGCATGACCGCGGCGTGGCACGCGTTCACCGCGCACGCGACCGGCGCGCAGCCGCCGTGGCTCACCGTGCAGCATCACGATGGCAACGCCGCGGTGCAGTCCGCCTATGCACACGTGCTGGCCGGCCGGGGTGATGCGCGCGTCGGGCACATCCTGTCGCTTTCACGATCGCGCTAAGGGACGCGTTCTCCCTTGTCCTCGCCGGCCGTGGCCGGGTAGCGACAATGGGCCATGACCCTTCCCGATGCGCCCGCGAACACCCATCCCTACGAGAACCTCACACCCGACGTGGTGCTCGATGCGCTCGCGACGCTGGGCCTTTACGGCGACGGCCGGCTCACGGGTCTGAACTCCTATGAAAACCGCGTCTACCAGGTGTATCTGGAAGACCGCAGTGCGGTGGTCGTCAAGTTCTACCGGCCCGAACGCTGGAGCGAAGCCGCGATCCTCGAAGAGCACGCCTTCGCACTCGAACTCGCGGCGGCCGAAGTGCCGGCCGTGGCACCGCTGCTGTTGAACGGCGCCACGCTGCATCACCACGGCGGCTTCGCGTTCAGCGTGAGCCCGTACCGCGGCGGCCGCGGGCCCGAGCTGGACGACTTCGAAGTGCTCGAATGGATCGGCCGCTTTCTGGCGCGCATCCATGCCGTCGGCCGTGCGCGGCCTTTCGAAGCGCGGCCGGCGCTCGACCTGCAGACCTTCGGCATCGCCTCGCGCGACTGGCTGCTGGCCAACGACAAGATTCCGCTCGACGTGCAGCGCGCCTGGGAAGACGCCTGCAAGGAAGCGCTCGACCGCATCGCGGCGACCGCGCTGTCGCCCACCGCCGCCGACGGCGGCATGCGCAAGCTGCGGCTGCATGGCGACGTGCACCCGGGCAACATCCTCTGGACGCCGACCGACCGGCCCGGCGGCGGGCCGCACTTCGTCGACCTGGACGACGCGCGCACCGGCTTCGCGGTGCAGGACCTGTGGATGCTGCTGTCGGGCGAACGCGCGCAACGCACCTCGCAGCTGAGCGGCCTGCTCGACGGCTACGAGCAGTTCCGCGAATTCGATCGCCGCGAGCTCGCGCTGATCGAGCCGCTGCGCACGCTGCGGCTGATCCACTACAGCGCCTGGCTGGCGCGCCGCTGGGAAGACCCGATCTTCCCGATCAACTTCCCGTGGTTCGGCTCCAGCGACTACTGGAAGGGCCAGGTGCTGATGCTGCAGGAGCAGTGCGAGGCGATGGACGAGGAGCCGCTGTACGCCTGAGGCTTTCGCCCAGGCGTTCCAGCGACCTCAGACCAGGAGCGCGTTCACCCGCCGCACATACGCCGCCGGGTCTTCCGGCAGGCCGCCTTCGGCCAGCAGCGCCTGGTCGAACAGGATGTTCGCCAGATCGTCGAAGTGCGGCGAATCGGCCAGCTTCTTCACCAGCGCGTGGTCGGCGTTCACTTCCAGCACCGGCTTCAGGTCGGGCGCCGGCTGACCGGCCTGCTTCAGCATGCGGGCAAGCTGCGTGCTCATGCCGCCGTCCTGCACCACCAGGCAGGCGGGCGAATCGACCAGACGCGTGGTCACGCGCACGTCGCCGGCCTTGTCCTTCAGCGCTTCCTTCAGGCGGTCGAGCACCGGCTTGAAGGTCTCGGCGCTTTCTTCGGCCGCCTTCTTCTCGGCTTCGTCCTGCAGCTTGCCGAGGTCGACCGCGCCCTTGGCGACGCTCTGCAGCGGCGTGCCGTCGAATTCGGTCAGGTAGTTCAGCGCCCATTCGTCGACGCGGTCGGTCATCAGCAGCACTTCGATGCCCTTCTTCTTGAACACCTCGAGCTGCGGGCTGTTGCGCGCACCGGCCAGCGTGTCGGCGGTGATGTAGTAGATGGCGTCCTGGCCGTCCTTCATGCGCGCCTTGTAGTCGGCAAAGCCGACGCTCACCGTGTCGGTCGTGCTCGACGCGAAGCGCAGCAGCTTGGCGATGCGGTCGCGATTGGCGGTGTCCTCGCCCAGGCCTTCCTTCAGCACGGCGCCGAACTCGGCGTAGAACTTCGCGTACTTGCCGGCGTCCTCGTCGCCCGCGAACTCGGCGGCGGCTTCGGCCGCCGGGACGGTCGTGTCCTTTTTGTCGACCACGTCGGTGACCTCGGTCGGCTCGGGCGCCGGCACCGATTCACCGGAGCCCACGTCGATCTTGCCGGCCGCCGTCTCGGCCGCATTCTTCTGCTTCTTGGCCAGGTCTTCCAGCATCGACAGCACGCGCTTGGTGCTGCCTTCGCGGATCGCCTTCACGTCGCGGCTTTCCTGCAGCAGCTCGCGGCTCACGTTGAGCGGCAGGTCGGCCGAGTCGATCACGCCCTTCACGAAGCGCAGGTAGCTGGGCATCAGCGCCTCGGCGTCGTCCATGATGAAGACGCGCTTGACGTAGAGCTTCACGCCCGCGCTCTTGTCGCGGTTCCACAGGTCCATCGGCGCCTTCGACGGGATGTACAGCAGCTGCGTGTACTCGGTGCTGCCTTCGACGCGGTTGTGGCTCCAGGTCAGCGGCGGGTCGAAGTCGTGGCCGATGTTCTGATAGAAGGCCTCGTACTCTTCCTTGGTGACGTCCTTCTTGCTGCGCGCCCACAGCGCGCTGGCCTTGTTGACGGCTTCCCATTCGCCGGTCTTGACCATGTCGCCGGGCTGGTCGTTCTCGCCTTCCTTCCACTCTTCCGTCTCCATCAGGATCGGCAGCGAGATGTGGTCGGAGTACTTGGCGATGACCGACTTGAGCTTCCAGGCGTTGAGGTATTCCTCGGCCTCGTCGCGCAGGTGCAGCGTGACGCTGGTGCCGCGCACCGGGCGCTCGATGTCGTCGACCTCGAAGTCGCCGGTGCCGGTGCTGGCCCAGCGCACGCCCTGGTCGGCCGGGAGGCCGGCGCGGCGCGACTCGACCGTGATGCGGTCGGCCACGATGAAGCCCGAGTAGAAGCCCACGCCGAACTGGCCGATCAGCTGCGCGTCGGCCTTCTGGTCGCCGCTCAGCTTGCTCATGAAGTCCTTGGTGCCGCTCTTGGCGATCGTGCCCAGGTTGTCGATGGCTTCCTGCTTCGACAGGCCGATGCCGTTGTCGGCGATAGTGATCGTCTTCGCGTCCTTGTCGAAGGACACGCGCACCGCGAGCTCGGGTGCGTCTTCATACAGCGCGGCGTTGTTGATCGCCTCGAAGCGCAGCTTGTCGCAGGCGTCGGACGCGTTGGAGATCAGCTCGCGGAGAAAGATCTCCTTGTTGGAGTAGAGCGCGTGCGTGACGAGGTGCAGCAGTTGCGCAACTTCAGCCTGGAAAGGGAGCTTGGTGGAGGTGGTGGTGTTGGCCATGTCTCAGGGGGAAAACAAAAGTCGGATGGTCAAAATTCTACGGAAGCAGCCGAGCTTGCCGACAAAAGCCAGCCCGGCGACCCATCCAACTGGGGCCTTGCCTCCCGGAATTCAACCCGCGGCCCACACCAACCCACCAGTGCCGCTTTCCCCAAGGCCGCGTCGCGCGGCCGCTCCGGCTCAGGAGCCCGACGGACGCGGCATGGCGATCGCGGTCGACTGGCCGATCGCCTCGGTGCCGGTCGGGTGCGAGGCGGCGAAGGCGCCCTTGTACACCTCGTCGCTGGAGATGTTCGACGCAGGCATGACCATGCCGGTGGACTGGCCGGTGGCTTCGGTGCCGCTCGGATGGGCGGCTGCCACGGCAGTGGCCTGCACTTCGTCCGAAGACATCGTGGAATTCAGCATCGCCTGGCTGGTCGACTGGCCGATGGCTTCGGAACCGCCACCATTCCAGGCCTGGGCCGAGGCTGCCGCGCTGCCCATCGTTGCGGCGAAGGCCAGGGCGCCGATGGCGAGAATGCGATTGGAAACTTGCATGTTGATCTCCTCGAGGATGGATGCCGGTCTCGATCCGCAGACGGCATGCCTGTGGATGACCTGGCGCCACTCTAGGCATGCAGAGTGAGCGCCAAGTGAGCGAAAAATGAGCCCGGAATTAGCATCCGGCAAGGCGGGCGCTCAGCTCTGACAGGCCCGCATCAACCCAGCCAAACGCGCGCGACCAGGCCCGGCCCGCCCTCGTCGGCATCCCGGTTGCGCAGCACGATGCGCAGGCCGTAGCGAACCGCCACGGCTTGTGCAATGGCCAACCCCAGCCCGCTTCCGCCGACATCGGAGCCCGGCACCCGGAAGAAGCGGTCGAACACCCGGTTCATCCACTCGGGCGGGATGCCCGGGCCCTGGTCGATCACGTCGACCGCCGCCCGCCCCTCGACCTCGTGCACGCGCACGTCCACCGTGCTTCCCGGCCGGCTGTAGCGCAGGGCGTTGTCGATCAGGTTGTCGAAGACACAGCGCAGTTCGCCCGACGGCGCGTCGACCAGCGGCGCGGTGCGGCCGTCGAAACCGATGTCCACGCCACGCTGGTCCGCCAGCACGATCAACTGGCCGATGCTTTCGCGCAGCAGCGCCACCACGTCGGTCGGCGCCCCACGCGTCGGCGGGAGCGCCTCCTGGCGCGACAGCGACAGCAGTTGCTCGACCAAATGGCTGGTGCGCCGCACGCCCGCTTCCAGCTGGGTGAAGCGCGCCGCGGCCTCGCCGGCCGGCAGATGGGGACGCAGGTTCTCGATCTGCAGCGCGATCGCGGCGATCGGGCTGCGCAACTCGTGCGCGGCGTCCTGCACGAAGCGGCGCTGCGTGGCGAAGGCGGCCCGCAGCCGCGCGAGCAGGCCGTTGAATGCGTTCACCAGCGGCGCGATCTCGTCGGGCACCCGCGCGACCGACAGCTCGCGCAGGTGATGCTCATCCTGCACACCCAGTTCCCGTGCCACGTCGCCCAACGAACGCAACGCAGCCGTCACGATGAGCCCGAGCAGCAACAGCGCGATCGGCAGCAGCAGCGCAATCGGCAACCCTTCGAGCAGCGCACGCCGCATCACGCGCTGCTGCCGGAAGCGCTCGCTCTGCATCACCTGCACCCGGGGCCGGCCCGGACGCGCGTCGGGCGGCGCCGCGGTGTACACGCGCCAACCGCCTTCCTGGTCCGACCCGTCGCTCACATTCCGGAAGCCGGGCCGGGCCTGCAGCGGCCCCTCCAGCGCCGGCCACGAACTCGCGAGCAACGTGGCGCCGTCGGCGCTCCAGAACTGCAGAACGAAGGCGCCGCGGTCCAGATCGGCCGCGGCGGCCAGCGGCTGCAGCTGCGCGGGCTTGTGGTTGGCCGCATAGGAATCGGCAACCAGGCGCATCTGGTCGTCCATGAAGTGATCGACCAGCCGTCCATAGGCGACATAGGCCAGCCAGCCGGTCAACCCCGCTGCGACCAGGTGCAGCGTGAGCAGCCAGAGCAACAGCCGGCCACGCAGCGACCGCGGCCGCAACAAGGGCGATCTCATCGGGACGGCACGCGCCAGCCGAGCCCGCGAACGTTGCGGATCGCGTCGGCACCGAGCTTGCGCCGCATGCCGTGGATCAGCACGTCGACGGCGTTGCTCGTGACCTCGTCGCCCCAGCCGTAGATGCGGTTCTCCAGCTGCTCGCGCGACAGGATCGCGCCAGGACACTCCAGCAGGGCATGCAGCAACGCGAACTCGCGTTGCGTCAGCGCCTCGCGCCCGCCGCCGATCAACACCTCGCGCGTG
>JAZKDL010000402.1:0-2592 GCA_040387575.1 Pseudomonadota bacterium
GGTCGATGAAGCCCGGGTCCTGGTGGCTGAAGCCGTTGTGGTCCTGCTGCCAGACATGGCTGGTCAGCAGGTAGTTCAGCGACGCGATGGGGCGCCGCCACGGCAGCTTGCGCGTGACCTTCAGCCACTTCGCGTGCTGGTTGAACATCGAATCGATGATGTGGATGAAGGCTTCGTAGCACGAGAAGAAGCCGTGCCGGCCGGTCAGCAGATAGCCCTCGAGCCAGCCCTGGCACAGGTGCTCGCTGAGCACTTCCATCACCCGGCCGTCGGCGCCCACGTGGTCGTCCCCCGGCACGATCTCGGCGGTCGATGTGCGGGTCGTCACTTCGAACAGCGCGCCCAGCCGGTTCGACACCGTCTCGTCCGGCCCGAAGACGCGGAAGTTCTGTGCCGGCTCGTTCAGGCGCATCACGTCGCGCAGGAACGCGCCCGTCACGCGGGTCGCCTCGCCCAGCGTCCTGCCGGGTGCGGCGACCGCGACGGCGTAGTCGCGGTAGTCGGGCAGCCGCAGGTCCTTCAGCAGCAGGCCACCGTTGGCATGCGGATTGGCGCTCATGCGGCGCGCAGGCTCGGGCGCCATGGCGGCGATGTCTGCTCGCAGCCGGCCATCGGCGTCGAACAGCTCTTCGGGCCGGTAGCTGCGCATCCAGTCCTCGAGCAGCGCCACATGGGCCGGGTTGTCGGCAAAGCCGGTCAGCGGCACCTGGTGCGCGCGGAAGGTGCCTTCGACCTGCACGCCATCGACCACGCCAGGGCCGGTCCAGCCCTTGGGCGAGCGCAGCACGATCATCGGCCAGCGGTGCCGCTTGCCGAAGCCGTCCAGCCGCGCTTCCAGCTGGATCGCATGGATGGCATCGAAGGCGGTGTCGAGCGCCGTCGCCATCGCCTGATGCATCGCGCCGGGCTCGTGGCCCGAAACGAAATGCGGCTCGTAGCCGTTGCCGCGCAGCAGCTGCGTCAGCTGCTCGTCGCCGATGCGCGCGAGCACCGTCGGCCCGGCGATCTTGTAGCCGTTGAGATGCAGGATCGGCAGCACCGCGCCGTCGCGCGCCGGGTTCAGGAACTTGTTCGAATGCCAGCTCGCGGCCAGCGCACCGGTCTCGGCCTCGCCGTCGCCGATCACGCAGCAGGCGACCAGGTCCGGGTTGTCGAACACCGCGCCGTGCGCGTGCAGCAATGAATAGCCGAGCTCGCCGCCTTCATGGATCGACCCCGGCGTCTCGGGCGACACATGGCTCGGAATGCCGCCGGGAAACGAGAACTGCTTGAACAGCTTCTGGATGCCTTCCGCGTCCTGCGGCAGGTTCGGGTAGACCTCGCTGTAGGTGCCTTCCAGCCAGGTGTTGGCCACCACGCCGGGGCCGCCGTGGCCGGGGCCGGCGATGAAGATCGCATCGATGCCGCGCGCCTTGATGACGCGGTTCATGTGCGCGTAGATGAAGTTCAGCCCCGGCGTCGTACCCCAGTGGCCGAGCAGCCGCGGCTTGATGTGCGCGAGCGTCAGCGGCTCCCGCAGCAGCGGGTTGCCCATCAGGTAGACCTGGCCGACGGACAGGTAGTTGGCTGCGCGCCACCAGGCGTCGAGCAGCGTGAATTCGGCGGGGATTCCGGCCTGGGCGGGTGCGGCGAACGAAGCGGGCATGGTCAAACTCCAGTGAGGCTTCCAGTGTGGAAGCCGGCCCCGCCGGACGCTTGACGCGGATCAAGGAAAAGATCGATGACTGACGGCAGTCGGACAGCCGCGTCGATCAACCCATGTCGTGCAGCGCGCGAAACGCCTTGTAGAGATTGCGCGGGTCGAACTGGCCCTTGAACACGGCGGGCGGCTCGCGGTCCAGGCCGAGCAGTCCATACACCGCCGTCATCGCCGAGCGGATCGAATATTCCACCGTGAACACCACGTCGTCCGGCTGCTCGCAGAACTGGCCGGTCACGGCGAAGTTGAGATGGCCTTCCGGATGCACCGCCGGCCGGTCGCCTCGCGTGCGGCGCAGGAACTGGCTGGTGATGAAGGGCATGAGACACGGCAGGCAGATCGACTGCGCCAGGATCGATTCGGTGCGCTCGCCCGTGACCGCGCCGAGGTGCCCGAGCAGCTCCGTCATGAGTTCGCGGCCGGTGCATTCGCCCATCGGCTTGGCGACGAAATTGCCCGGCTTGTCCATCACGAGGCCGTAACCCCAGAACACCTGAACATCGTCCGGCTGGCCGATGAAGTGCGGCTGGTGCGGCAGCACGATCGACATCAGCCAGTTCGAGTCGGTGAAGGTGATGAGCCCGCCCTCGCCAGGCACGTTGCCGGTGAAGTCGCGCACCAGCGTGAACAGCGCCGGGTCGCTCAGCGTCGTGGTGAAGGACACCCACTTCGACTCGTCGACATGTTCGGTGAAGGCTTGCGGACGACCGAGTTCGGGTCGGTCCGCCGCAATGCGCTCCCACAGCGTCCAGGCGCCGCCCTCGCGCTTGTCGTTGAGCGTCGGCGCCGTATCCATGCCGCCGATCGACGCGCCCTCGGTCATCGAGCCGAGCGTCGCGATCACGATGTCCTGCGCCGCGACTTCGATGCGCACACTCTGCCCCGCCTTCTGC
>JAZKDL010000403.1:0-2049 GCA_040387575.1 Pseudomonadota bacterium
CCGATGCAGTTCGCCGACTTCAATGCGGTGGCCTCGGTCGGCGCCTTCGCCTTCGGTTTCGCGCAGGTCTATTTCTTCTTCTTCATCGTGCTGCCCGCCATGCGCGGCAAGGGCGAGCCTGCGGCTGCCAAGCCTTGGGAAGCTGCCGAAGGCCTCGAATGG
Source organism: Pseudomonadota bacterium (assembly GCA_040387575.1). Taxonomy (GTDB): domain Bacteria; phylum Pseudomonadota; class Gammaproteobacteria; order Burkholderiales; family Burkholderiaceae_C; genus Variovorax. The sequence goes on from JAZKDL010000403.1 coordinate 163, forward strand.
GAAGTGCCGTCGCCGGCGCCTTTCCACACCTTCGAGACGCCTCCGCGCCTCGACGCAACGGCCACCAAGGTCATCGGCTGAACGGCTGCGCGCGATGACGCCTGAACAAAGAAAGAACAACCGGCGCATGGGGCTCACGCTGGCCTCGATCGCCGTGCTGTTCTTCGTCGGTTTCATCATCCGAATGGTGTGGCTCGGCCACTGACCGGGGTATCGCATGGGCATCGGCCAACGCATCCGCCGCGAGAACGTCCGCATGGTCGGCAAGCTGGTCGTGGTTGCGGCGGGCATGTTCGCCTTCGGCTATGCGCTGGTCCCGCTGTACCGCGCGATCTGCGAAATGACCGGCATCAACATCCTCGCCCTGTCGGAGCTGGATGTGCCCGGCGGCGCATCGGGTGGCAGGAACGTCCGGGTACCTGACAACACCCAGGTCGACATGAGCCGCACCATCACGGTCGAATTCGACTCCAACGTGCGCGGCCTCTGGGACTTCAAGCCCGCGCAGGCCACGATGCAGGTGCATCCCGGGCAGCTCAACACGGTGATGTACGAGTTCCAGAACGTGCAGAACCGGCGGATGGCGGCCCAGGCGATCCCGAGCTATGCGCCGCAGCAGGCTGCGCCGTACTTCAACAAGCTCGAATGTTTCTGCTTCAACCAGTACACGCTCGAAGCCGGCGAGAAGAAGCAGTGGCCGGTCGCGTTCGTGATCGATCCGAAGATATCGAAGGACGTGAAGACCATCACGTTGTCGTACACCTTCTTCGAGGTCGGCGGAAAGACGCCGCCAGCGCCGACGGCCGCAGTAGTGCCGAGTCCTGTACCGCCTCCTGCGGAGGCGCGTTCATGAACGCGCCCGACGTGCCGCGCCGCGGTTCGCTCTTTCGCACCGTGAAGGCGGTGGCCTGGGGCTTCTTCGGCGTGCGCAAGAACAGTGATTACCAGGAAGACATCGCCAAACTGTCGCCATTGCACATCGTGGCGGTCGGGCTGGTCGGTGTGCTGCTGTTCGTCGGCGTGCTGATCGTGCTCGTGAAGCTCGCGATCTCGTCCTGACAGCGCCCTAGAGACATGCCCCACAGATTCGAATCCAAAGAAAAAAGCCAGGAGCTGATATGAGTTCAACCACCCACGGCACCACGCCTTACTACTTCGTGCCCGGGCCGTCGCGCCATCCGGTCATGGCCGCGATCGGCCTGTTCTTCGTGATCCTGGGTGCGGGTCAGTGGATCAATGGCCACGAGTGGGGCGCCTATTCGCTCGCCTTCGGCTTGCTGTGGTGGTGGACCGTGCTCTATCAGTGGTTCCGCGAAGCGATCGGTGAGAGCGAATCCGGACAGTACAGCCACAAGATCGATCTCTCGTTCCGCTGGAGCATGAGCTGGTTCATCTTCTCCGAAGTGATGTTCTTCGGTGCTTTCTTCACAGCGCTGTGGTGGGCTCGTACCCATTCGTTGCCGGCACTGGGCAGCCTCGACAACGCGCTGCTGTGGCCCGACTTCAAGGCCGTGTGGCCCAGCATGGCAGCGGGCGTGACCGGTTCGCCGGCGGACATCGTCGAGCCGTTCCAGACCGTCGGGCCATTCTGGCTACCGACCATCAACACGGCGCTGCTGCTCAGCTCGGGCGTGACGTTGACCATCGCCCACCATGCGCTGCGTGCCGATCACCGTGCTCAATGCATTCGCTTCATGTGGCTCACGGTCCTGCTGGGCATCGTTTTCCTCTGCGTGCAGGGCTACGAGTACTACCACCTGTACACCGAGCTGAACCTCAAGCTCAGTTCCGGCGCCTACGGTTCGACCTTCTTCATGCTGACCGGCTTCCACGGCCTGCACGTGTTCATCGGCATGCTGATGCTGCTGTTCATCACGCTGCGCCTGC
>JAZKDL010000404.1:0-11316 GCA_040387575.1 Pseudomonadota bacterium
AGACCGCGCCGGCATCGGTGATCGAGGTGCTGTTCGATGTGAGTCGGCGCGATGCCCGCATGAAGCAATTCATGGCGCGTGCCCAGGATGCCGGCGTCCGGCTGGTAGAAGCCGATGGTGCGCGGCTGTCCAAGCTCAGCGGCAGCCACGGGCACCAGGGCGTTGCGGCGCGGGTCGAGCACATCCCGCAGACGCATTCGCTGGATGAGCTGCTCGAAGGTCTGGAGGCCACAGACACCATGCCGTTGCTGCTGGTGCTCGACGGCGTGACCGATCCGCACAACCTGGGTGCTTGCTTGCGCGTCGCCGACGGTGCCGGAGCCCATGCCGTGATCGCGCCGAAGGACCATGCAGCCGGCATCAACGCCACTGTCGCCAAGGTTGCCAGTGGCGCTGCCGAGACGGTGCCGTATTTCATGGTGACCAATCTGGCGCGCACGCTGGGCGAACTCAAGGAGCGCAGCATCTGGTGCATCGGAACCAGCGACGATGCGCCGCGCACGCTGTACCAGAGCGACCTGAAGCGGCCGCTTGCGCTGGTGCTTGGTGCTGAAGGTGCAGGCATGCGCCAACTCACACGCAAGAGTTGCGATGAACTGGTCGGTATTCCGATGATGGGCGCGGTGGAGAGTCTGAACGTGTCGGTGGCCAGCGGCGTCTGCCTCTACGAAGCCATGCGGCAGCGCATCGGCTGAAAAGAAAGAGCGTCAAGGCATTCAGGGGCGCTTGCGCGCTGCCTGGGCGCTGCGCTCGTCACCGTTCTCAATGCCTGCAGGAAGAGGCGTTGATCGCCTCGTCAGCATTGAGATGCGTCGGCGTCGGCGTCGGCCTGCGCTGCGTCAACGACGTGTCATACATCGAGCCAGGGCGAGCCCTCGGCTGCGGTGGCTGTCAGCATGTCGGCCTCGCTCGCACCAAGCGCTTCGGCCAGCGCGCGGCGCACGAGTTCCGGCCGGTTGTTCTGCTCACTCAGATGTGCGGCAACCACGTGGCGCAAGCCTGCGTGATGAACGGCGTGTGCGATGGCTGCGGCTGCGGCATTCGACAGGTGGCCATAGTTGCCACCGACGCGATGCTTGAGGAATGCCGGGTAGGCCGAACCGGCCAGCATGTCGCTGTCATGGTTGCACTCGAGCAGCAACGCATCGACCCCGGCTAAATGCCCCAGCACATGCGGTGTCGCATGGCCGAGATCGGTCAGCACGCCCAACGTCCGGTCACCATCGGTGCAGCGCAATTGCAGCGGCTCCTTGGCGTCGTGAGGTACGGTGAAAGGCTGCACGGTGATGTCGCCAGCTTCGATGTCCATGCCGTCGCGCGCCAGGCGCAATTGACCCTCGAAATCACGGCCACCGGTTGCCAGCCACGTGCCTTCGCTCATCCACACCGGAATGCGTTCCCGTCGTGCCAGCGCATGGGCGCAACCGATGTGGTCGCCGTGTTCGTGGGTGATGAAGACGGCATCGATGTCAGATGCGCCTAGGCCGGCACGCGCCAGCCTCGCATCGAGATGCCGAAGCGTGAAGCCGCAATCGATCAGCAGCCGCGAGGTGCGGCCGCCGCTGATCGCTTCGACCACGGTGGCATTGCCAGTGCTGCCGCTGCCCAGACTGCGGAAGCGCAGCATGCCCTGGGTGCGCTACTGCTGAGGCATGGCCGCAGCGCGCGCGTTGCCAGGCTTACCTGAGGTCATCCGCAATCACCTTGACGATGCGTTGCGCGTTCGCCGTGCTGTCGGGCGCACCGGCCTCGTTGAGCACCGACACGGTCGTGCTTTCGCCCTGGCTCTTGACCAGAATGCGGAACTTCAGCGGCGTGTCGTTCGGGTTGGTCTTGCCGAAGTTGAAGATCTTCGAGAACAGGCCGGCTTCCTTCTTGTCGGGGTTCGGCGTCACGTAGCGCACGAAATACGTGCCTGCCGCGCGATCGCGATCTTCCACCGTGAAGCCGGTGCGATCGAGTGCGAGGCCCACTCGGCGCCAAGCGCGTTCGAAGCCTTCGCTCATCTGCACGACGGGCTGGCCGGCGACCGTGGCAACGCGCGAGGCTTGCGTGGTCGTCGCACTGGCGACCAGCGCGGTCGCTTGTTGCTGCGAAACGCCGAGACGCACCATCAGGCGGCGCAGGAATTCAGTCTCGAGTTCCGGGTCGCTGGGACGCGGCTGCCAGACGGTCTGGTCCTTGGTGCTGTTGCTGTAGATCTCTTCCATGCCGCGATGGCTCACATAGATCTCGGTGCCGGTCGGCGTGCGCTCCAGGCGCGTGCGGAAACGGTCGAGTTCGCCGGTGGAGTAGATCGAGTCGAGCAGCTTGCCAACCGCGCCGCGGATGATGTCCTGCGGCAGCTTGGCACGGTTCTCGGCCCAGTCGGTTTCCATGATGCCGAGATTGCGCTGGTCCAGCGTCAGCAGGAAGCCGCTTTCGAGCCAGAAGTCACGCACCGGATCCCAGAGTTGTTCGGCCGGGCGGTTGACGACCAACCAGCGTTGCGAACCGGAGCGTTCCATCCGCACATCGCCGATCGCGGCGGCTGCCGTCGGCACGCTTGGTGCTGCGGCTGCGCCGGCCTGCAGGCTGTTTGCGGACACGGCACTGCCGGGCACCACATAGCGGCTTTCGCGCGACAGCTGCGTCAAGTCGGGGGGCACTTCGAGCGTCGAGGCCTTGCCGGCGCTGGCGCTCTTGTAGTCGATCTTGTCGCCCTGGAGTACCGAGCAAGCCGCCAGGCTGGTGGCAACCAGTGCCAGCAGCGTAAATCGCAAATAAGTCTTCAACGTCTCTTCCTCAGTGGAATGGTTCGGTCAAGCATGGGCCACCTTGGCCCACAGCGTCGCTGTGTCGGAGCCTGCGAGAGGCAAAAGGTTGCCATCCACCGCACGCGCTGACGTAAAGATTGGGTTTCAGGCAGTGATCAGGCCGCTCGAGCGCAGCGCGTTTTCGACCACCGAACGGTTGCTTTCGGACAATTCGGTCAGCGGCAACCGCAGTGCGCCTCCGCAAAGCCCCATGCGCGCCATCGCCCATTTGACCGGGATCGGGTTCGGCTCTACGAAGAGATGGCGATGCAGCGGCATCAGCTCGAACTGGAGACGCATGGCAGTCGCAACGTCGCCAGCAATGGCCGCCATGCACAGTTCGTGCATCTTCCGCGGAGCGACATTCGCGGTCACGCTGACGTTGCCCTGACCACCGCAGAGCATCAGCGCGACGGCAGTCGGGTCATCGCCCGAATACACGCCGAAGTGCGCCGGAACCTCGCGAATCAGCCACTGGGCGCGCTCGATGTTGCCGGTTGCCTCCTTGATGCCGATGATGCCGGGCACCTGCGCCAAACGCAGCACGGTGTCGTGCGCCATATCGGCGACGGTGCGGCCAGGCACGTTGTAGAGCATCACTGGCAAGTCGCCGACAGCTTCGGCGATCGCCTTGAAATGCTGATACTGGCCTTCCTGCGTCGGCTTGTTGTAGTAGGGCACGACCTGCAGTTGCGAATCGGCGCCCACGCCTTTGGCGAATTTGGCGAGTTCGATCGCTTCCTTGGTCGAGTTGGCGCCGCAGCCGGCCATCACGGGCACGCGCCCGGCCGCCTGCTCCACCGACACGCGGATGATTTCGCAATGCTCCTCGACGTCGACCGTCGGCGACTCGCCGGTGGTTCCGACAACGCCGAGACAATCCGTGCCTTCGGCGATGTGCCAATCGATCAGCCGGCGCAGGGCTGGATAGTCGACGCTGCCATCCTCATGCATGGGCGTGGCGAGCGCAACGATGCTGCCTTTCAGTTGCTCCAAGGGACTCTCTTTGCGGTTAGCCGAAAAGCGGCCATTCTACTGACTGGACAAGTCACGATTCCAGACGGTGGCGGGCGCCGGGCTCGGTACTGCGCATGGCGGCGATCCTCTGCACGAAGCGCGGTGGCGTCTCAAGGTAGCCGTCTTCGTAGCCGATGACGTGCAGTCCGGTGCAGGCGGCCAGCAATTCGCCCGGTTGCAGCAGGAAGTCCGGGCGGGACGGCTTGCCGACGGTCTCGTTGCCAGCGGCAAATGTCTCGTACAGCAAAACGCCACCCGGTGCGAGCGCGGCAACGATGTCGGGCAGTCTCGGTCGCCAAAGGTAGTTGGTCACCACCACCAGATCGAACAACTTGCCCGCGAAGGGCCAGGGGCCGTTCTCGATGTCGGCGAGCATCGTCTTGCCGAACGCCGCGGCGCTGCGCAGCGCCTCTCCGGCGCGGTCGACACCGGTCACTGGGTGGCCGCGCTCTGCCAGCCATTGCATGTGCCGACCCGAGCCGCAAGCGACATCGAGCGCAAAGCCGCCTTCGCGCGCCAGATGCGACCACCGCACCACCCAGGGCGACGGTGCCTGTGTCGTGTGCGAAATGCGTGGGTCGTTCAGAAGCATGACCACATCTGGTCGATCAGCGTGACGAGGAACGTCGGGCGGGTGTACAGCGCGAACACGCCCGCCAGCGCGGCGGTGACCAGCAACGTCCCGGCGACACGCACGAGCAGGGGATGGACAACGAAACGCATCGGCATCACGTCAAGCCGGGCGAGGCGCCATCCGCACGATGGCGCTCTCCTTGACCGGCAGATTGATCAGCGCGGCGAAAACGCCCAGTGCGATCGAGATGTACCAGACGATGTCGTAGCTGCCGGTGCGGTCGTACAGCACGCCGCCGAGCCAGACGCCCAGGAACGAGCCCACCTGATGCCCGAGGAACACGAAACCGCTGAGCATCGACAGGTGCGCCACGCCGAAGATCTGCGCCACCAGCGCGTTGGTGGCCGGCACGGTCGACAGCCACAGGAAGCCGATCACCGCGGCGAACAGGTACACCGTGAGCGGCGAGATCGGGACCGTGATGAAAAGGGCGATGGCGATCGCGCGGCCGAAATAGATCGCGGCGAGGATCTTGCGCTTGGCCAGCCGTTGCCCGAGCGAGCCCACGAGATAGGTGCCGAAGATATTGAACAGGCCGATCAGCGCCAGCGCGTAGCTCGCGACCTCCGGCGACAGGCCCTTGTCGCGCAGGTAGCTCGGCATGTGCACGCCGATGAACACCACCTGGAAACCGCAGACGAAGTAGCCAGCCATCAGCAGGCCGAAGCTGGGATATTTGAAGGCCTCGATCACCGCCTGGGCGATGGTCTGCTCGCGCTGCACGCCAACGGCCGCGCGCTTCGGCTCGCGCAACCCGAAGGCCAGCGGCACGATCAGCAACACCACGGCCGCCAGGATCAGCAGCGCGGTGTGCCAGCCGAACTGCATGATCAATTGCCCTTCGACCGGCACCATCAGGAACTGGCCGAAGGAGCCAGCCGCCGCGGCGACGCCCATCGCCCAGGAGCGGCGTTCCGCGGGCAGTTGCCGGCCGATCACGCCGTAGATCACGGCGTAGGTGGTGCCGGCCTGCGCCGCGCCGATCAGCACGCCGGCGGTCAGCGCGAACAGCACCGGCGTCGGCGACAGCGCCATGCCGGCCAATCCCAGTGCGTAGCAGACCGTGCCGATCAGCAGCACGCGGAAGGCGCCCAGCTTGTCGGCCAGCATGCCTGCGAAGACACCCATCACGCCCCACGACAGGTTCTGGATCGCGATCGCGAACGAGAAGGTCTGGCGTGACCAACCTTGCTCTTGCGTGATGGGCTGCAGCCAGAGGCCGAAGCCGTGGCGGATGCCCATGGACAGCGTCACGATCAGCGCGCCGCAGAACAGCACCTGTCGCATCGAAAGAGGAGCGGAAGAAGTCATCCTCTGACTTTAGCCAAAGCACAGGTCGGCCGACGCGGGGAAATCCAGCGCATTGTTGCTATTGGCGACAGCTGTTGATGCGTCGTCCGCATCAATGGGCGCGGCAGTGCTGGCTCGCCATGTGCTCGCAATCCTTTCGCGCTGTATACGTATCCAGTTGTTCTCTTCTTCCTCACTACAATCCGCGCCCATGGCGACTCCTCCCAAGATATCTCCCACTCCGCCCGCTTACTCGGAAGGCTCGATCCGGGTCCTCAAGGGCCTCGAGCCCGTCAAGCAGCGGCCGGGCATGTACACCCGAACCGACAACCCCCTGCACATCATCCAGGAGGTGCTGGACAACGCTGCCGACGAGGCGCTCGCCGGTCACGGCAAGAAGATCAAGGTCGTCCTCCATGCGGACGGCTCGGTCAGCGTCGAGGACGACGGCCGCGGCATTCCCTTCGGCCTGCACCCCGAAGAAAAGGCGCCCGTCGTCGAACTGGTTTTCACCCGGCTGCACGCGGGCGGCAAGTTCGACAAGGGCTCTGGCGGTGCCTACAGCTTCTCGGGCGGCCTGCATGGCGTCGGTGTGAGCGTGACCAACGCGCTGTCGACGCGCCTCGAAGTCACTTCGTACCGTGAAAGCTCGGTGGCCCAACTCGCGTTCTCGGGCGGCGACGTGATCGAGCCGCTGACGATCCGGCGCCAGGAAAGCGCAGCGACCTCTGCCGACGGCGCACGCGACCGCAAGCAGGGCACCACGGTGCGGGCCTGGCCCGACGCCAAGTACTTCGAGTCGAGCACGCTGCCGCTGAACGAACTCACGCACCTGCTGCGCAGCAAGGCCGTGCTGATGCCGGGCGTGACCGTGACGCTCGTCAACGAGAAGACCAAGGACACACAGCAGTGGCTCTACAAGGGCGGCCTGCGCGACTACCTGATGCAGACGCTGCATGGCGAGCCGGTGATTCCGCTGTTCGAGGGCGCCGGCCATGCCGACCGCAACGCCGACAACTTCGCCGAAGGCGAGGGCGCCGACTGGTGCGTGGCCTTCACCGAAGACGGCCAGCCGGTGCGCGAGAGCTACGTCAACCTGATCCCGACCAGCGCTGGCGGCACGCATGAAAGCGGCCTGCGCGACGGCCTGTTCAATGCCGTCAAGAGCTTCATCGAACTGCACTCGCTGCTGCCCAAGGGCGTGAAGCTGCTGCCCGAAGATGTGTTCGCGCGGGCCAGCTATGTGCTGAGCGCCAAGGTGCTCGACCCGCAATTCCAGGGCCAGATCAAGGAACGCCTGAACTCGCGCGATGCTGTGCGGCTGGTGTCAAGCTTCGTGCGCCCGGCGCTCGAGCTCTGGCTCAACCAGCACGTCGACTACGGCAAGAAGCTGGCCGAACTCGCCATCAAGGCCGCCCAGACGCGCCAGAAGGCCGGCCAGAAGGTCGAGAAGCGCAAGGGCTCCGGCGTGGCCGTGCTGCCCGGCAAGCTGACCGATTGCGAGAGCAAGGACATCAGCCACAACGAGGTTTTCCTGGTGGAGGGCGACTCGGCCGGCGGCAGCGCCAAGATGGGCCGCGACAAGGAGTCGCAAGCCGTGTTGCCGTTGCGCGGCAAGGTGCTCAACACCTGGGAAGTCGAGCGCGACCGGCTCTTCGCCAACACCGAAATTCACGACATCTCGGTCGCTATCGGCGTCGACCCGCACGGCCCGAACGACACGCCCGACATGAGCGGCCTGCGCTACGGCAAGGTCTGCATCCTGAGCGACGCCGACGTCGACGGCTCGCACATCCAGGTGCTGCTGCTCACGCTGTTCTTCCGGCATTTTCCGAAGCTGATCGACGCCGGCCACGTGTATGTCGCCAAGCCGCCGCTGTATCGCATCGACGCACCGGCGCGCGGCAAGAAGCCGGCCTCGAAGGTGTATGCGCTGGACGAAGGCGAACTCGTCGCCACGCTCGACAAGCTGCGCAAGGACGGCGTCAAGGAAGGCGCCTGGAGCATCAGCCGCTTCAAGGGGCTGGGCGAGATGAGCGCGGAACAACTGTGGGAAACGACGCTCAATCCGGACACGCGCCGCTTGCTGCAGATCGGCCTGGGCCGTCTGGCGTTCGGCGAGACCGAGGGCGAGATCACCAAGCTGATGGGCAAGGGCGAGGCCGCCGCACGGCGCGAGCTCATGGAGATCCGCGCCGACGACATCGAAGTGGACGTCTGAGCCCGACCGACGCGCGACCCGACACACCGAAACATACGACCAGTCCGACCGCCGACATGCCGACCCTGCGTTTTCTTCGACCGCTGCTCGCGAGCCTCGTGCTGCTCGCGGCGCAGTCGTGGGTGCATGCGGCCGACATCTTCGGCTACGTCGACGAGAAGGGCGTGGCGCACTTCGCCGCCGAGAAACTCGACGAGCGCTACCAGCTGTTCTTCCGCGGCGGCCAGAGCTTCGACACCGAGAACGGCGTTGCGCCGCTCGGCCGAAACCTGTCGGTCACGCCGGGCCCGGCAGGTGTGCCGCCCGCAGCGCAGACGCTGATGGCGTTGTTCGAGTCGTCGCCGAGCTACAAGGTCGCCAAGTCGGCGCTGCGGGAAGCCTCGAAGCGCAACGACATCGACTACGAACTGCTTCAGGCCTTGGTGGCGACCGAGTCCGGCTTCGACGCACATGCCGTGTCGCCCAAGGGCGCGCTCGGCCTGATGCAGCTGATGCCAGACACCGCGCAACGCTACGGCGTGCGCGGCGACCGGCGCACCAGCCTCGAGACGAAGCTGTTCGACCCGGTCGTCAACATCGCAGCCGGTGCGCGCTACCTGGGCGATCTGATGGTGCTGTTCGAAGGCGAGATCGAGCTGGCGCTGGCCGCCTATAACGCCGGCGAAGGCGCGGTGCAGCGCGCCGGCAACCGCATTCCCAATTACCGCGAGACGCAGAACTACGTGAAGACCGTGCTGCAGCTCTACGCCTACCTGAAGCCCTCGGCATCGCCTGCGGCCCGTGGCGCGCCCGGCCGCGTGCGCATGGAGCTCGCCGCGCCGCAGGGCGGCGCCCTCGGGCGCGGCAACATGCCAGCGAGCGGCGGCCAGCGACCGGCGCTGCCGCCCGCACCGTCGACTGCTGCGCCATCGACCGACACACCGCCTGCCGCCGACCCGGCACAGGCCACCGAATAGAACCGACCCCCAACGAGACCATGGACGATTCCCAACCGACGCTCGACCTGAGCCCACCCGATCCGAACCGCCTGACGCTGGCCGACTACGCGCAGACCGCCTACCTCGAATACGCGCTGAGCGTGGTCAAGGGCCGCGCGTTGCCCGACGTGAGCGACGGCCAGAAGCCGGTGCAGCGCCGCATCCTCTACTCGATGGCCCGCATGGGCCTGAGCTTCGGCGGTGCCAACGGCACGGTCGGCGCCAAGCCGGTGAAAAGCGCGCGCGTGGTCGGCGACGTGCTCGGCCGCTTCCATCCACACAGCGACCAGGCTGCCTACGACGCGCTGGTGCGCATGGCGCAAAACTTCAGCCAGCGCTATCCGCTGGTCGACGGCCAGGGCAACTTCGGCAGCCGCGACGGCGATGGCGCCGCGGCGATGCGCTACACCGAAGCGCGCCTGTCGCGCATCACGAGCCTGCTGCTCGACGAGATCGACGAAGGCACGGTCGACTTCATCCCCAACTACGACGGCAGCACCCAGGAACCGCGTCTGCTGCCCGCGCGCCTGCCCTTCGTGCTGCTGAACGGCGCGAGCGGCATCGCGGTCGGCCTGGCCACCGAAATCCCGAGCCACAACCTGCGCGAGATCGCTGACGCCTGTGTCGCGCTGATCAAGTCGAACGGCAAGCTCGCCGACGAGGAGCTGCTGCAGATCGTGCCCGGCCCCGACTATCCGGGCGGCGCCCAGATCATCAGCAGCCCCACCGACATCGCCGACGCCTACCGCACTGGCCGCGGCTCGCTCAAGGTGCGCGCACGCTGGACCATCGAGGACCTGGCGCGCGGCCAGTGGCAGCTGGTGGTCAACGAACTGCCGCCGGGTGTCAGCACGCAGAAGGTGCTGGAGGAGATCGAGGAGATCACCAACCCGAAGGTGAAGGCCGGCAAGAAGGCGCTGTCGACGGAGCAGAGCAACCTCAAGGCGGCATTGCTGGCGGTGCTCGACGTGGTGCGCGACGAGTCGAGCAAGGACGCGGCCGTGCGGCTGGTGTTCGAGCCCAAGACCTCGCGCATCAGCCAGGAAGAATTCATCACGACGCTGCTCGCGCAGACCTCGCTGGAAACCTCGTCGCCGATCAACATGACGATGGTCGGCATCGACGGCAAGCCGGTGCAGAAGTCGCTGCGCCAGATGCTCAACGAGTGGATCGCGTTCCGCGAGATCACGGTCGAGAAGCGCTCGCGACACCGGCTGAACAAGGTGCTCGACCGCATCCACATCCTCGAGGGCCGGCAGCTCGTGCTGCTGAACATCGACGAGGTGATCGCGATCATCCGCGCGGCGGACGATCCGAAGGCGGCGCTGATCGCGCGCTTCAACCTGAGCGACCGCCAGGCCGAGGACATCCTCGAGATCCGGCTGCGGCAGCTTGCCCGGCTGGAGGCGATCAAGATCGAGCAGGAGCTCAAGGGCCTGCGCGAGGAGCAGAAGAAGCTCGAAGACATTCTGGGCAGTCCGGCTGCGCTGCGCCGCGTGCTGATCAAGGAAATCGAGACCGACGCGAAGACCTTCGAAGACCCGCGCCGCACGCTGATCCAGGCCGAGAAGCGCGCCGTGTCCGAAATCAAGGTGCTCGACGAACCCGTCACCGTGATCGTGTCGCAGAAGGGCTGGGTGCGCACGCAGAAGGGCTGGGCCAGCGAGAAGGCCGCGGCCGGCACGCCGGTCGAGTACAGCTTCAAGTCGGGCGACACGCTCTACGGCGCCTTCGAATGCCGCACGGTCGACACGCTGCTCGTCTTCGGCACCGCCAAGGACAAGGGCGTGCGCGTCTACACGGTGCCGGTGGCGTCGCTGCCCGGTGGCCGTGGCGACGGCCAGCCGGTGACGACGCTGATCGACCTCGACAGCGGCACGCAGGTGGCGCATTGCTTCGCCGGACCGGTGGGCGCGAGCCTGCTGTTGTCGAACAGCGGCGGCTACGGCTTCATCGCCTCGGTCGAGAACATGATGTCGCGCCATCGCGGCGGCAAGGCCTTCATCGACGTGGGCGAGGGCGAGCAGATGTGCCAGCCTTCACTGGTCGGCGGCGCCGGCGGTGCCGAGCCGCTGGCGGCAGCCACGCATGTGGCGTGCGCTTCGACCGGCGGCCGCATCCTGACCTTCGACATCGCCGAACTCAAGGCGTTGCCCAAGGGCGGCCGCGGACTCACGCTGATCGACCTTGAGCCGAAGGACACGCTGGCGGGCGCTGCTGCGTATACGCGCAGCGTGCGCATCGACGGCATCGGCCGTGGCGCCAAGGAGCGCGACGAGACGCTCGAGATCCGCACGCTCAACAACGCGCGCGGTAATCGCGCCCGCAAGGGCAAGGCGGCCGACCTCGGCTTCAAGCCGACGCGCATCGTGCGGGTGCAGT
>JAZKDL010000405.1:0-6702 GCA_040387575.1 Pseudomonadota bacterium
ACTACGACTCGATGATCGGCAAGATCATCGTCCACGGCGACACGCGCGAGCAGGCGCTGGCACGCATGCGCACGGCGCTGAACGAGACCGTGATCGAAGGCATCCAGACGAACATCCCGCTCCACCGCGAACTGATGGTCGATGCCAGCTTCATGGCTGGTGGCACCAACATCCACTATCTCGAAGAGTGGCTGCTCGCGCACAAGCGATGAACGATTCCCTGGCGGCGTGCAAGTCGCGTCGCCGTGCCAGTCGTCCGCGCCATCGTGCGGACGGCTGCGTTCGAGATCCGGCGGAACCATTGGCCCCTCGGTATTCCTGGTGAAGGATTTCTTCCATGTTTGAACTTCGCCTGATGGCGCCCGAGGACCGCGTCGAGACGGTGAGCGACGCGCTCGACGCGCTCGATGCATTGAGCGTCTCGGTGGAAGACGCCGACGCCCAGACCGATGCCGAGCAGGCGCTTTTCGGCGAGCCCGGCATGCCGCCGCCGAAAGAGGGCTGGCAACGTTCGCGGGTGATTGCCCTGTTCCAGACCGAGGTGCTGGCGCGTGAGGCTGCCGCGTTGTTGTCGGCGCAGGATTTCTTTGCGGGTTGTCAGTTGATCGGTGTGGCCGAAGTGGCCGAGCAGGACTGGGTACGGCTCACGCAGTCGCAGTTCGCACCGGTCGAGATCACGCCTGAATTCTGGATCGTACCGACCTGGCACGAGCCGCCTGCCCAGGCGCGTGAGGTGATCCGGCTGGATCCGGGGCTCGCATTCGGCACCGGTACGCATCCGACGACGCGCATGTGCTTGCGTTGGATCGCCACGCGGCAACGGGTAGCGCTCGGCCGCGTGCTCGACTACGGATGCGGCTCCGGCATTCTGGCGATCGGTGCGGCCAAGTTCGGCGCAGAGGGCATCGATGCGGTCGATATCGACGAGGCTGCGGTGGAGTCGACACGACTCAACGCGCAGGCGAATCATGTGACATTGAATGCTGGATTGCCCGAGGCAGCCGAAGGCCGCTATGACACGGTGCTGGCCAACATCCTTGCAACGCCGCTCAAGGTGCTCGCACCGTTGCTGTGCGAGCGCGTGGCGCCGGGCGGTTCTCTGGTTCTGGCCGGCATTCTCGAGCGTCAGGCAGACGAACTGAAAGCGGCCTACGCGCCGTACGCAGCGCTGGAAGTGAGTGACAGCGAGGATGGCTGGATCTTGATGACGGCACGCCTGTAGCCAGGTGCCCGGCAACGGACACTTTCCCGATCGTCATGCCATGAGCCTCGCCACCCGTTGCCCCGCATGCGGCACCACGTTCAAGGTGGTGCCCGATCAATTGCGTATTTCGGACGGTTGGGTACGTTGCGGCCGCTGCAGCCGCGTGTTCGACGCGAACGACCAAATGGTGGATCCGGCGCTGCCCATCGCGGTCGAAGCGCGCGGGGGGGACGCTCATCTTGAAGAGCCGCTTGCCATCGGCGACTTGCACGATGCGATCGTCGATGTATCCGCGTCCGAGGCGATGCCCGCATCGCCGGAAGATGAACCACCGCTGGACGACGACCTGCCTTGGATAGCCGCACCGGCGACCGATGAATCCTGGGAGCGGCTTCCCTCACTGGACCTGGACCTCGGTGGGAAAGGCGAAGGAAGGGTCGATCCGTCCTGGTCTCCTGCTGGTTTGGAGACTGCGCCTTCGAAGCCACCTGCTTCGTACGCGGCCGAGACCCTCGCTCCCGTGAGCACCCTGGTCGAAGACGTGATTCGCCCCAATCGCGATCAGGATTCCGGCGAAGTCCCTGCGCCCTTCTTGGTCCGGACGCCAAGCGAGCCGTCCGGCGGGCTTTTGAACGGCGGCGATCGGGTCGATCCTCGAGCCGGCGAGTCCGATTTCTCTTTTCTTGGTGATTCCGTCGACTCTGCTGTGGAGCGTCGCCGCACCATGTGGCGGCGCATCGCGCTTGCGACATTGGCGCTTGTCGCGTTTCTCGTGCTTGTTTCGCAGGTGCTCGCTCGGTCGCACGATGAGGTTGTGGCGCATCAGCCTGGGCTGCGACCGGCGGTGCTTGCCTGGTGCCGAATGGCAGGTTGTACCTTATCGCCGCTGCGCAAGATCGATGACATCACGATCGAAGGGTCTGCTTTTGCGCGCCAGCAGGGCGACGATGGCTATCTGTTGAGCTTTACGCTGCGCAACCGTTCGGCGCTGCCGCTGTCCATGCCCGCCATCGAACTTTCGCTGCTCGATTCACAGGAGCGCCCTGTGCTGCGGCGCGTGCTGCGTCCGGCCGACTTCGCTGCGCCGCTGGTGCTCAGTGCGCGCGGTGAGCATTCGGCTGCGCTGCCACTGTCGTTGACGCCGTCGCAGACGGACGCGCTGCAGCCGCTGATCGCCGGCTATCACCTCGACGCGTTCTATCCCTGAGCGCGTCTCACCACCTTTTCCAACCCAACGGTTCATCCCATGGCAGCAGTGATTTGCGGTTCCCTTGCGTTCGACACGATCATGACTTTTGACGGCCGCTTCGCCGATCAGATCCTTCCCGATCAATTGCATATCCTCAACGTGTCCTTTCTGGTGCCGGGCATGCGCCGCGACTTCGGCGGTTGCGCAGGCAACATTGCGTATAGCCTCAATGCGCTCGGTGGCCAAGCGCTGCCGATGGCCACCGTCGGCAGCGATGGTGTCGACTACATCGCGCGTCTGAAGGAGCTGGGCATCGGCACCGAGTTCGTGCGCGAACTGCCGGACACCTATACGGCGCAGTGCTTCATCACGACCGACATGGCCAACAACCAGATCACGGCCTTCCATCCAGGCGCGATGCAGCAGGCGCACGTCACACGCATCGAGGCACGCAGCGACATCAAGCTGGGCATCATCTCGCCCGACGGGCGTGACGCGATGCTCCAGCATGCGGAGCAATTCAAGGTGGCGCGCATCCCGTTCGTGTTCGATCCTGGCCAGGGCCTGCCTATGTTCAACGGCGACGAGCTTGCTCGTTTCATCGAGCAGTCCGACTGGGTGACTGTCAACGACTACGAAGGCAAGATGTTGAGCGACCGGACGGGCTGGAGCAGTGCCGATATCTCGCGCCGTGTGAAGGGTCTGGTGGTGACGCTGGGCGCCGAGGGCTGCGAAGTGTGGGTCAACGGCGAGTGCACGACGGTGCCTCCTGTCACGCCGACGGAGATCATCGACCCGACGGGCTGCGGCGATGCCTGGCGCGGCGCGTTGTTGTTCGGCCTCGAGAAGGGCTGGCCACTTGCGCAGTGCGCCGCGCTGGGCAACCGCATCGGCGCATTGAAGATCGCAGCACGCGGGCCGCAGAACTACCAAATCGACCGCGCAGCCCTGGGTCTGTAAACAATCAAACGCTGCAAATGAAAAAGCCCGGCGCCTTGCGGTGCCGGGCTTTTGCCGTGAAGGCGCAGTGAACGCTCAGGGCTTGCTTGCCGTCGGGAACGGCCAGGCAGCCTGTGGGTTCAGGGTCGTCTGTGCCGCAGGGGCAGGGGTGACGGGCGCCTTCGCAGGTGCTTTGGCAGCCTTCTTGGCAGCAGGTGCCTTGGCAGGAGCCTTCTTTGCTACGGCCTTCTTGGCGACGACCTTCTTGGCCGGTGCCTTGGCAGGAGCCTTGGCGGGCGCCTTCTTGGCAGCAACCTTCTTGGCCGGTGCCTTGACAGCGACGGCCTTCTTCGCCGGCGCCTTCTTGGCTGCTACCTTCTTGGCGACGACCTTCTTGGCCGGTGCCTTGACAGCGACGGCCTTCTTCGCCGGTGCCTTCTTGGCCGCAACCTTCTTGGCGACGACCTTCTTTGCTACGACTTTCTTAGCCGCAACCTTCTTGGCCGGTGCCTTCTTGGCGACGACCTTCTTTGCTACGACTTTCTTGGCCGCGACTTTCTTCGCCGGCGCTTTCTTTGCAGTTGCCATTTCTTTCTCCTTGATCAAGTTGAAAAATCAACCTTTTGAAGCACTCCATGCGCGCTTGTGAGCATGAAGCGATTCATGGCGTTGGATATCAAGCTCCAGCGCCATGAACACCTGAGCCCTCTGCCGGCCGCGCTCTGAAGGCGCAGTCACTGGCGAGGGCAATTCCTGAATACATTGATTGTTATGAATATCGGTCAATCCCAGGAGAGCGCTCCACCCGACTGGTACTCGATCACGCGGGTTTCAAAGAAATTCCGCTCTTTCTTCAGGTCAATCATTTCGCTCATCCAAGGGAATGGGTTTTCTTCGTTCGGGAAGAGCGTGTCGAGGCCGATCTGCTGCGCGCGCCGATTGGCGATGTAGCGCAGATAGCCCTTGAACATGGAGGCGTTCATGCCGAGCACGCCACGCGGCATGGTGTCTTCGGCGTATTGATATTCAAGCTCGACGGCCTTCATGAATAGCGCCTTGATCTCGGCCTTGAATTCGGCGGTCCAGAGGTTCGGATTTTCGAGCTTCAACTGGTTGATCAAGTCGATGCCGAAATTGCAGTGCATCGATTCGTCGCGCAGGATGTACTGGTACTGCTCAGCGGCACCCGTCATCTTGTTCTGGCGCCCCAATGCCAGTATCTGCGTGAACCCGACGTAGAAGAACAGGCCTTCCATCAGGCAGGCAAAGACGATGAGCGACTTGAGCAGTGTCTGGTCGGTCTCGTGCGTGCCGGTCTTGAAGTTCGGGTCGCTGATCGCTTCGATGAAGGGGATCAGGAACTCGTCCTTGTTGCGGATCGACTGCACCTCGTTGTATGCGTTGAAGATCTCGCTTTCGTCCAGACCGAGCGACTCGACGATGTACTGGTAAGCATGCGTATGGATCGCTTCCTCGAAGGCCTGGCGCAGCAGGAACTGGCGGCATTCGGGTGCCGTGATGTGGCGGTAGGTGCCCAGCACGATGTTGTTGGCGGCCAGCGAATCGGCGGTCACGAAGAAGCCGAGGTTGCGCTTGATGATGCGGCGCTCGTCTTCGGTCAGGCCGTTCGGGTCTTTCCACAACGCGATGTCGCGCGTCATGTTCACTTCCTGCGGCATCCAGTGGTTGGCGCAGGTGGCGAGGTATTTTTCCCAGGCCCACTTGTACTTGAACGGCACCAGTTGGTTGACGTCGGTCTGACCATTGATGATGCGCTTGTCGGCAGCATTCACGCGATGCGCTGCAGCCGGTGCTGCGACAGCCTGTGGGCGTGCGACAGGCGCTGTTTGCGGAGTCGGGACTTCCATCGGGCGGGCCAGCGGCGCGCCGTTTTGCGATGAGTGATGCAATCCTTGTTGCATGTCCTTCGGCAAGGATGGCTTGACTTCTTCGTCCCAGGTCAACATAAAAAATCCAATGCTCAAATTATGTGAGCAACGATGTGAGTTGCAAAGCGCAGCTCATCGTCGTGCTCGAATTATCTCGTGCTTATTCATGCTTATGTTGCTCGCGAGCATCGCCTTGTGTCAGGCGATGCCGCGAATCAACATCGCATCACTGCAATATCACTGACAAGCTTCACAGGTCGGATCGTCGACGCCGCAGAACGCGATGTCGGTGGCCGGCATCGCGCTCATCTGCGCCTGTGCTGCAAGCGCTGCGGCCTGCAGGGCGCTCATGCCCGATGCAGCTTCCCCGCCGCCCGAGGACACGGCGTTGAGGCGGCCCGATTGCACCGTCGACTTCTCTGCGTGCGTGGCGCTCTGCGTGCGCAGGTAGTAGGTCGTCTTCAGGCCGCGCAGCCATGCGAGTTTGTAGGTGTCGTCGAGCTTCTTGCCCGACGCGCCGGCCATGTAGATGTTCAGCGACTGCGCTTGATCGATCCACTTCTGGCGACGTGCGGCAGCCTCGACCAGCCACGTGGTCTCGACCTCGAACGCGGTGGCGTAGAGCGCCTTCACGTCTTGCGGCACGCGGTCGATCGGACGCAGCGAGCCATCGAAGTGCTTCAGGTCCATGACCATCACGTCGTCCCACAGGCCCAGGCGCTTCAGGTCGCGCACCAGGTAGTGGTTGATCACGGTGAATTCGCCCGACAGGTTCGACTTGACCGACAGGTTGCCGAAGCAGGGTTCGATCGAGGCGTCGACGCCGATGATGTTCGAGATGGTCGCGGTCGGTGCGATGGCCACGCAGTTGGAGTTGCGCATGCCGTCGGCCTTGATCTTCTGGCGCAGCGTGTCCCAGTCGAGCGTCGTCGAGCGGTCGACTTCGACGTAGCCGCCGCGGGCCTTCTCGAGCAGGTCGAGCGAGTCGATCGGCAGGATGCCCTTGTCCCACAGCGAACCCTTGTAGCTCGAGTACTTGCCGCGTTCCTTGGCGAGGTCGGTCGATGCCCAGTAGGCGTGGTAGCAGATCGCTTCCATCGATTCGTCGGCGAACTGCACGGCTTCCTGCGAAGCGTACGGAATGCGCAATTCGTACAGTGCGTCCTGGAAGCCCATCAGGCCCAGGCCGACCGGACGGTGGCGCAGGTTCGAGTCGCGCGCCTTCTTCACCGCGTAGTAGTTGATGTCGATCACGTTGTCGAGCATGCGCATTGCGGTCGAGATCGTCTTCTTCAGCTTGACCTGGTCGACCTTGCCGTCCTTCAGATGTTGCGGCAGGTTCACGGAGCCCAGGTTGCACACTGCGGTTTCGGTGTCGCTGGTGTTCAGCGTGATCTCGGTGCAGAGGTTCGACGAGTGCACGACACCCACGTGCTGCTGCGGCGAGCGCACGTTGCAGGCGTCCTTGAACGTGATCCAGG
>JAZKDL010000406.1:0-10243 GCA_040387575.1 Pseudomonadota bacterium
TGCACTGGAGCGAGATCGGCCCCGACGACATCGTGCTGATCGACGTGCACGGCGAGGTGCTGGCGGGCCGGCACCGCGTCGAGCCGACCGCCCTCTTCATTCACGGCGCTGTGCATCGGCTGACCGGCCACGCGGTCGTGCTGCACGTGCACTCGCCCTACGCGACCGCGCTGACGCTGACCGCCGACCGCGCGCTCGACACCACGCTGAGCCAGAACGCGATGCGCTACATGGGCCGGCTCGCGGTCGACGCCGACTACAACGGCCTGGCGCTCGACGACGCCGAGGGCGAACGCATCGCCCATGCGATGGCGGGCAAGGACGTTGCGTTTCTCGGCAACCACGGCGTGATCGTCGCGGGCCCGACCATCGGCTGGGCCTACGACGATCTCTACTACCTGGAGCGCGCCTGCATGCACCAGGTGATCGCGCAATCGACCGGCCGGCCGCTGGCGCCGGTCAATGCCGAACTCGCAGCCCGCGTGGCTGCGCAGGTGCAGAGCGAGCGCGAGCAGTCCGACCTGTTCTTCGAGGCGCTGCGCCGCATGCTGC
Source organism: Pseudomonadota bacterium (assembly GCA_040387575.1). Taxonomy (GTDB): domain Bacteria; phylum Pseudomonadota; class Gammaproteobacteria; order Burkholderiales; family Burkholderiaceae_C; genus Variovorax. The sequence continues at coordinate 553 of JAZKDL010000406.1, forward strand.
CCGCACCGCGGGCCGCCTGAAGCGCGCGCACCGAGCCGTCAGCGTCAGGTCGCTTATCAGGCTGCGTAAGCCGGCGTCTCGAGCGACAGGCTCTTCTTGATCTGCCGGCTGATCTCATCGGCCAGCACCTCGAACGCGCCGGCCTCGACGCCTTCGAGCGTGACACGCGCCACGTCGGCCGGCGACGACTTGGGCGCATCGAGCCCACGCGTCATGTCGGTGTCCATGTAGCCGACGTGCAGCGCGACCACCTGCGTGCCCTGGCCGCGCAGTTCGTTGCGCAGGCCGTTGGTCAGTGACCACGCCGCCGACTTCGACGCGCTGTAGGTCGCCACGCTCGGGAACGACACCCAGCTCAGCGCCGACAGCACGTTCACGATGGCGCCGCCGCCGTTGGCCTTGAGCACCGGCGCGAAGGCGCTGGCCAGCGCCCACGGGCCGAAGAAGTTGACGTCGAACTCTTCGCGCGCCGCCGCGATCGCATCCGGCGATGCCAGCAGGCTGGAGCCTTTCGAAATGCCCGCGTTGTTGATCAGCAGCGTGACGTCGCCGCAGGCACGCACGGCGGCCGCGACATCGTCGGCATTGCCCACGTCGAGCTGGACCGGCACCACGCCGGCGAGCGTGACGGCGGCCGGATCGCGCGCAGCCGCATAGACCTTGCGCGCACCGGCAGCGAGCGCCGCTTGCGCAAAGGCCAGGCCGAGGCCGCGGTTGGCGCCGGTGATGAAGACGACGGAGTCCTTGATGTTCATGATGTGCTTTCGGTGATCGGGAAAAGTTGGGTGGAAGATCAGGTGGAAGAAAGATGGCGCGCGCGTGCCGGCTCCAGCCGTTGCAGCAGTGCACGGGTGCTGCGCGGCCAGCCGACCGGGCCGAACCAGGCACCGCCCGCGATGGCCGAAGAGATGACCACGCCGTAGACGACGAGCGCGATGCCTTGCGCGACGAACACGTGCGTGAGTTCGCCGCCCCAGCGCAGCGCCAGCCAGCCGCCGATGCCGGCGACTGCCAGCCGTGCGAGATTGCCGATCACCGGCCACAGCAGCCGACCCGCGCCCTGCGACGCGAAATACAGCACCAGCCCGACGCCGAAGAAGCCATAGAGCGGGCCGACCGCACGCAGGTAATGCGTGCCCGCTTCGAGCATCGCCGGGTCGTTGCCGAACAGCAGCAGCCAGGGGCGCGGAAACAGCGCTGCGGCGAGGCCGATGGCCTCGGTCAGCGTGAAGGCGAGCAAGGCGCCGGTCCAGGTCGCACGCAATGCACGTTCACGCTGGCCGGCACCGATGCAGGTGCCCACCATCGCGACCAGCGGCGCGCCCAGGCCGAACACCAGCGGCACCAACAGGTACTCGAGCCGCGAGGCCGTGCCGTAGCCCGCGATGGCGCCGGACCCGAAATGGCCAGCCAAGGCGGTCGTGATGCCGATCGCCAGGTTGGTCGCCACCGTCGACACCGCGCCGACCAGGCCGACACGCAGGATGTCGCTGAACATCGGCCACTGCAGCGACCAGTTCGTGAGCGACAGCTTGAGCAGGCTGCGGCGCGAGCGCAGGTAGACGGCGAGCGCGAGCGAGCCGAGCAGGTAATAGATGAGCAATGCCATCGCACCGCCCGCGATGCCCATGCCGGGGATCGGACCCCAGCCGAAGATCAGCAGCGGCGACAGCGGGATCAGGAACACGACGCCGACCACCGTCACGTTGGCTGGCACCGCCATGTTGCCGGTGCCGCGGATCACGGCCGAGAGCGAGTTGAAGAGCCACACCAGCACAGCGCCGGCGAACACCCAGTTGGAGTACGTCATGGCTGCGTCGAGCGCCGCACCGGTGCCGCCCATCAGGCTGTACAGCCAGCGGCCCGCGAACAGCAGCGCCAGCATGAAGGCCAGGCCGAAGCCGGCAGCGATGACGATGGCGTGGCGCACCAGCGCGTCGGCGTCGTTGCGCCGGCCAGAGCCGAGCGCCCGCGCGATGGCCGATGCGATGCCGCCGCCCATCGCGCCAGCCGAGGTCATCTGCATCAGCATCACGATCGGAAAGACCAGCGCCATGCCGGCCAGCGCGTCGGTGCCGAGCTTGCCGACGAAGAAAGTCTCGATCAGCCCGACGGCCGCTTGCGCGACCATCACGAGCACGTTGGGTGCGGCGAGGCGCAGCAGCGTCGGCACGATCGGCGCTTCGAGCAAACGGCGCGTACGCGGGTCGATGGCGACGGCGGGACGCCCGGGCGCCGATGCGGTGGCAGTGGTCATGGTGGGTGTCCTGGTAGGGCAGCGATCAGGCGCGCGCAGCCGCCGCGGCCACGGGCGTGCCGGGCTTGGCCGCCGCAGGCCGGCGGATGATCAGCACCAGCCCCGCGGCCATCAGGCAGGCGGCGCCGGCCGCGTACAGCGCGGGGGTGTAGGTCAGCAGCAGCGTGCGCACGAAGCCCGCACCATAGGCGGCCGTGGCAGCGCCCAACTGATGCGCCGCGAACACCCAGCCGAACACCAGGCCGACCTTGGCCGGGCCGAAGGCGGCACCGGCGAGCTTGACGGTTGGCGGCACGGTGGCGATCCAGTCGAGGCCGTAGAACATCGCGAAAACGCCGAGCCCATAGATCGTGAATTCCGAATGCGGCAGCCAGAACAGCGACAGCCCGCGCAAGCCGTAGTACCAGAACAGCAGCTTGCGGTTGTCGTAGCGGTCGGACAGCCAGCCCGACAGGATGGTGCCGACGAAGTCGAACGCGCCCATCATCGCCAGCACCGAAGCGGCCGGCACGGCGCTCATGCCGTTGTCGCCGCACAGCGAGATGAAGTGCGTCTGCACGAGCCCGTTGGTGCTCAGGCCGCAGATGAAGAACGTGGCGGCGAGGATCAGGAAGGTGCGGTTGCCGATGACTTCCTTCAGCACGATGAACGGCGTGCGGAAGTTCATGGCGATGGCGGGTGCGGCCGGTGCAGCGGGCTGCGCACTCGGCACTTCGCCGAACGGCAGCAGGCCGACATCCGATGGCCGGTTGCGCATGAGGAGCAGCGCCAGCATGCCGATGACCACGCTGCCGATCACGATCGGCACGACCGCCGAGCGCCAGCCCCAGTGCTCGATCATCCAGGCCGCGAAGGGCAGGAAGGCGAGCTGGCCGGTGGCCGAACTTGCGGTGAGCAGGCCCACCACCAGGCCGCGCCGGGTGACGAACCACCGGTTGGCCACCACCGCGCCCAGCACCAGCGCCGTCATGCCGGTGCCCAGGCCGAGCATCAGGCTCCACAGCACGAACAGCTGCCAGAGCTGCGAGGCCATGGTGACCAGCGCCATGCCGGCACCGACCAGTGCCAGCCCCGCGCAGATGACGGCGCGCACGCCGTAGCGTTCCATCAGCACCGCGGCGAACGGCCCCATGAGCCCGAACAGCGCGAAGCGCAATGCGAGCGACGACGAGATCTCGCTGGTGCTCCAGCCGAACTCCTGGCCGAGCGGCTTGAGCATCGCGCCAGGCAACCCGAGCGCGGCCGACATGGTCAGCATCGTCAGGAAGGTGATGGCGGCGATGACCCAGCCGTAGTGGATGCCGCGGCGCTGCAGCCAGGCGGAGACTTGATTGGCGAACATGGAATGCCCTGAGGGTGAACGTGGGGAGAAAGAAAAAGGCGCGGCGGGTTCAGCGGCGACGCTCAGTCGTCGTGCGCAACCGCCGCTTCCGGACCCAGCAGGTCCAGGGATTCGTTGATCAGCGCATGCAGCGCCAGCACGCGCTCCACGCCCAGCTGCGCATTGAGCTTCTGCTGCGCGGCCTTCCAGTGCTTCTGCGCCTCGCGGCGCTTGACCTCACCGGACTCGGTGATGCGCACCAGGCGGCTGCGCGCATCGGCACCGGCGCCGACCTCCAGCCAGCCGGCAGCGATCAGCGGCTGCAGGTTGCGGCTCAGCGTGGAAGCGGTCATCTTCATGGCCGCAGCCAGATCGACCGGCCGCAACGGACCGAGATTCATCACATGGGACAGCAGCGAATACTGCGTGGTCTTGAGCCCGCACTGCGACATCTCGGCGTCGTAGTTCTGGCCGACGCGGCGCATCAGCTGGCGCACCTTGAAGTTGGTGCAGCCCTGCGGCTTGCTGGTTTCGGAAGTCATGCAAATGATTGTAGCTACAATCGTTGCACATGCAACTATCCAGGAAATGGATGATGGAGAAGGCGATGGAAAAGACGTTGATCGACCGCTGGCTCGAAGAAGAACGCGCCGTGATCACCCGGCTCGAAGCAGGCCCGGGCCCTGGCCTCGCACGTCCCGAGCAGATTGCCGGCAAGACGGGTCTCGAAGTGATGCAGATGATGCTGAACGGCGACATCCCCTACGCCGCGATCGCCAAGACGCTCGACTTCACGATCGTCGAAGTGAGCCCGGGCCGCGCGGTGTTCCAGGGCACGCCGATGGCACAGCACATGAACCCGCTCGGCACGATCCACGGCGGCTGGATCGCCACCCTGCTCGACTCGGCGCTCGGCTGTTCGGTCCACACGATGATGCCGCCCGGCCGGGGCTACACCACCGCAGAACTGGGCGTGAACTATGTGAAGGGCATCACGCCGAAAGTGCAGCGCGTGCGCGCCGAAGGCAAGGTCATCCACTGCGGCCGCCAACTCGCGACCGCCGAAGCCAGGCTGGTCGGCGCGGACGGCACGCTGTACGCACACGCGACCACGACTTGCCTGGTTTTCGAGATGCCGCCGCCACGCCAATAAGCCTCTGACCCGTGCGCGTATGCGGTGGGTTTTGCCGGGTCGCAGTTGATAATTATTCTCGTCTGTGCACGACGGTGCGCACGACGCGAACGACATCTCCCTGCTCTCTCACCACCCATCGGAGGATCTTGATGACCGCTCCCCTGCGCGCGCCTGCGCGTGTCCAACGTGCGCTGCTCGGCGCTGCCCTCGTCGCCGCCGGCATCGCCTTCGCGGTACCGGCTTCCGCCGCCGAATCGCTCACGCTTTACACCACACGCGAGCCGGGCCTGATCCAGCCGCTGATCGCCGCGTTCAGCGCGCAGAGCAACATCCAGGTCAACACCGTGTTCGTGAAAGACGGGCTGCTGGAGCGTGTCAAGGCCGAAGGCGCCCGCTCGCCGGCCGACGTGCTGATGGCGGTCGACGTGGGCAATCTGCTCGACCTGGTCGATGGTGGCGTGACGCAGCCGGTGAAGTCCGCGGCGCTCGAATCCGCGATCCCGGCCAACCTGCGCGGTGCCGACGGCCAGTGGTTCTCGCTGTCGATGCGGGCGCGCGTGCTGTACGCCGACAAGGCACTCCCGTTGAACAGCTTCCGCTATGAAGACCTGGCCGATCCGAAGTGGAAGGGCAAGGTCTGCATCCGCGCCGGCCAGCACCCGTACAACACCGCGCTGGTCGCGTCGCTGATTGCGCACGACGGCGAAGCCAAGACCGAACAGTGGCTGCGCGGCGTGAAGGCCAACCTGGCGCGCAAGGCGACCGGCGGCGACCGCGACGTGGCGCGCGACATCCTCGGCGGCATCTGCGACATCGGCCTGGCCAACTCCTATTACGTGGGCCAGATGAAGGGATCGAAGGAAGGCAGCGACGCGCGCAAGTGGGGCGACGCGATCAAGGTCGTCAAGCCGACCTTCGCGAACGCGAAGAGCGGCGGCACGCACGTCAACGTGAGCGGCGCGTCGGTCGCGAAGCATTCGCCGAACAAGGCCAACGCGGTCAGGCTGCTCGAGTTCCTGGTGTCCGAGCCGGCGCAGGTTCTGTATGCGCAAGCCAACTACGAATACCCGGTGCGCAAGGGTGTCGCGCTCGACCCGATCGTCGCCACCAGCATCGGCGAGCTGAAAGTCGATCCACTGCCGCTGACCGAGATCGCGAAGTACCGCAAGCAGGCCAGCGCGCTCGTCGACAAGGTCGGCTTCGACCAGTAATCTGGCTCTCCCCCAGACTTCGCGCACTTCGTGTCGCTCTCGCCAACCGCCTTCCGGGGGCAACACCAGGGGCCCGGCAAAGCCGGTTCCGCGGTGTTTCTGGAACAGACAGCAGTGCGCCGGGTCTGTCGCACTGAATGAACTTGTCCATCCGGCCCGCGGGCCTGCAAGCGGTCGGGCCTGTCTGGCGCATCGCCTCCGTGGCGATCGCGCTGGGCGTGCTCGCGCCGGTGCTGACGCTGGGCTGGCTGGCGCTGGGCGCCGACCTGGGCCACTGGACGAACCTGCTGCAGAACGTGCTGCCGCGGGCGGCGCTCAACACAGCGCTGCTGCTGGCCGGCGTCGGCGCGCTGGTGCTGGTGATCGGCACCGGCTGCGCCTGGCTGGTGACGGCCTGCGACTTCCCCGGCCGCGGCGTGCTGCACTGGGCCTTGCTGCTGCCGCTCGCGATGCCGACCTACATCGTCGCCTTCGCGTACCTCGACCTGCTGCATCCGCTCGGCCCGGTACAGGGCGCGATCCGCTGGGTGCTGGGCGTCGACAGCCCGCGGCAGTTCCGCCTGCCCGACCTGCGCTCGCTGCCGGGCGCGATCCTGGTGCTCGGCGCGGTGCTCTACCCGTACGTCTACATGACGGCGCGCGCGATGTTCATGACCCAGCCGGCGCACCTGATGGAAGCCGCGCGCACGCTGGGCGAGGGCCGTGCGGGCGCGTTCTTCCGCGTGGCGCTGCCCCTTGCACGGCCAGCCCTCGCGGTCGGCCTGAGCCTGGCGCTGCTGGAGACGCTCAACGACATCGGCGCCTCCGAATTCCTCGGCGTGAACACGCTGACGGTGGCCGTCTACACGACCTGGATCACCCGCTCCGATCTGGCCGGCGCCGCGCAGATCGCCTGCGCGATGCTGGTGATGGTCATCGCGCTGGTCTGGGTCGAACGGCATGGCCGGCGGCACCAGCGCTTCGGCTCCGCACAGCGCATGCGGGCGATGCAGCCGCGCCGGCTGCATGGCGTCGCAGCCTGGCTGGCGACAGTTGCAGCGAGCCTGCCGATCGCCGTCGGCTTCGTGGCGCCGGCGCTGTATCTGGCATGGGAAACGGCCAAGCGGCTGCGGCTCGGCGGCGGCGTCTCGCAAGGCCTGATCCACAGTCTGGGCAACACGCTGGCGCTGGCCGGCGGCGTCACGGTGATGGCGGTGGCGGCAGGCCTCGTCGTCGCCTGGGCAGCGCGGCAGACCGGCAACGGCCGCCATCGCGCGCACTGGACCTCGCGCGCCGCCACGCTGGCGACACTGGGCTATGCAGTACCCGGCACGGTGCTTGCGATCGGCCTCCTCACGCCCGCGCTGGCCTTCGACGCCACGCTCGCCGCAGCGCTCGGCCTGCCGGGCCTGCCTCTGATGGGCGCCGGCGTGGTGCTGGTCGTCGCCTGCACGATCCGCTTTCTGGCGATGCCGATCGGCGGCATCGAGGCCGGGCTGGCACGCATTCCGCCTTCGCTCGAACAGGCGTCGCGCCTGCTCGGCGAGACCCCCGCCGGCACGCTGCGCCGCGTGCACCTGCCGCTGTTGCGGCCGGCCATTGCGACGGGCGCCTTGCTGGTCTTCGTCGATGCGATGAAGGAACTGCCCGCAACCCTGCTGCTCCGCCCGGCCAACTTCGACACGCTCGCGACCTGGCTCTACGCCGAAGCCGCACGCGGCACTTATGAAGAAGGCGCGATCGCCGCGCTCGGCATCGTGCTCGCAGGTTTGCTGCCGGTACTGCTGCTGGCGCGCAGCCAGCTCGCCCATGATCCGGTGACCCGGTGACACACCCATGAACGCTGCTCTGCACCTCGATGCCGTGCGCATCGCCTACGACGCCGCCGCAGGACCGCACACCGTGGTCGACGGCTTTTCGCTCGCGCTGGACGCGGGACGCATCGCCTGCCTGCTCGGCCCCTCGGGCTGCGGCAAGACGACCGTGCTGCGCGCGATCGCCGGCTTCGAGCCGGTGCGCAGCGGCTCGATCCGCCTGGGCGGCGAACTGCTTTCTTCGACCGACGTGCACCTGCCACCAGAGCGTCGCCGCGTCGGCATGATGTTCCAGGAGTACGCGCTGTTCCCGCACCTCACGGCGGCGCAGAACATCGCGTTCGGGCTCCGGCGCCTGCCGCGCACCGACCAGCAGTCGCGCACGGCCGAAATGCTCGCGCTCGTCGGCCTGCCCGATGCGGGCGAGCGCCATCCGCACGAACTCTCAGGGGGGCAGCAGCAGCGCATCGCGCTGGCCCGCGCGCTCGCGCCTTCACCCCGGCTGCTGCTGCTCGACGAGCCCTTCTCGAACCTCGACATCGGCACGCGCGAGCGGCTCACCGCCGAGGTGCGCGACATCCTGCGCGCGGCCGGCCAGACCGCGCTGCTGGTGACGCACAACCATGCCGAGGCACACGCCATGGCCGACCACATCGGCGTGATGCACGCGGGCCGGCTGGCGCGCTGGGAGACGGTTGAACGCGTCGAACGAGTCGAACGAGTCGAAGATCGCTGACCGCTCAGGCGTCAGCAACCAGCCGCCAGAGTGCCTCCGCCGCGGCGGCCATCTCGGCCGGCTGGCGATACAGCCGGATGTCGATCGGCACCTGCCACGCACCGGCCCCGGCGTCGACCAGCATGCCGTTGCGCAGTTCGTCCGCGACCAGGCTCAGCGGCAACCAGGCGAGGCCACGTCCATCGACGGCCATGGTGCGCAACAGCACCGCGTGGTGCGCCGTGAAGACCTCCGACATCGGCGGCGCGGGCCGACCGGTATCGCGCTCGGCTGCACGCATGTGGGCTCGCACGATGCGACCGAGCCCCGACGCCTCGCTGTAGGCGAGCACGGCGGGCGGCGAGTCGTCGCCGCTGCCGTCGCCGATCCGATGCAGCGGTGCACCGTCGGCATCCGGTGCCGCGACAGGCATCAGCACGTCGCCGCTCAAACGCCGCATCGGAAACGCGTTGTCATCGAGCCGCCCCGGCACGTCGGCATGGCCATGGCACAACACGAACTGCACGCGACGCTGCAGCAGCAGGTCTTCGCAGGCCTGCGAGCTGTCCGATACCGTCTGGATCGGCCCGAGCGGCAACTGCGCCTCGATGCTGCCCAGCCAGCGCGGGAAGAAGGTCAGCGACAGCACGTGCGTCGCCGCGAAGCTCAGGCTGGCCGCGGCGAGTTCGTGCGCGGCGCGGGCCTCGGTGCGGGCCGACTCCAGGCCGGCCAGCGTCTCCTGCAGCAGCGGATGGAAACGCTTGCCGGCGGCCGTCAGCGCGGTTGGATGCGCACTGCGATCGAACAGCTCGACGCCCACCCATTCCTCCAGCGCGCGGATGTGCCGGCTGAAGGCGGGCTGCGCGATGGCACGCGCCTGCGCGGCACGCGAGAAGTTGCCGGTCTCGGCCAGCGCCAGAAAGTCTTCGAGCCAGTCGAGGTCGAGGGGTCGGTTGCCGGGTCCCATGGCGCGGTTGGATAGTTCTATGCGATTCGGGTATTGGACGGCCGATGCCGCGGCGGAAAAAGATGCAGGCCTTCCCTTCAACCGGACCGCCCTGCAGAAATGCAGAAGCCCGAGGCCCTCCGCCATCGCGAATTATCGCGGGGCGTCTCGCGCAATAGGCGGCCAACGGGACGAGCCCTTCCAACCGCCAACACGCGACACACGACCATGAAAATCGTCAACATCCTCGAATCCACGCGCCCGATCAAGTCGGACATCCGCAACGCCTACATCGACTTCTCGAAGATGACGC
>JAZKDL010000407.1:0-5172 GCA_040387575.1 Pseudomonadota bacterium
GGTTGCGCAAGAAACTCGGCAATGCCTTCGACGCGGCCGACCTGGCGCAGGACACCTTCGTGCGCGTGCTGCGCGCACCGGGGCTCGATGCGGTGCAGGAGCCGCGCGCCTACCTCACGACCATCGCGCGCAACCTGCTGATCAACCATGTGCGGCGGCGCGCGATCGAGCGGGCCTATCTCGACGCGCTCGCGCTGCTGCCCGAGCCGGTCGCGCCCTCGCCCGAGGCGCGGCTCATCGTGCTGGAGACGCTGATCGAAATCGATCGCCGCCTGAGCGGCCTGCCGGCGCAGGCCAAGCAGGCCTTTCTGCTCGCGCAGCTCGAAGGCCTGGGCCAGGCCGAGATCGCGGCCGAACTGGGCATCTCGCTGTCGACCGTCAAGCGGCACCTGGCCAAGGCGGCCATGCGCTGCTTCTTCCCGGAATAGACGATGGCTTCGCTGCAGAACGACACCATCGCCACACCGCTGCCCGGCGGCGACATGCAGATCGTGCGGATCGCCCCCGCCATCGCGGAACAGGCGGTGCAATGGTGGATCGCGCTCAAGGCGAACGATGCCGACAGCGGCGTGCAGCACGCGCGCCTGCAGCGCTGGCGCGACGCCGACCCGACGCACGAGGCCGCCTGGCAACGCATCGAGAGCGTCGGCGGCCGGCTGGCCGGCATTCCGACGCCGCTCGCACGTGCCGCGCTGAGCGCCGCGCCGCAGTCGATGCGCCGGCGCCGCAGCGTTCAGTTGCTGAGCGCGCTGGTGGTCGCGGGCGGCACGACGCTGGTGGCGCGGCAATCGACGCCCTGGCGCGCCTGGACCGCCGATCAGGTGTCCGCCATCGGCGAACGGCGCACGCTGCGGCTGCCCGACGGCGGCGAGCTGATGCTGAACACCGGCAGCGCCGTCAACATCCGCTTCGACGCCGAGCGCCGCGTGCTGCAGCTGGTGCGTGGCGAGATCCTGGTGCAGACCGCGGCCGACGCGATGCAGCGACCGTTTCTCGTGCAGACCGCGGCCGGCACGGCGCGCGCGCTCGGCACCCGCTTCACCGTGCGCCAGCGCGACGACGCATCGGTCGACGTCGGCGTGCTGCAGGGCGCGGTCGCGCTGCAACCGCTCGATGCGGGGGCGCCCGGCCACACGCTGCAGGCCGGTGAAACGGGCCGCTTCACGCGTACGCAGGCCATGGCGGCCGGCCCGCTGAACGCCCATGCGAACGCCTGGATCGACGGCATGCTCGTCGCGTCGCACATGCGCCTGGCGGATTTCCTCGCGGAACTCGGGCGCTACCGGCCCGGCCGCCTGGGCTGCGATCCGGCCATCGCCGGCCTCGAGGTGTCGGGCGCCTATCCGCTGGACGACACCGACCGCGTGCTGACCGCGCTGACCTCCTCGCTGCCGGTCGAGATCCACACGTACACGCGCTACTGGGTCAGCGTGGGCCTGCGCCGTCGGCGCGGAACGATTCGGTCGGCGCGCAACGACACCGCCAAAAAATAGTTGAGCTGTTTCGGCAGGGTTGCCTGTCAAGGAAAGGAAGGGCGCGGATGACGCGCCTTTTTCTCTTCTTCTCGTCGACTCCACCATCGAAGGTATTCGTTCATGCTGCAACGCAACGGCCGGCCCGCTTCTGCACTCCGCAAGGCGCGCTTCCATCCGCTTTCCCTCGCCCTGCGAACCCTCTGCCTCGGCACCACGGCCAGCCTCGTCGCGGCCGGCCTGCTCGCGCCGCAAGCGGTGCTGGCCCAGACGGCCAACGCCGACGCCGGCTTGCGCCGGTACGACATTCCCGCCGGCCCGCTCGAAGGCGTGCTGAACCGCCTCGGCCGCGACGCAGGCGTGCTTATCACCTTCGAGTCGAAGCTGACCGACGGCCTCAGCAGCCGCGGCGTCAACGGCAGCCGCACGGTCGAACAGGCGTTGTCGCAGGCGCTCGACGGCAGCGGCCTCGGCGCCGTGCGCGCAGCCGGCGGCGGCTATGCGCTGCGGGCGCTGCCGGGCTCATCCGCGACAAGCGCAGCGGCTACGGCCGGCGCGGCCACCACGCTGGCCGAGGTGCGCGTGACCGCCACCGCCGCGCGCGACGGCACCACCGAAGGCACCGGCTCGTACACCACGCGATCGACCAGCACCGCGACCCGCCTCGCGCTGTCGCCGCGCGAAACGCCGCAGTCGGTCAGCGTGATCACGCGCCAGCAGATGGACGACCAGGCGCTGATCAGCGTGCCCGAGATCCTCGACAAGGCGCCGGGCGTGACGGTCGGGCGCAACGACAGCGAGCGCGCGACCTTCTATGCGCGCGGCTTCGCGATCGAGAACCTGCAGTTCGACGGCGTGCCCAGCACGCTCGACACGTCGAACCAATACACCACCGCGATCGGCGACAGCGCCATCTACGACCGCGTCGAGATCGTCAAGGGCGCGACCGGCCTGTTGACCGGCGCGGGCTATCCGTCGGCCACGCTCAACCTGGTGCGCAAGAAGCCGACCGCCGAGTTCGCGGGCAGCGTGTCGCTCGGCGTCGGCTCGTGGGACAAGGTGCGCAGCACGGCGGACTTCTCGGGCCCGCTCAACGAAAGCGGCAGCGTGCGCGGGCGCATCGTCGCCGCGGCGCAGAACGCCAACTCGTACGTCGACCGCTACAGCCGCGACACGCGCAACCTGTACGCGATCGTCGAAGCCGACCTCACGCCCTCCACGCTGCTGACGCTGGGCGTCGACCACATGGAGACGCGTGCCGACGGCGCGACCTTCGGCCACATCCCGCTGTTCTACAGCGACGGCACGCGCACCAACTTCCCGCGTTCGTTCAATCCGGCGGCCAACTGGTCGTACTGGAACAACGACAGCACCCAGGCCTTCGGCAGCCTGAAGCACGAGTTCGGCGGCGGCTGGAAGCTCGACCTCGCGGCCAGCCATCTCGACCAGTCGAAGGACGTGTTCTACGGCTCGGCCTACAACGGCAGCGTGAACCGCGCGACCGGCGCCGGCATCCGCATGCTGTCGGGCGCGCTGCCGTCCGAGTCGACCACCGACGCGCTCAACCTCGCGCTGACCGGGCCGTTCACGCTGGGCGGCCGCACGCACGAGCTGATGCTCGGCGCCGGCTACTCGCGCCAGCGCCAGGACGCGGAGCTGCACACCTCGGTCTTCACGAGCGTTCCGAACTACGACACGTGGGACGGCACCATCGCGCAACCGGCATCGCCCAAGCGCAGCGACCGCAACATCACGACCACCGAGAAGGGCCTGTCGGCCGCCGTGCGGCTGCGGCCGACCGACGCGCTGTCGGTCATCGTCGGCGCGCGCACCAGCTGGTATCAACTGCGCGACCGGAGCACCAGCCTGGCCGGCGTGACGAGCCTGAGCGACAACCTGGACATCAGCGCCAAGGTCGTGCCCTATGCGGGCGTCGTCTACGACATCGACACGACCTGGTCGGTGTACGCGAGCCACACCGACATCTTCCATCCGCAGACCTACTACAAGGACGCAGACGACCGCGCGATCGCGCCGCTCACCGGCAAGAGCTCCGAGGTCGGCGTGAAGGGCGAGTTCCTCGACCGCCGGCTCAACGCCAGCGCGGCGCTGTTCCACATCAAGCAGAACAACTCGGCGCAGTACGTCGCTGTCAACCCGATCACCGGCGACGAGATCTACAAGGCGGTCGACGGCATCACGAGCAAGGGCGCCGAGTTCGAAGTGGCCGGGCAGATCACGCCGTCGTGGAACCTGGCCGCCGGCTACACCTTCCGCACGTCGAAGAAGCCGCAGCAACCGAACGTGATCCTGAGCGCGGTCAACACCAACCAGCCGAAGCATCTGTTCAAGCTCAATACCAGCTACCGCCTGCCGGGCGCCTGGCGCAAGCTGGTCGTCGGCGGCTCGCTGTCGTGGCAGAGCGAGACCTACTACCAGACGTCCGACGCCAACATGTGGCGCGCGACGCAGCCGAGCTACGCCCTGGTCGGCCTGATGGCGCGCTACGAGTTCGACCGCCACCTGAGCGTGTCGCTGAACGTCAACAACGTGTTCGACAAGACGTACATGCCGGGCCTGGGTTCGTATGGCACCGGCGTCTATGGCGATCCGCGCAATGCGCTGTTGAACGTGATCTACAAGTTCTAGGGTCGGCACGGTTTTCAGAGGGTGGCCGTTGCGGCGGCCGCACCGGCCCGCTCGCACTAGCCCGGCTTCTTTTGAGCGGCCGGGGTGTCCGCCTTCTCGCCGATGCCGTCCTTGCCTGGCAGGACGGACTTGCTCACAGTGACCGACACCGGGTCGCTCGCCGGGAAGGACTCCTCGATGCCGGAATCGATCGCCTCCTCGGACGGATCCAGAACCGTCGGCAGCGGCTGCTCGTCAGGCGTGTCCGGATGATTGGCCGCCGTTGGAAAGACAAACGCCTTGGGCGGGGTTTCGGGGGTTTCGGGTGTGTTGGGGGTCTTGGGGGTATCGCTCATCGATCTGATCCTTTCATGCTGCCTGCGTGACGACGGCTGCCGATGGCGGACATCGCTGCGCTGATTGGCACCCGCCTTAGCCGCCTTCGAAAGGCAATCGTTCGACGGGTGTCCGCGTCGCGCTGTAGGTATTGGCGAACTGTGTTGTCGGACAGTCACGTCATCGAGGTCCAGCGCTGAACTCCATCCTTGCACCGAGGGGCGGAGCCACATGCGCCTGCTTTTTTGGAAATCCGCGTCTCGAATGGCCCTTTTTCCGTTCTCATTTGTCATGAACAGGAAGGGGCGGATTCGACGCTCCGCGAGCGCCTCGATGACCACTTCCTCCAAGAACCTCACCACACCCCCAACGACCGTCCGATTTCGCACCGTTCCGCCGGCGCTTCTGACGCTGTCGCGCGTCGTGGCCGCCGTCGCCGGCGGCTATGCGCTGGCCGCGGCAGGCGCGATTTTCCTTGCCGCCGTTCTGCCCGGCAGCCTTGCCGATTCGGTCATGGCCGGCATGCAGTTCAGCTTCGCCATCCACGCCGCGGCGGCGATCTGGGCGTTCTCGCCGATTCCGGTGGCGCGTGTCTGGGGCTGGATGGTGCTGTCGACCGCCGCGCTGCTGGGCCTCGGCTGGCTGCAACCCCTTGTCGCGAGAGGTGGCTGAGATGGCGGCCGGCGTCAAGAAATCGACCTCGTCCGCGACAAGCGGCGGCGCGGGCCAGGGCAGC
>JAZKDL010000408.1:0-5271 GCA_040387575.1 Pseudomonadota bacterium
CGGTGTAGACGCGGCCGATCTTGCAGTCGGCCATCAACTCCGCTTCCTTCAGCGCCTGCTGGATGCTCTGGACCGTGGCGTCGATGTTCACCACCACGCCGCGCTTCAAGCCATTGCTCGGAGCCACGCCCATGCCCGCGAGCTTGAGCTCGCCATTGGGCAGCACCTCGGCCACGACCACCATCACCTTGGCGGTGCCGATGTCGAGTCCGACGACCAGGTCCTTGTATTCTTTGGGCATGCAGTGTCCTCGCTAGTTCGCTTATTTCTTCTTGGGATCGGCCACGACCGTGGACACGCCGCGCAAGCGCAGCGCATAGCCCTGGTTGTGGCGGAGATCCGCGCTTTCCACCGACGCCACGGTACGGCCGTACTGCTGCGCCACCGCTCCCACGGTGCGCAGGAAGCCCTCGGTCCGCTCGACCACCTGCTCGCTCTGGCCACGGCCCAGTTCCACCACCGCGCCGGTGTCCAGCAGTACATGCCAGCTGCCGCGGCTCGACAGCCCGAGCTCGACCACGTTGATGTCATAGGGACGGAACAGCGGCGCCAGCAGCCGGTACATGCCCAGCACCTGGCTGGCCTGGTCGTCCGGCCCTTCGAGGCGCGGCAGGTTGTCGTCGACCTCGGCCACGTTGGCCTCGAAGACCTCGCCGAAGCCATTGACCAGCTTCGACTCCGCCTCGTCGCCCCAGTGCGCGACCGGTACGTGCTCGGTGAGCGTGGCGCGCAGCTTGTTGGGGAACTCGCGCCGCACGACGGCCTTGCGCACCCACGGCACCGACTCGAACGCCTTGCGGGCGCGGGCCAGGTCGACCGTGAAGAAGTTGCCCGCGAGTTGCGGCGCGACATTGGCGCGCAGCGTGACGGCGTTGTTGTGTGTGACCTCGCCGTCCACCTTGATGGCCGCGATCGGGAAGAAAGGCTGCCGCAACACCCACCACGCGCCCGCCGCCAGCAGCAAGCACGCGCACAGCGCGAACACGATGTTCGCGGTGACGTTCATGAGCTTGACGTCGAACGGGACGGGGATCGCGGCAGCCATCACACGCCGCCTTTCGAATCGAGCGACGCGAACGAGAGCACGCGCAGGCAGAGATCCTCATAGGCGATGCCCGCGGCGCGCGCCGACATCGGCACCAGCGAATGCGTCGTCATGCCCGGCGAGGTGTTCATCTCGAGCAGGAAGGCCTTGCGGTCGCTGGCGCGGATCATCAGGTCGGCGCGGCCCCAGCCGCGGCAGCCCATCTGGCGGTAGGCCGCCAGCACGATCTGCTGGATCGCCTGTTCCTCGTCGGCCGGCAGGCCGCTCGGGCAGTGGTACTTCACGTCGTCGGTGAAGTACTTGTTCTGGTAGTCGTAGGCGCCCTCCGGTGCGGCGATGCGCACCACCGGCAGCGCGCGGGCGTCCAGGCCGTTGCCGAGCACCGCGCAGGTGACTTCGTCGCCTTCGATGAACTCCTCGCAGAGCACATCGGGGTCGTACCTTGCGGACAGCGTCACGGCGTCCTGCATCTCGGAATAGCCCTTGACCTTGGTCACGCCGATCGACGAGCCCTCGCGTGGCGGCTTCACGATGAGCGGCAAGCCGAGCACGTCGGGCACGGCGCGGATCTGCTCACGGCCCTGCTGATCGGCCGCCAACCGCACGTACTTCGGCGTCGGCAGGCCATCGGCCAGCCAGATGCGCTTGGTCATGACCTTGTCCATCGCCACGCTCGATGCCATCACGCCCGAACCTGTGTACGGAATGCCGAGCAGTTCGAGCGCGCCCTGTACCGTGCCGTCTTCGCCGTGGCGACCGTGCAGCGCGATGAAGCAGCGGTCGAAACCTTCACGGCGCAGCTCGACCAGATCGCGCTCGGCGGGGTCGAAGGCATGCGCGTCGACACCGCGCGAACGCAGCGCCTCCAGCACGCCGGTGCCCGACATCATCGACACCTCGCGCTCGGCCGACGTGCCACCGAACAGCACCGCGACCTTGCCGAAGCTCTTGGGATCCAGAGGGTTCACAGCACCCGTCCTTCGCGCGTCACGCGCTCTGCAGCGAGCGGTCTTGCGCCGCCCAATTCCACCACCCTGGCCGGCACGGCACCGATCGAACCGGCGCCCATGCAAATCACCACGTCGCCACCGCGCGCGTTGTCGAGGATCGCCTGCGGCATGGCGGTGATCTGGTCGATGAACACCGGCTCGATACGGCCCGCCACGCGCAAGGCGCGCGCCAGCGAGCGACCGTCGGCCGCGACGATCGGCGCCTCGCCGGCGGCATAGACCTCGGCGAGCAGCACCGCATCGGCGGTGCCCAGCACCTTGACGAAATCCTCGAAACAGTCGCGCGTGCGGGTGTAACGGTGCGGCTGGAAGGACAGCACCAGCCGGCGCCCTGGGAATGCACCGCGTGCTGCGGCAATCGTGGCCGCCATCTCGACCGGATGATGGCCGTAGTCCTCGATCAGCGTGAAGCTGCCGGTGCCCTGCGCCGGCAAAACGCCGACGTTGCCATAGCTCTGGAAGCGCCGGCCGACGCCGGTGAACTCCGCCAGTCCGCGCTGCACGGCCTCGTCGGGCACGTTCAGTTCGACCGCCACGGCGATCACGGCCAGCGCGTTCAGCACGTTGTGCTCGCCGACCAGGTTCAGCACGATGTCGATGTCGGGCAGCGTGACGCCGTTGCGGCGCTGCGCCGTGAAATGCATCTGCGTGCCGACCGCGCGGACATTGACGGCGCGAACCTGCGCGCCCTCGGCAAAGCCGTAGCTCGTGACCGGGCAGGACACCTGCGTGACGATGTCGCGCACCGCCGGGTCGTCGGTGCACAGGATCGCGACGCCATAGAAAGGCATGCGGTGCAGGAAGTCGACGAAGGCCTTCTTGAGCTTCGAGAAGTCGTGCCCGTAGGTCTCCATGTGGTCGGCGTCGATGTTCGTGACGACCGCCATCACCGGCAGCAGGTTCAGGAAGGACGCGTCGGACTCGTCGGCCTCGACCACGATGTAGTCGCCGCTGCCCAGCTGCGCGTTCGCGCCGGCGCTGTTGAGCTTGCCGCCGATCACGAAGGTCGGGTCGAGCCCGGCGGCGGCCAGCACGCTCGCCACCAGGCTGGTGGTGGTCGTCTTGCCGTGCGTGCCGGCGATCGCGATGCCCTGCTTCAGGCGCATCAGCTCGGCCAGCATCATGGCGCGCGGCACGACCGGAATGCGCTTCTCGCGTGCAGCGACGACCTCGGGGTTGCCGGGCTGAACGGCGGTGGACGTGACGACGGCGTCGGCGCCCGCGATGTTCGCCGCGTCGTGGCCGATGAAGGTCTGGATGCCCAGGCCTGCCAGGCGCCGCAGCGTCGTGCTGTCGCTCAGGTCGGAGCCGGAGATGCGGTAGCCGAGGTTCAGCAGCACTTCGGCGATGCCGCTCATGCCGGCGCCGCCGATGCCCACGAAATGGATCTGTCGAATGGCGTGCTTCATTTGGCAAGCTCCTCGCAGGCGCGCACCACGGCCTCGACGGCCTCGGTCTTCTTCATCGATTGGGCCTTCGAGGCCTTGTCCACCAATGTGGATCGGTCGGTTGTCTGTAGCAAGTCAGCCAGCAATTCAGGTGTGAGTTCGGTCTGTTGGACGAGCCAGCCGCCGCCCGCGTCGACCAGGAAGCGGGCATTGGTGGTCTGGTGGTCGTCGACCGCGAACGGGAAAGGCACGAACAGCGCTGCTGCGCCGACGGCCGCGATTTCGGTGACGGTGCTGGCGCCGGCGCGCGCGACGATCAGGTCGGCGTCGGCGTAGGCACGGGCGGTGTCTTCGATGAAAGGCGTGAGCTCGCCTTCGACGCCGGCAGCGGTGTAGTTGGCGCGCAGTTCGTCGATCTGCTTGGCGCCGCTCTGGTGGATGACCTGCGGCCGCTGCGCCGGCGCGATGCGTGCCAACGCCTGCGGCACGATGGTGTTGAGCGCGCGTGCACCCAGGCTGCCACCGACCACGAGCAACTTCAGCGGGCCGCTTCGTCCGGCAAAGCGGATGGCCGGATCGGCCTGCGAGGTGAACGACGCACGCAGCGGATTGCCGATCCACTGCGCGTTCTTCAGCACGTTCGGGAACGCGGTGAAGACGCGGTTGGCAACGCTGGCCAGCACCTTGTTGGTCAGCCCCGCGACCGAGTTCTGCTCGTGCAGCACCAGCGGACGGCCGAGCAGCACGCTCATCAGGCCCCCCGGAAAGCTGATGTAGCCGCCCAGGCCGACCACCACGTCGGGCCGCACGCGGCGCAGCACGGCGATGCTCTGCAGCAAGGCACGCAGCAGGCGCAGCGGCAGCAGCGCCATCGTCATCACGCCCTTGCCGCGCAGGCCGCCGAACTGGACCGTTTCGAAAGCGAAGCCGCGTGGCGGCACCAGCTTTTCTTCCATGCTGCCGGGTGCGCCCAGCCAGTGCACGCGCCAGCCGCGCTCGCGCAGCGCCTCCGCCACGGCGAGGCCGGGAAAGATGTGGCCGCCGGTGCCGCCGGCCATGACGAGTGCGGTTCGCGTCACAGGCGACCGCCCTTCATCAGCACGCGGTTCTCGTAGTCGATGCGCAGCACGATCGCGAGCGCGATCAGGTTCATCAGGATCGCGGAGCCGCCGAAGCTCATCAGCGGCAGGCCTAGACCCTTGGTCGGCAGCGCGCCCAGGTTCACGCCCATGTTGATGAAGGCCTGGAAGCCGATCCACATGCCGACACCTTGCGCCACCAGCCCGGCGAACACGCGGTCGAGCGCGATCGCCTGGCGGCCGATGTGCATGATGCGTCGGGTCAGCCAGAGGAAAAGACCGATCACCAGCAGCACGCCGACCAGTCCGAATTCCTCGCCGAGCACGGCCAGCAGAAAGTCGGTGTGCGCTTCGGGCAGCCAGTGCAGCTTCTCGACGCTGCCACCGAGGCCGACGCCGAAGATCTCGCCGCGGCCGATCGCGATCAGCGAATGAGAAAGTTGGTAACCCTTGCCCAGCGCATGTGCCTCGCTGAAAGGGTCGAGGTAGGCGAACAGCCGCTCGCGGCGCCATTCGCTGGTCATCACCATCACGGCGAAGGCGACGACCATCAGCGCGGCGATCACGAAGAACATGCGCGCGTTGACGCCGCCGAGAAACAGGATGCCCATCGCGATGATCGCGATCACCATGAAGGCGCCCATGTCGGGCTCGGCCAGCAGCAGCATGCCGACCACCACGACGGCGACGCCCATCGGCAGCACGGCGCGGAAGAAGCGCTCCTTGATCTCCATCTTGCGCACCATGTA